>NZ_JBMKHB010000010.1:0-148084 GCF_049238285.1 Enterobacter cloacae complex sp. IR53041 | reverse complement strand
CGTACTGAGACAGCAGTTCACGAACTTCCATCTCTACCAGTTCCAGCAGCTCTTCGTCATCAACCATGTCGCATTTGTTCAGGAACACGATGATGAAAGGAACGCCTACCTGACGACCCAGCAGGATGTGCTCACGAGTCTGAGGCATTGGGCCGTCAGTCGCAGCAACAACCAGGATCGCGCCGTCCATCTGCGCAGCACCGGTGATCATGTTTTTAACATAGTCGGCGTGGCCTGGGCAGTCTACGTGTGCGTAGTGGCGAGTCGGGGTGTCATACTCAACGTGGGAAGTGTTGATGGTGATACCACGAGCTTTTTCTTCTGGTGCGTTATCGATCTGGTCGAATGCACGAGCAGAACCGCCGTAGGTTTTAGCCAGAACGGTAGTGATTGCAGCAGTCAGGGTAGTTTTACCATGGTCAACGTGGCCGATAGTACCAACGTTGACGTGCGGTTTTGTACGTTCAAATTTTTCTTTAGACACGGCTATATTCCTTACTATAGTGCTCTCCCCTGTGGAGAGAGCACGGGACTTAGGTTTTAATCCTGTGGATTACTTACCACGGGCTTCAATAACGGCCTGAGCAACGTTGTTAGGCGCATCATCATACTTCAGGAATTCCATGGTGTATGATGCACGACCTTTGGTCAGAGAACGCAGCTGAGTTGCATATCCGAACATTTCAGACAGCGGAACTTCAGCGTGGATCTTAACGCCAGTTACTTCGGATTCCTGACCACGCAGCATACCGCGACGACGGCTCAAGTCACCGATAACGTCACCGGTGTTCTCTTCAGGAGTTTCTACTTCAACCTTCATGATTGGCTCAAGCAGAACTGGTTTTGCTTTCTTAAAGCCTTCTTTAAAGGCAATAGACGCAGCCAGTTTAAACGCCAGTTCAGAGGAGTCAACGTCGTGGTAAGAACCGAAGTGCAGACGAACACCCATGTCAACAACCGGATAGCCAGCCAGAGGGCCCGCTTTCAGCTGTTCCTGGATGCCTTTATCAACGGCTGGGATGTATTCGCCAGGAATTACACCACCTTTGATGTCGTTGATGAACTCGTAACCTTTCGGGTTAGAGCCCGGCTCCAGTGGGTACATGTCGATCACAACGTGACCGTACTGACCGCGACCACCAGACTGCTTAGCGTGTTTACCTTCAATGTCGGTAACTTTCGCGCGAATCGCTTCGCGGTAAGCAACCTGAGGTTTACCCACGTTCGCTTCAACGTTGAATTCACGCTTCATACGGTCAACGATGATGTCCAGGTGCAGTTCACCCATACCAGCGATGATGGTCTGGTTAGATTCTTCATCAGTCCATACGCGGAATGATGGGTCTTCTTTCGCCAGACGGCCCAGAGCCAGACCCATTTTTTCCTGGTCAGCTTTGGTTTTTGGTTCAACTGCGATGGAGATTACCGGCTCTGGGAATTCCATACGCTCCAGAATGATCGGGTGATCCGGGTCACACAGGGTGTCACCAGTGGTCACGTCTTTCAGACCGATAGCTGCAGCGATGTCGCCCGCACGAACTTCTTTGATCTCTTCACGTTTGTTAGCGTGCATCTGTACGATACGGCCAAAACGCTCACGCGCCGCTTTCACGGAGTTCAGGATGGTGTCACCGGAGTTAACCACACCAGAGTAAACGCGGAAGAAGGTCAGGTTACCCACGAATGGGTCGGTAGCAATTTTGAACGCCAGTGCAGAGAATGGCTCTTCGTCGCTTGCGTGACGCTCAGCCGGGGTATCTTTACCGTCGTCCAGGATGCCGTTGATCGCAGGAACGTCAACTGGGGATGGCAGGTAGTCAACTACCGCATCCAGCATCGCCTGAACACCTTTGTTCTTGAACGCAGAACCACAGGTTACCAGGATGATTTCGTTGTTCAGAACGCGCTGACGCAGAGCTTTTTTGATCTCTTCTTCAGTCAGTTCTTCACCACCCAGGTATTTCTCCATCAGCTCTTCAGAAGCTTCAGCAGCGGATTCGATCAGGTTCTGGTGCCATTCGTCAGCCAGGTCCTGCATTGCAGCTGGGATATCTTCGTATTCGAAGGTAACGCCCTGGTCTGCATCGTTCCAGTTGATGGCTTTCATTTTCACCAGGTCGATAACGCCGGTGAAGCCTTCTTCAGCACCAATTGCCAGCTGCAGCGGAACAGGGTTCGCGCCCAGACGGGTTTTGATCTGACCAACAACTTTCAGGAAGTTAGCACCCATACGGTCCATTTTGTTAACGAACGCGATGCGTGGAACTTTATATTTGTTCGCCTGACGCCATACGGTTTCAGACTGTGGCTGAACACCACCAACTGCGCAATAAACCATTACCGCGCCGTCAAGAACACGCATGGAACGTTCTACTTCGATGGTGAAGTCAACGTGCCCTGGGGTGTCGATGATGTTTACGCGATGCGGTTCGTACTGCTTAGCCATACCTGACCAGAATGCAGTAGTCGCTGCGGAGGTGATAGTGATACCACGCTCCTGCTCCTGTTCCATCCAGTCCATGGTGGCTGCGCCGTCATGAACTTCACCGATTTTGTGGTTTACACCGGTGTAGAACAGAATACGTTCGGTAGTAGTGGTTTTACCGGCGTCGATGTGCGCACTGATACCGATGTTACGGTAGCGTGCGATGGGTGTTGTACGAGCCATTTGATTCCTCGTTTATATCTTTAGGCGTTCAGTTAAGTTACCCAGAGCGGGCGGCTTCTCTGAAGCGCCCGCCTGGTGACTAAGACTCCGAAGGGATTACCAACGGTAGTGTGCGAACGCCTTGTTGGCTTCTGCCATACGGTGAACGTCTTCACGTTTCTTAACTGCAGTACCTTTGTTGTCTGCAGCATCAGAAAGTTCGTTCGCCAGACGCAGAGCCATGGATTTATCACCGCGTTTACGAGCAGCTTCAACGATCCAACGCATTGCCAGGGCATTACGACGAACCGGACGAACTTCAACTGGAACCTGATAAGTAGAACCACCAACGCGGCGGGACTTAACTTCTACAGTTGGGCGAACGTTGTCGAGAGCGACTTCGAAAGCTTCCAGTTCATTTTTACCAGAACGCTGAGCCAGGGTCTCCAGCGCGCTGTATACGATTGCTTCTGCAGTAGATTTTTTACCATCTACCATCAGGATATTTACAAATTTTGCCAGCAGTTCTGATCCGAATTTCGGATCTGGAAGAATTTTACGCTGACCAATGACGCGACGACGTGGCATGGGAATACTCCGTTGTTAATTCAGGATTGTCCAAAACTCAAAGAGTTTAGTATGACATTAAGATAAATCAGTTTGGCCTTACTTAACGGAGAACCATTAAGCCTTAGGACGCTTCACGCCGTACTTGGAGCGAGCCTGCTTACGGTCTTTAACACCTGAGCAGTCCAGCGCACCACGAACGGTGTGGTAACGAACACCCGGAAGGTCTTTAACACGACCGCCACGGATCAGGATCACGGAGTGCTCCTGCAGGTTGTGACCTTCACCACCGATGTAGGAAGTCACTTCGAAACCGTTAGTCAAACGCACACGGCATACTTTACGCAGTGCGGAGTTTGGTTTTTTAGGAGTGGTGGTATATACACGAGTACATACACCACGTTTCTGCGGGCAGGCTTCCAGCGCAGGCACGTTGCTTTTCGCAACTTTGCGTGCACGTGGTTTGCGTACCAGCTGGTTAACTGTTGCCATTAAATAGCTCCTGGTTTTAGCTTTTGCTTCGTAAACACGTAATAAAACGACCTCATACAATATGAGGACGCGAAATTTTAGGGCTACGTCGAAAAGGTGTCAAGAAATATACAGCGATCTCAAATCACCAGTTCATTTGACTGGCGTGCGTCACAGTAAGATTGACGAAATCAGTATAGCCAACCACGTCAATTTTGGCTGAAATTTGACCAGAAAGACCCCGCGCATCCAGATCGTCTTTCAGCGCAGAAACTGTTATGGGGGCATTCGTGAGCATTTCAACGAAACGGCTGCCTTCAAGTGCGGCAAGCACGCCGTCCTGAATCAGCAGCAGGTCATCACCGTCGCGCAGCATACTCAGTAACGCGTCGATATCACATTGCCATGGTGAATGGCTCAGAGTATGGAGCATGGCAGCCTCAGAAGGTCAGAACGGTGTCGTAGTGGGAAAGGTGTTCGCGCAATGCCGCAGAAGAGACGACGGTCACATCCAGCACGAAAGGCGTCTTCTCATCCAAACCGCGAGCGGCCAGCGAGTCGGCGCAGACATACAGGGTTTCAATGTCATACAGCGGCAGCACTTTAAACGTAGCGATGTAATCCCGCGCCAGAATGGCCTGTGGCTGCTGACCCGCCAGAAGCTGAAACACACCGTCCCCTAAAAAGAAGACGCCGATATCTTCGGTCAGCGCGGACGTCGCAAGTAACGCATCCAGTCCTTCGCGGCCAGAAGCGCTCCCGTGCGGCGCAGACGCAAAAACAAATGCCACGCGCTTCATCAGAATTGCACCACTCTGTCGCAGGTGAGCGCCGCCTGTGCCAGCGCGCCCAGACCGCTTAACGAAAAACCGGGCTGGAGGTTAGAACCCGACAAACCAAGACGGGCGGCTTCGGTTGCATCGGTCACGCCGCGGCGCAGTGCCGCCGCCACGCAGATGTGCAGTTCTACGCCCTGCTTTTCGTTTAATGCCTGCCAGCCGCGCACCACATCAAACTCATCGCTCGCCGGCGACGTAAACTGGTTCGCGTTATACACCCCTTCCCGATAGAAGAAGACGCTCGCCAGCTCATGTCCGGCTGCCAGCAGCGCCTGCGCAAACTGCAGCGCGCTGCTGGCCTGCTGAGTCCCGTACGCCGGGCCTGTCACCATTAACGCATAACGCATTACTTATCTTGTCCCAGGAAATCACCGCTTTTGAACTGGCGAATATAGAGGTAGACCGTGTGCTTGGAGATGTTGAGACGATCGGCCACCTGGTTGATGGCGTCTTTAATATCAAAAATCCCTTTTTCATAGAGATTGAGCACGATCTGGCGATTCTTGGCGTTGTTAGAGACGTTGCGGTCGGCATTCACCTCTTCAATGGTGAACTCAAGCGTCTGCGTGACGAGATCTTCGACGGAAGAGGCAAAGTTAACAGAAGAGCCAACATCCGGCGTTTCTGGTGGAATAAAGGTGCTCATGATCTGCGAGAAAGGCACATCAAGGTTCATGTTGATGCACAGCAGCCCAATTACACGATGCTCGCGGTTTCGAATCGCGATGGTTTCTGATTTCATCAGCACGCCGCTTTTGGCGCGGGTGAAATAGCATTTGGAGACGCTGCTGTCCGCGCCGGTCATGTCATGCAACATACGCAATGCAAGGTCGGTAATTGGCGAGCCAATTTTACGGCCAGTATGCTCACCATTCGCAATGCGGATGGCGGAACACTTCAGATCTTGCAGGGAGTGCAATACGATTTCGCAGTGGGAGCCAATGAGCATCGCTAACCCGTCCACTACCGCTTCATAGGATTTCAGAATATCGAAGTCGGTCTGGTCAAAAGGACGTTGATCCAGCAAATCAAGTTCACTGGTTTCGTTGGTTAAAAGCGACCTGGACATGAAAAAAACACTCCTTTTCAGGAGCCTGTCGTTAGGTTTTCAGGGCAGGCTCATTATCTACACGGACAACTAAATTAATACAGCGTGCCTAACGCTTTCCAGTGTTAATTATATCTGCCCCACAATAAAAAACCGCCGCCTTAAAGGCGGCGGTTTTTTTTCAGCATTACTTCTTAGCTGCAGCGGCTTTATCGTCAGCCGGTGCGTCTGCCTTGGCATCCGCTTTCGGTGCCGGTTTGATGTCCAGCAGCTCTACGTCAAAGACCAGCGTAGAGTTGGCAGGGATCCCCGGAACGCCGGTTTTGCCATAGGCCAGATCCGGTGGGATGACCATCTTGATCTTGCCGCCTTTCTTGATGTTTTTCAGGCCTTCAGTCCAGCCAGGGATCACACCATCCAGACGGAAGGAGAGCGGCTCACCACGGGTGTAAGAGTTATCGAACTCTTTACCGTCGATCAGCGTACCTTTGTAGTTCACGACAACCGTGTCGCTGTCTTTAGGCGCATCGCCGGTGCCTTCTTTCTCAACTTTGTACACCAGGCCAGTCGAAGAGGTTTTCACACCCTTCTCTTTAGCGAAAGCATCGCGGTAGGCTTTGCCTTTCGCTTCGTTGTCTTTTGCGTCCGCGTCCATCTTAGTCTGCGCGGCGCCCTTCACACGCGCTTCGAACGCCTGCAGAGTCTGTTCAATTTCCTGGTCAGACAGCTTGCTCTTATCGGCAAATGCGTCCTGAACGCCTGCGATCAGCTGAGCTTTATCCAGTTTGATGCCCAGTTTCTCTTGTTCTTTCAGAGAGTTTTCCATGTAACGACCCAGAGATGCGCCCAGTGCGTAGGCGGATTTCTGGTCGTCATTTTTGAACGCTGCTTTGCTGTCTGCAGTGGCAGCAGGCTTCGCAGCAGTATCAGCAGCGAATGACAGCGGCGCGTTCAGCGCAACAGCCATCGTCGTCGCCAGCAGCGTTACTTTAAACAGTGATTTCATCCATATCTCCAGGGCCTGGGGACTCTCACCCCAGCGTTAAACGTAAATGAGTGACGTACTATAAAACGTTGCAGAAGAAATCTACAGACAGACACGTCCAATTCTCGCCACTTTTCAGACTATTTTTGTTTAAATAAGTTTCTTGCCAGAGGGATGCGAACTGTACTTAAGGATAAACTCAGTTAAACTGCGCCGCCGCTGGGCCATTATGGCGAATCTGAAATAAACGAGGTGAATGATGAAGGATACAACGATAGAAGCGAGAATGGCTGAGCTGGAAAGCCGCCTGGCTTTTCAGGACATCACCATCGAAGAGCTAAACCAGACCGTGACCGCACATGAGCTCGAAATGGCGAAACTGCGGGATCATATGCGCCTGCTGACGGAAAAGCTGAAGGCTACGCAGCCGTCGAACATTGCCTCTCAGTCGGAAGAGACGCCACCGCCTCATTATTGAGGCGTAAAAAAAGCGGGATAATCCCGCTTTTTTATTTTCCGCATGACGGAATTAGTGGCAGCCGCAGCCGCCGTTACCGCAACCACCTTTACCGTGGCCGTGGTCATGACCATGGTCGTGGCCGTGACCACCGCAGCAGCCGTCGTGGCCGTGATCGTGGTCATGGTCGTGACCGTGCGCACCGTGAACGTGGCCATGAGCCAGCTCTTCTTCGGTCGCCTCGCGGATCGCAACAACTTCTACGTTGAACTTCAGGTTCTGGCCAGCCAGCATGTGGTTGCCGTCAACCACGACGTGGTCATCTTCCACTTCGGTGATTTCAACTGGAACCGGGCCCTGGTCGGTTTCCGCCAGGAAGCGCATGCCAACCTGCAGTTCGTCAACGCCCATGAACACGTCTTTAGGAACGCGCTGAACCAAGTTGTCGTCATACTGACCGTAAGCGTCGTTCGCGCCTACAGCAACGTCAAATTTGTCGCCAACTTCATGACCTTCCAGCGCGTTTTCCAGGCCGGAAATCAGGGAACCGTGACCATGCAGGTAGTCAAGCGGCGCACTCACCGGAGACTCATCAACCAACACACCGTCTTCTGTACGTACCTGATAGGCCAGGCTGACCACCAGGTCTTTTGCTACTTTCATGATATCTCCTGAGCGTGGGAAAATTGCTGGCGCAGATTGTAGCGGAAATCTGCACCTGTGTACCCTTTAGCTTAAAAAAACTCAGGGCATATCGCTAGTCCGGATGAAAAATCCCGATAACTTGCTCTTCTTTGCGAACGTGCTCGCGCGCCTCTTTGTCGGCCTCACGCATCTGGTGACCGCACTTAACACACTCAACAACATCAATATTATTTTCCCGCCACATCGCCAGGGTATCTTGCGCCTGGCAGGTCGGGCATTTTGCACCCGCGATAAAGCGTTTACGTACAGCCATCTTTCGTTACCCTTTATTCAAATTCATCCCAGCCATCGAGCTGGCGTCGTTCCTGCTGCATCTCGCGCTGGAAGATCTCCTCCAGCTCGCGACGGGCTTCCCGCACGCGGGAGATCTGCGCCGTATCGGTATGTACCGGCATCAGCTCGCGCAGCATCCGCATATCCAGCCGGCGGAAGTGCATCTGGGCGCGCTGCGCCTGATGCGGATGCATGCCAAGTGAGATCAGCGCCTTGCGCCCCAGCTCCAGCGCACTGGAGAACGTCTCACGGGAGAAGTGTTTCACACCCGCCTGCAATAATTCGTGAGCTTCAACACGTCCCCGCGCACGCGCCAGAATATGCAGATGCGGGAAATGCTGCTGGCAGAGATCTACCAGCTTCATCGTGTCTTCCGGGTCGTTACAGGTAATGATGATGGACTCTGCCGCCTCTGCCCCCGCCGAGCGCAGTAGCTCGAGCTGGGTCGCGTCGCCGTAATAAACCTTATAGCCATATTTGCGCATCAGGTTGACCGCGCTGATATCCCGCTCCAGCACCGTAATGCGCATTTTGTTCGCCATTAGCAAACGGCCGATTACCTGTCCAAAGCGGCCAAAGCCCACTACGATCACCTGGGGCTTATCGTCTTCCACCCACGGCGCTTCGTCTTCATCGTCTGTCGGGTTCAGGCGGCGCGAAAGCAGTCTATCCACCAGCTTCATCAGCAGCGGCGTGGTCATCATGGACAGCGTGACCGTTACCAGCAAAAGCGCCATCTGATCGTCTTTAAACAGCTTCTGGGAGGAGGCGGTAGAGAACAGCACAAACGCGAACTCGCCTCCCTGGCTCAACACGCTCGCAAACTGCATGCGCTCCGAACTGCGCAGGCCGTAAATGCGCGCCATGACGTACAGTACCAGCGTTTTCACCGCCACCAGGATAGCGACGCTCACCACAACCCACAGGAGATGGGTATAGAGCACGCCAAGGTTGAGCGCCATCCCCACCGAAATAAAGAACAACCCCAACAGCAACCCTTTGAAGGGATCGATGGCAATTTCCAGCTCGTGGCGGTATTCACTTTCCGCCAGCAGCACCCCGGCGATAAAGGTCCCGAGCGCCATCGACAGCCCCAGCGCGTCCATGAATAACGCCGATCCCAGCACCAGCAGCAGCGTCGCGGCGGTAAATACCTCGCGAACGCCCGACGCGGCAATAAAGCGGAACACGGGACGTAACAGGAAACGCCCGCCGATGAGCATGCCCGCGAAGGCCAGCACCTTCATGGCGATTTTAGCCCAGTCGAAATGATCGTCCCCGGAGCCCGCCAGCAGCGGCACCAGCGCCAGCGCCGGGATCACCGCCAAATCCTGGAACAGCAGCACCGAAAAGCCCAGCTGACCGGCTTCGTTGCGGTTCATCCCCTTGTCGCGCATCAGCTGCAGGGCCATCGCCGTCGACGACATCGCAAGGCCTATCCCGCCGATCACCGCCGCCTGCCAGGAGAAATTCGTCAGCATTAACAGGCCACCCAGAATCGCGGCGCTGAGCAACACCTGAGCGGCACCTACGCCAAAGATGGAGCGTCGGAGCTGCCACAATTTAGAAGGGTTGAGCTCAAGGCCAATGATGAACATCAGGAACACCACGCCCAGCTCGGAGAAATGGAGAATTTCATCCACATCGCTGATGAATCCCAGTCCCCAGGGGCCAATCGCGATCCCCGCCAGCAGATACCCCAGCACCGCCCCGATGCCGATACGGGCGGCAAGCGGCACCGCGACGACGGCCGCAAATAAAAACAGCACCCCGGCGAGGAGCAAATTCGATCCTTCCATTAACGCCCTCCTGCCGGAATCGGTGACGCCAGCCATTCGCCGTAGGCTCTGGCGTGGCTGGCCAACTCTTTCGGATCCTGACGACGGGCCCAGTAGACAATAATCGGGCTCATCCAGTGCATACGGCACATGGCCGCCGTCAGCTCAAAAGGCCGCAGAATGTCGCTCATCGGATAGCGGTTCAGCCCGTCGTGGCGGTAGGCGCTTTCGGGTTCACCGGTCGTAATCACACTACGCCAGTACTTTCCCGCCAGCTGGTTGCCCCCCACCCCGCTGGAGAAGCCCCGGCTCAGCACGCGGTCCAGCCACTCTTTGAGCAGCGCCGGACAGCTGTAGGTATAAAGCGGATGCTGGAACACAATCACGTCATGCTGACGCAGCAGTTCCTGCTCGTAAGGAATATCAATAAAGAAATCAGGATAGTGCGCGTAGAGATCGTGCACCGTCACGTTGCTGAGCTGAGTAGCCGGCTTAAGCAGCACCCGGTTTGCCACCGAGTCCTGAGATTCCGGATGGGCATACAGCAGCAGCACTTTTGCTGTCTGAGACATCATTCCCCTCCCGGTCTTGTTTCTGTTTTTGTGTATCGTCGCTGTTTTGGGCTACCATGACGGCCCGGTGCGGAAAACGGCCCACACCTTACATTATCATAATGACAAATTAACATAGTCGGAACATACGGCGCTTCTATGATTGTTTTCTCCTCGTTACAAATACGTCGCGGCGTGCGCGTCCTGCTGGATAACGCCACTGCTACCATCAACCCAGGCCAGAAAGTGGGCCTGGTCGGCAAAAACGGCTGTGGTAAATCCACGCTGCTGGCGCTGCTGAAAAACGAGATTAGCGCGGATGGCGGTAACTTTACCTTCCCGGGGAACTGGCAGCTCGCCTGGGTAAACCAGGAGACGCCCGCGCTGAGCGAACCGGCACTCGACTATGTTATCGACGGCGATCGTGAGTACCGCAAGCTCGAGGCGGAACTTATCGCCGCTAACGAGCGCAACGACGGCCACGCCATCGCCACCGTTCACGGCAAGCTGGACGCCATCGACGCGTGGACCATTCGCTCCCGCGCCTCCAGCCTGCTGCACGGCCTGGGCTTCAGCAATGAGCAGCTGGAACGCCCGGTCAGCGACTTCTCCGGCGGCTGGCGTATGCGCCTCAACCTGGCGCAGGCGCTGATCTGCCGCTCTGACCTGCTGCTGCTCGATGAACCGACTAACCACCTCGATCTCGATGCGGTTATTTGGCTGGAGAAGTGGCTCAAGAGCTATCAGGGCACTCTGATTCTGATCTCCCACGACCGCGACTTCCTCGACCCGGTGGTGGATAAAATCATTCATATCGAACAGCAAACGATGTTCGAGTACACGGGCAACTACAGCTCCTTCGAGCGCCAGCGCGCGACGCGCCTTGCCCAGCAGCAGTCGATGTATGAAAGCCAGCAGCAGCGCGTGGCGCACCTGCAAAGCTTTGTGGATCGCTTCAAGGCCAAGGCGTCAAAGGCGAAGCAGGCCCAGAGCCGCATCAAGATGCTGGAGCGTATGGAGATGATCGCCCCGGCGCACGTCGACAACCCGTTCCACTTCAGCTTCCGGGCCCCGGAAAGCCTGCCAAATCCCCTGCTGAAAATGGAAAAGGTCAGCGCGGGCTATGCCGACCGCATTATTCTCGACTCCATCAAGCTCAACCTGGTGCCGGGTTCACGTATTGGTCTGCTCGGGCGCAACGGTGCCGGTAAATCCACGCTGATCAAACTGCTGGCGGGTGAGCTTAATCCGGTCAAGGGTGAAATCGGCCTGGCGAAGGGCATCAAACTGGGTTACTTCGCCCAGCATCAACTGGAATATTTACGCGCGGATGAATCCCCGATTCAGCATCTTGCGCGTCTGGCGCCGCAGGAGATGGAGCAGAAGCTGCGCGACTATCTCGGCGGCTTCGGCTTCCAGGGCGATAAGGTCACCGAAAACACCGAGCGCTTCTCCGGCGGCGAAAAGGCCCGTCTGGTGCTGGCGCTGATCGTCTGGCAGCGCCCGAACCTGCTGCTGCTCGATGAACCGACCAACCACCTGGATCTCGACATGCGTCAGGCACTGACCGAAGCGCTGATTGAATTCGAAGGGGCGCTGGTTGTCGTTTCGCACGATCGTCACCTGATCCGCTCCACCACGGACGATCTCTACTTAGTGCACGACGGCAAAGTCGAACCGTTCGACGGCGATCTGGAAGACTACCAGCAGTGGCTGACGGACGTGCAGAAGCAGGAAAGCCAGCCGGAAGAGTCAGCGAAAGACAACGCCAACAGCGCGCAGGCACGTAAAGACCAGAAGCGCCGTGAAGCGGAGCTGCGCACCCAGACGCAGCCGCTGCGTAAAGAGATTGCCCGTCTCGAAAAAGAGATGGAAAAGCTCAACGCCACCCTTGCTACCGTTGAAGAGAAGCTGGGCGACAGCGGTCTGTATGACCAGAGCCGTAAAGCGGAACTGACGGACTGCCTGCAAACGCAGGCGAAGACCAAATCCAGCCTTGAAGAGTGTGAGATGGCGTGGCTGGATGCGCAGGAACAGCTGGAAACAATGCTGCAGGCTGACTGAATTCATTGCTCCGTTTAGCCTGGTTCGGAAATCCAGGCTAAACGGAGTACAATTCGGAAAGTATCGTAAATTTCCGACAAGAATCAGCATCGCGCCTATGACCCAAATCATTCCATCAGGCTTTGACATTGCCGCCGAAGACAGCACTGAGTTCGTGCCTATGCGCGGCGTCGCCAATCGCCATTTGCAGACCATGCTGCCGCGACTGATCCGCCGCAAGGTTCAGTTCACCCCACACTGGCAGCGGCTAGATCTGCCAGACGGTGACTTTCTGGATCTCGCCTGGAGCGAAGCGCCGGATCAGGCTC
Organism: Enterobacter cloacae complex sp. IR53041; assembly: GCF_049238285.1. Lineage (NCBI taxonomy): Bacteria > Pseudomonadati > Pseudomonadota > Gammaproteobacteria > Enterobacterales > Enterobacteriaceae > Enterobacter > Enterobacter cloacae complex sp. IR53041. The sequence continues at coordinate 135,391 of NZ_JBMKHB010000010.1, read as the reverse complement.
GACATAAGCCACGGCTGGTGGTTTTTCACGGTCTGGAAGGCAGCCTGCACAGCCCGTATGCACACGGGCTCATTGAGGCGGCCAAAGCGCGCGGCTGGCTCGGCGTGGTGATGCATTTTCGCGGCTGCAGCGGCGAGCCGAACCGGCAGAAGCGTATCTATCACTCGGGTGAAACCGAAGACGGCACGTGGTTTTTACACTGGCTGCGGGACAACTATGGCACCGTGCCCACCGCGGCCGTAGGCTACTCGCTGGGCGGAAATATGCTGGCCTGCCTGTTAGCTAAAGAAGGGGAAAGCGTCCCGCTGGATGCCGCCGTCATTGTCTCCGCCCCGTTCATGCTGGAGCAGTGCAGCTACCACATGGATAAAGGCTTTTCCCGCGTCTATCAGCGCTACCTGCTCAACCTGCTGAAGGCCAATGCCGCGCGTAAACTGAAAGCCTACCCGGATACTCTCCCGGTAAGCCTGCGCCAGCTGAAAAAAGTGCGCCGCATACGCGAATTCGACGATCTGATCACCGCGAAAATTCACGGCTTCGCCGATGCAATTGACTATTATCGTCAATGCAGCGCCATGCCGCTGCTCAGCAAGATCACGCAGCCAACGCTGATCATTCACGCCAAAGATGACCCTTTTATGGATCATCACTCGATTCCCGCTCAGGAATTCCTGCCCGACAACGTTCACTATCAGTTGACCGAGCACGGCGGCCACGTCGGGTTTATCGGCGGCACGCTGCGCCGCCCGAAAATGTGGCTTGAGGCGCGTATTCCTGACTGGCTAACCCCTTATCTGGACGGTGCAACATGATTATTCCCTGGCAGGATCTGGCTCCCGAAACGCTCGATAATCTGATTGAAAGCTTTGTATTACGCGAAGGCACCGATTATGGTGAACAGGAACGCTCGCTTGAGCAAAAGGTCAACGATGTAAAGCGCCAGCTGAAAAGCGGCGACGTGGTGCTGGTGTGGTCAGAACTGCATGAGACGGTCAATATCATGCCCCGCAACGCGTTTCACGGCTGATCTTCCACCCTTTTCAGTCAGGGAGTTGCTATGTCTGCCAGACATCCGGTTATTGCCGTTACGGGGTCGAGTGGTGCGGGAACCACCACCACCAGCCTCGCATTTCGCAAGATTTTCGCCCAGCTGAATCTCCGTGCGGCGGAGGTCGAAGGCGACAGCTTTCACCGCTACACGCGCCCGGAGATGGACATGGCCATCCGTAAGGCGCGCGATCTGGGTAAACACATCAGCTACTTCGGTCCGGAAGCCAATGACTTCGGCCTGCTGGAACAAACCTTTATTGAGTACGGCCAGAGCGGTAAAGGGCAGTCCCGCAAGTATCTGCATACCTATGATGAAGCCGTTCCCTGGAATCAGGTGCCTGGCACCTTTACCCCCTGGCAGCCCCTGCCGGAACCTACCGACGTGCTGTTCTACGAAGGATTACACGGCGGCGTGGTCACGCCGCAGCACGACGTGGCGCGCCACGTGGATCTGCTGGTTGGCGTGGTGCCTATCGTTAACCTGGAGTGGATCCAGAAGCTGACGCGTGACATGAGCGAGCGCGGCCACTCGCGCGAAGCAGTGATGGATTCGGTGGTGCGCTCCATGGAAGACTACATCAACTTCCTGACGCCGCAGTTTTCCCGCACCCATATCAACTTCCAGCGCGTGCCGACGGTGGACACCTCCAACCCGTTCGCGGCCAAAAGTATCCCATCCCTGGATGAGAGCTTTGTGGTGATCCATTTCCGCAATCTCGAAGGCATTGACTACCCCTGGCTGCTGGCGATGCTGCAGGGCTCGTTTATTTCTCACATGAATACATTAGTCGTACCGGGCGGAAAAATGGGGCTGGCGATGGAGCTCATCATGACGCCGCTGGTGGAGCGATTGATGGAAGGGAAACAGATCGCGTGAGTTTTTTGCCCGGTGGCGCTGCGCTTACCGGGCCTACGGTCGTGCTTTTGTAGGGCGGGTCAGCGAAGCGCCACCCGCCAAAACATTAAGCCTCGATCACTTCATACGAATGGGTGATTTTTACCGCTTTCTCCAGCATTAACGCGACAGAGCAGTACTTCTCCGCAGACAGGTCCACCGCACGTGAAACCGCCGCGTCTTTCAGTTCTTTACCGGTGACCACAAAGTGCAGATTGATGTGGGTGAACAGGCGTGGCGCCTCTTCGCGGCGTTCTGACGTGAGTTTGACCTCACAATCCGTCACGTCATGACGGCCTTTTTGCAGAATCGACACCACGTCAATGGCGCTGCATCCCCCTGCCGCCATCAGCACCATTTCCATTGGGCTGGGCGCTTTATCGCCGGAGTTACCATCCATCAAAATCTGATGCCCTGACGCGGACTCGCCCAGGAACGTTAAACCTTCAACCCACTTCACGCGCGCTTGCATATTCTTAAACTCCAACGTTGCATTTTTGGTGACAGATTACGCGTGCGTTACATTTCTCGCAATGGAAGGCGACCTGCATCATGCTGAAGCGAGACACCAGGAGACACGCGGCGAAAGCTATGCTAAAACACTCAGGATGCTACAGTAATACATTGACGTTACACATGTATGCAGAGGACATCAAACTTTACTGGCTGCGAAACGTTACGGTAGCCGACTTCCCAGGGTATGGGTAAGAATTCGATTGCAACCCCAGAGTCCGGATGCATCTGATGACTCTGGTGACAGCTTATAACAGAGGATAACAGCGCATGGTGCTTGGCAAACCGCAAACAGACCCGACTCTCGAATGGTTCTTGTCTCATTGCCACATTCATAAGTACCCATCAAAGAGCACGCTGATTCACCAGGGTGAAAAAGCGGAAACGTTGTATTACATCGTTAAAGGCTCGGTGGCAGTGCTGATCAAAGATGAAGAAGGGAAAGAGATGATCCTTTCTTATCTGAACCAGGGCGATTTCATCGGTGAACTGGGCCTGTTTGAAGAGGGCCAGGAACGTAGCGCCTGGGTTCGTGCAAAGACAGCATGTGAAGTGGCTGAAATTTCTTACAAGAAGTTCCGTCAGCTGATTCAGGTTAACCCTGACATTCTGATGCGTCTCTCTTCCCAGATGGCGCGCCGTCTGCAGGTCACCTCAGAGAAAGTGGGCAACCTCGCCTTCCTGGACGTGACGGGCCGCATCGCACAAACTCTGCTGAACCTGGCGAAACAGCCAGACGCCATGACCCACCCGGACGGCATGCAAATTAAAATTACCCGTCAGGAAATTGGTCAGATCGTCGGTTGCTCCCGTGAAACAGTGGGCCGTATCCTGAAAATGCTGGAAGATCAAAACCTGATCTCCGCCCACGGTAAAACCATCGTGGTTTACGGAACGCGTTAATTCCGCTTAAACGGCGTGCCATCGCAAGGTGTCACGCCGTTTTTGTCTCTACTCCTCATGTGGCGCAGGCTGATCTATCACCCGGAAGTTAACTACGCACTGCGACAAACGCTGGTGTTGTGTCTACCCGTGGCCATCGGCCTGATCCTCGGACACCTTCAGCAAGGCCTGCTCTTTTCCCTCGTGCCCGCCTGCTGCAACATTGCTGGCCTGGACACACCGCATAAGCGCTTTTTCAAACGACTGATCGTGGGCGGCTGCCTGTTTGCTGGCTGTAGCCTTGCCGTACAGCTTTTACTGGCCCGGGATATCCCGCTGCCGCTGATCCTGACGGTGCTGGCGATGACGCTCGGCGTCACGGCGGAAATCAGCTCGCTGCACGCCCGCCTGCTTCCCGCCTCGCTGATTGCGGCCATCTTCACGCTGAGCCTCGCCGGGAATATGCCGGTGTGGGAGCCGCTACTGATCTACGCGCTGGGGACACTGTGGTACGGGCTGTTTAACTGGTTCTGGTTCTGGCTGTGGCGGGAACAGCCGCTGCGCGAATCCCTGAGCCTGCTCTATGTGCAGTTGGCGGAATACTGCGAAGCCAAATACACCCTGCTCACCCAGCATACCGATCCGGAAAAAGCCTTACCGCCGCTGCTGACGCGCCAGCAGAAGGTGGTGGATCTGATAAGCCAGTGCTATCAGCAGCTACATATGCTCGCCGCCAACAAGAACCACGAATACAAACGGCTGCTGCGCACCTTCCAGGTAGGCCTGGATCTGCAGGAGCATATCTCCGTTAGCCTGCACCACCCGCAGGAGGTGCAAAAGCTGGTTGAGCGCAGCCACGCCGAAGCGGTGATCCGCTGGAACGCGCAGACCGTCTCGGCACGCCTGCGCGTGCTGGCTGACGATATTCTCTACCACCGCTATCCCACGCGCTTTAACATGGAAAAACAGCTCGGTGCGCTGGAGAAAATCGCCCGTCAGCATCCGGATAACCCGGTCGGCCAGTTTGCCGCCTGGCACTTCAGCCGCATCGCCCGCGTGCTGCGCACCCAGCGCCCGCTTTATTCCCGCGACCTGATGGCGGATAAACAAAAACGGCTTCCCCTGTTGCCCGCGCTCAAAAGCTATCTGTCTCTCAAATCGTCCGCCCTGCGCAATGCCGCACGAATTAGCGTGATGCTCAGTATCGCCAGCCTGATGGGCATGGCGCTGCATCTGCCGAAGCCCTACTGGATCTTAATGACCGTGCTGTTCGTGACCCAGAACGGCTACGGCGCCACGCGGGTGCGTATTCTGCACCGGGCGGGCGGCACCATGGCCGGGCTGATCATTGCAGGCGTAACGCTGCACTTCCACGTGCCGGAAGGCTATACCCTGGCAGGCATGCTGGCGATCACGCTGGTGAGCTACCTGATTATCCGCAAAAATTACGGCTGGGCGATGGTGGGCTTTACGGTGACGGCGGTATACACCCTGCAGCTGCTTACGCTGAACGGCGAACAGTTTATTATCGCCAGGCTGATTGATACCCTGATCGGCTGCCTGATTGCCTTCGGCGGCATGGTCTGGCTGTGGCCACAGTGGCAGAGCGGGCTGCTCAGGCAGAACGCCCACGACGCGCTGGAGGCCGACCAGCAGGCCATTCGCCTCATCCTGAGCGACGACCCGCAGCCCTCCCCGCTGGCGTATCAACGCATGAAGGTCAACCAGGCGCACAACGCCCTGTTCAACTCGCTCAACCAGGCGATGCAGGAGCCGGGCTTTAACTCACATTATCTGGCCGATATGAAGCTGTGGGTAACGCACAGTCAGTTTATCGTTGAGCACATTAACGCCATGACGACGCTGGCGCGCGAGCACACGATGCTGACGCCGGATCTGGCGCAGCGCTACCTGCAGTCGTGTGAAATTGCGTTGCAGCGCTGCCAGCAGCGTCTGGAGTATGACTCACCGGGCGAGTCGGGGGATTTAAATATTCTGGAAGCGCCGGAGACGTTAACCCACGGGCCAATGAGCACCCTGGAGCAACACTTGCAGCGCGTGCTGGGGCATTTGAACACCATGCACACCATTTCGTCGGTGGCATGGCGTCAGCGTCCGCATCATGGGGTTTGGTTAACGCGAAGGTTGAAACGAACCGAATATTAGCCTTTAACAATCTTTGCAACCGCCGCGGCAAAGCGGGTTAAGCCGTCTTCGATGTCTTCGTCTTCCACCACCAGCGACGGCGCAAAGCGCATCACGTCCGGTCCGGCGTTGAGCACCATCACCCCTTCGCGAGCGGCGGCGTGCAGGAAGTCGCGCGCGCGGCCCTTGTACTGCGGCTTCAGCTCGGCGCCAATCAGCAGCCCCATCCCGCGGATCTCGCTGAACACGTCGTACTGCTCGTCAATCTGCTTCAGGTGCTTCACAAACAGCTCGCGCTTCGCGCTAACGCCGTTTAGCACCTCTGGCGTGTTGATGATGTCGAACGCGGCCCCCGCTACGGCGCTCGCCAGCGGGTTACCGCCGTAGGTAGAGCCATGAGAACCGACGTGGAACGCGGAGGCGATCTCCTGTGTCGTCAGAACCGCACTTACCGGGAAACCGCCGCCGAGCGCTTTCGCGCTGGTCAGAATATCCGGCGTCACGCCGTAGTGCATATAGGCAAACAGGTCCCCGGTACGCCCCATCCCGCACTGCACTTCATCAAACACCAGCAGCGCCTGATGCTCGTCGCACAGCGCGCGCAGCCCTTTCAGGAATTCCGGGGTTGCCGCGGTCACGCCGCCTTCCCCCTGAATAGGCTCGACCACCACCGCGCAGGTGTGGTCGTCCATCACCGCTTTCACCGCGTGCAGATCGTTAAACGGCACGTGGATGATGTCGGCCGGTTTCGGACCAAACCCGTCGGAATACTTCGGCTGGCCGCCAACGGAGACGGTAAAGAAGGAGCGCCCGTGGAAGGCATTGTGGAAGGCGATGATTTTGGTTTTGTACGGGCTGTGGCGCGTGGTCGCGTAGTAGCGCGCCAGCTTAAAGGCGGTTTCGTTGGCTTCGGTGCCGGAGTTCATAAACAGCACGCGCTCGGCAAACGTGGCATCAATGATCTTACGGCCCAGGCGCAGCGCCGGTTCGTTGGTGAACACGTTGCTGGTGTGCCACAGGGTTTCACCCTGGGTTTTCAGCGCCTCCACCAGCGCGGGATGGCAATGACCCAGCGCCGTGACCGCAATACCGCCCGCGAAATCCACATACTCCTTGCCCTGCTGATCCCAGACGCGGCTGCCTTTCCCCTTCACCGGGATAAATTCAGCCGGTGCATAAATCGGCAGAATCACTTCATCGAATGTCGCGCGGGTAATTGCTGGTTGTTCAGTTGCCATGTCATGCCCATCCATTTATGTCACATTGATTGTGAAAATATAATCACAAAATATGCATAAAAAATCATAGCAAGGCAACAGATATTCAGCGATGGAGGAAATTTGCCAGCAGCGCGTGCCCCTGCTCGCTGAGGATGCTTTCCGGATGGAACTGCACGCCTTCGAGATCCCATTCGCGATGTCGAATCCCCATGATCTCCTGCGTATCGCTCCAGGCGGTCACCTCAAAGCCGTCGGGCAGCGTCGACGGGTCAATCACCAGCGAATGGTAGCGCGTCACCGTTAACGGATTATTGAGCCCCGTGAACACTCCGGTGCCCGTGTGGGTGACCGGCGAGGTTTTACCGTGCATGACTTTGGCGGCGCGCACGATGGTGGCACCAAAGGCCTGGGCAATCGCCTGATGGCCCAGACAAACGCCGAGGATCGGCAGCTTGCCGGCATAGTGCTGGATAACCTCCAGCGAAATACCTGATTCCGACGGCGTGCAGGGGCCGGGTGAAATCACGATTTTCTGCGGAGCCAGCGTCTCGATATCGGCCAGGCCAATCTCGTCGTTACGACGGACAACCACCTCTGCACCCAGTTCGCAAAAATACTGGTAAAGGTTCCAGGTGAAGGAATCGTAGTTATCAATCAGCAGAATCATGGCGGCTCCCGAAAAAAATGCCGCCCTATTCTACTCAGATTCCCGCGCTTCGCTCACTACTTTGGCAAAGATCGCGTTTAGCGCGGTTAAATCCCCCGTTGCGCCGCTGCGGTTAGCGGACACCCACTCCTCGGGATCGATATCGCGCCAGTCCAGTGAATAGCCCGCATGGAGCGCCAGCTGCTCAAAGAAAACGCGCTGAGCAATACCGTTACCACTCGCAAAAGGATGCAGCATGTTGATTTCACAATAATAATGGCTAATTTTTTCAATGAACGCCGCTTTCTCAAGGCCAGCCAGATACTTTTCGCTTTCCAGTGCCGCCATCAGTTCATTACCCATCTTCTCGATGTATTCGAAATGGCAGAAGGGAATATCACCTTTGAAAATATCGTCGGTCCGGAACTCACCTGCCTGCTTCATCTCTCTGCGGTAGAGATGGCGGTGAATAAGGCACAGATGGGGTAACCCGGGCGCGGAAGGCCCAAGCGCCAGGCTCTCAATGTCGGGATCCGATGGACCATTACCTTTCTCAAGGAGACAACTGGCCTGAAAGTTGACGCTACGCTGCTGCTCCCAAAGACGGGATTTTTGCTTGTCGGTGAGTTTTTTCACTTAACGCCTCCCTGAATAGTCCGTTTGCCACAAGTATAAGCAGCAAAACGCGCTTTCGCAGGGAGGGGTCACAACACGGGCGAGCCTCGCCCGCGTCGAAGAACGTTACGGCAGAACTTTTGCGGAGAGGATCACGACAGGTTTGGACGGCACATTCTGATACGGACCGACGTCATGGGTAGGCACCTGAGAAATCTTATCGGCCACGTCCATCCCTTTCACGATTTTACCGAACACCGCATAGCCGAAGTCGCGCTGGCCGTGGTCGAGGAAGGCGTTATCCGCCACGTTGAGGAAGAACTGGCTGGTCGCGCTATCTTTGTCTGCGGTACGCGCCATAGAGATCGTGCCGCGTTTGTTCAGCAGGCCGTTGTCCGCTTCGTTTTTGATTGGCGGGTTCGGCTGTTTCTGCTGCATCTGCTCGTTGAAGCCGCCACCCTGAATCATGAAGCCCGGGATCACGCGGTGGAAGGTGGTGTTGTTATAGAAACCACTGTTCACATAGTCGAGGAAGTTTTTCACAGAAACCGGAGCTTTCTGGCTATTCAGTTCCAGCTCAATATTCCCGGCGGAGGTGGTCAGCAGAACGTGAGGGTCCCCTTTTGCTGCCAGCGCAGCAGGGGAAACGGCAGAAAGAGCAAACACAGCTGCGACAGCCGCCAGTGTTGATTTGAGCATGAGAATTCCTTAACAAAGCGCAGTATAAAAAGCGAATGGCTTGATTCTAAAGAGCAGTATGAACGTAGACCAGCCTTTTACCTAATTTTACGAAATTGAAACAATTATTACTGCGCAAACGATTGGTTAGACCGCCACTTAATGTGATTTAGATCACATTAAAACTTGCAATGACATAATCATTACCCTTAAAAGATAGGAATGGATCACTTTAGCGACTAAAATCTGCCCGCTCTCAGCGCCCCTTCGGCGCTTTTCTTTTTTTGAACAGGCCAGACATGACTAACAGCAATCGCATCAAGCTCACATGGATCAGCTTCTTCTCCTACGCCCTGACCGGCGCGTTGGTGATCGTCACCGGGATGGTGATGGGGAATATCGCAGACTACTTCCAGCTGCCCGTTTCCAGCATGAGCAACACCTTCACCTTCCTCAACGCAGGGATCCTGATCTCTATCTTCCTGAATGCCTGGCTGATGGAAATCGTGCCGCTGAAAACCCAGCTTCGCTTCGGCTTCGTGCTGATGGTCGCCGCCGTGGCGGGTCTGATGCTCAGCCACAGCATCGCCCTGTTCTCAGCCGCCATGTTCGTGCTCGGCCTGGTCAGCGGGATCACCATGTCGATCGGGACGTTCCTGATTACCCATATGTATGAAGGCCGCCAGCGCGGCGCGCGCCTGCTGTTTACCGACTCCTTCTTCAGCATGGCCGGAATGATCTTCCCGATGGTCGCTGCCGTTCTGCTGGCGCGCAGCATTGAGTGGTACTGGGTCTACGCCTGCATCGGTCTGGTCTACGTTGCTATTTTCATTCTGACCTTCGGCTGCGACTTCCCGGTTCTGGGTAAAAAAGCGCAAACCACGGCAGAGCCTATGGCGAAAGAGAAATGGGGTATCGGCGTGCTGTTCCTCTCCATCGCCGCCCTGTGCTACATCCTGGGCCAGCTGGGCTTTATCTCCTGGGTACCGGAATATGCCAAAGGTCTGGGCATGAGCCTGAACGATGCGGGTAAACTGGTGAGCGATTTCTGGATGTCCTACATGTTCGGCATGTGGGCGTTTAGCTTCATCCTGCGCTTCTTCGACCTGCAGCGCATTCTGACCGTGCTGGCGGGCCTGGCGACCGTGCTGATGTATCTGTTCATCAACGGTTCCCCGGAGCATATGCCGTGGTTCATTCTGACCCTGGGCTTCTTCTCCAGCGCCATTTATACCTTGATCATCACCCTGGGCTCCCTGCAGACCAAAGTGGCCTCGCCGAAGCTGGTTAACTTCGTTCTGACCTGCGGCACCATCGGCACCATGCTGACCTTCGTGGTGACGGGCCCGATCGTTGCCCACAGCGGCCCGCTGGCCGCGCTGCACACCGCGAACGGTCTGTACGCCGTGGTGTTCATCATGTGCTTCATCCTGGGCTTTGTGACCCGCCACCGCCAGCACAACGCGACAGCGGCATCGCACTAAACCCTGCGCCCCTTTGCATTACGCAGAGGGGCTGTTTCTGGCGAAACTGACCTCTTCTCCTCCGGTATCCATTTGGATCCAGGTCTGCGCCAGCTGCGTAGTGGCAATAATCCGCCCCTGACGAATCGACCAACGCACCGGCACCTGACAGCGCACCGCTTCAAACCCGCTCTCCGCAGGCAGGATAATCAGGTTTGCCGGATTTCCCGTTTCAATACCGTAATCGCTCAGGCCAAAGGTGCGGGCGCTGTTATGGGTAATCAGGTTCAGGCCGCTGTCGATTTGCGGATAGCCCATCATCTGGCAGACATGTAGCCCCATATGCAGCACCTGCAGCATATTGCCGGTGCCGAGCGGGTACCACGGGTCGAAGACGTCGTCATGACCAAAGCAGACGTTAATACCTGCCTCCTGCAGCTCTTTCACCCGGGTTATACCGCGACGCTTCGGATAGTCATCAAAGCGCCCCTGCAGGTGGATGTTGACCAGCGGGTTCGCAACGAAGTTAATCCCCGACATCTTCAGCAGACGGAAAAGCCGCGAGGTGTAAGCGCCGTTGTAGGCGTGCATGGCGGTGGTGTGGCTGGCCGTCACGCGCGGGCCGATGCCGGCCTCATACGCCAGCGTGGCCACCGTCTCGACAAACCGCGACTGTTCGTCGTCAATTTCATCGCAGTGGATATCCAGCGGGCGGTCATACTTCTTCGCCAGCTCAAAAGCGATGTGCAGCGACTGGACGCCGTACTCACGGGTGAACTCAAAATGTGGGATCGCCCCCACCACGTCGGCCCCCAGTTTTAACGCCTCTTCCAGCAGCGCCGCGCCGTTCGGGTAAGAGAGAATACCTTCCTGCGGAAACGCGACGATTTGCAGCGTTACCCACGGGGCCACCTCCTGCTTCACCTCCAGCATCGCCTTCAGGGCGGTAAGCGTTGGGTCAGAGACATCCACATGGGTGCGGACAAACTGAATGCCGTTAGCGATTTGCCACTTCAGCGTTTTCCAGGCGCGTGCTTTCACATCCTCGTGGCTGAGCAGCGCTTTGCGCTCCGCCCAGCGTTCAATGCCTTCGAACAGCGTGCCGGACTGGTTCCAGTTCGGCTCACCCGCCGTCTGGGTGGTATCAAGATGAATATGCGGCTCGATGAACGGCGGGAGAGCAAGCCCACCGCGCGCGTTCAGTACCTCATAACTTTCGGCGTGGGTGTCGTCCATGGGGGTGATGTCACCAAATCGCCCGTTCTCGATGGCAAGTTGCCACAGCCCATCCCGACCCGGTAAACGCACATTCTGAACAAGCCATAACGGTGATGTAGACATACCTTTCCCCTCATAAACGCAGCTGATATTCAGGCGTATCGATTTTTGCAAAACCGCCCCTGATTTGTACACAAATTCAACGAACACGAAAAGCCTGCGATTTCCGCCACTTATAAAAATCCTGACAAATCAGTCATATACCACCTAAGGAGTAGGCGAAGGCGTATTTGATTTGCATCAATAAGCGCCCCTGCTGAATCGTTAAGGTAGGCAATAATAGAAAAGAAATCGAGGCAATAATGAGCAAAGTCAGACTCGCTATCATCGGTAACGGCATGGTCGGCCACCGCTTTATTGAGGATCTTCTCGATAAAGCCGATGCTGAGCAGTTCGATATTACCGTGTTCTGTGAAGAACCCCGCAAGGCATACGACCGTGTGCACCTGTCTTCCTACTTCTCCCATCATACCGCCGAAGAGCTCTCTCTGGTGCGAGAAGGTTTCTACGAGAAGCATGGCGTAAAAGTGCTGGTGGGCGAACGCGCTATCACCATCAACCGTCAGGAAAAAGTGATCCACTCCAGCGCCGGCCGTACGGTTTTTTACGACAAGCTGATCATGGCGACGGGCTCGTATCCGTGGATCCCACCCATTAAAGGCTCGGAGACTCAGGATTGCTTCGTTTATCGCACGATTGAGGACCTCAACGCCATCGAATCCTGTGCGCGTCGAAGCAAACGCGGCGCGGTTGTCGGCGGCGGCCTGCTGGGTCTGGAAGCGGCAGGCGCGCTGAAAAACCTCGGCGTTGAAACCCACGTCATCGAATTTGCGCCGATGCTGATGGCCGAACAGCTCGACCACATGGGTGGCGATCAGCTGCGCCGTAAGATCGAAAGCATGGGCGTGAAAGTTCACACCAGCAAAAACACCAAAGAGATCGTTCAGGAAGGGACTGAAGCACGCAAAACCATGCGCTTTGCCGACGGCAGCGAGCTGGAAGTGGACTTCATCGTCTTCTCCACCGGCATCCGCCCGCGCGACAAGCTGGCAACGCAGTGCGGCCTGGCCGTCGCGCAGCGCGGTGGGATCATGATTAACGACACCTGCCAGACCTCCGACCCGGATATTTACGCCATCGGCGAATGCGCCAGCTGGAACAACCGCGTATTCGGCCTGGTCGCGCCCGGGTACAAAATGGCGCAGGTCGCCGTGGATCATATCCTGGGCAGCGAAAACGCCTTCACCGGCGCAGACATGAGCGCCAAGCTGAAGCTGCTGGGCGTGGACGTAGGCGGTATTGGCGATGCGCATGGCCGCACGCCCGGCGCGCGCAGCTATGTCTATCTCGACGAAAGCAAAGAAGTCTACAAACGTCTCATCGTCAGCCAGGACAACAAAACCCTGCTCGGCGCGGTACTGGTGGGCGACACCAGCGACTTCGGCAACCTGCTCCAGCTGGTGCTGAACGCCATCGAGCTGCCGGAAAACCCGGACGCGCTGATCCTCCCGGCGCACGCCTCCAGCGGCAAGCCGTCCATCGGCGTGGATAAACTGCCGGACAGCGCGCAGATTTGCTCCTGCTTCGACGTCACCAAAGGCATGCTGATCTCCGCGATCAACAAAGGGTGCCACACCGTTGCGGCGCTGAAAGCGGAAACCAAAGCCGGTACCGGCTGCGGCGGCTGTATTCCGCTGGTCACCCAAGTGCTGAACGCCGAGCTGGCGAAACAGGGCATCGAAGTGAACAACAACCTGTGCGAGCACTTCGCTTACTCTCGCCAGGAGCTGTACCATCTGATCCGCGTGGAAGGCATCAAGTCCTTCGACGAACTGCTGGCGAAACACGGCCAGGGCTACGGCTGTGAAGTGTGTAAACCGACCGTCGGCTCCCTGCTGGCGTCCTGCTGGAATGAGTACGTGCTCAAACCAGAACATACGCCGCTGCAGGACACCAACGACAACTTCCTGGCGAACATTCAGAAAGACGGTACTTACTCCGTCATTCCGCGTTCCGCCGGTGGTGAAATTACGCCGGAAGGGCTGGTCGCGGTGGGCCGTATCGCACGTGAATTTAACCTCTACACCAAAATTACCGGCTCCCAGCGTATCGGCCTGTTTGGCGCGCAGAAGGACGACCTGCCGGAAATCTGGCGTCAGCTGATTGAAGCGGGCTTCGAAACCGGCCACGCGTACGCCAAAGCGCTGCGCATGGCAAAAACCTGCGTGGGCAGCACCTGGTGCCGCTACGGCGTCGGCGACAGCGTGGGCTTCGGCGTTGAGCTGGAAAACCGCTACAAAGGCATCCGTACCCCGCACAAAATGAAGTTCGGCGTCTCCGGCTGTACCCGCGAATGTGCGGAAGCGCAGGGTAAAGACGTGGGTATTATTGCCACCGAAAAAGGCTGGAACCTGTATGTGTGCGGCAACGGCGGGATGAAACCGCGCCATGCGGACCTGCTGGCGGCGGATCTCGATCGCGACACGCTGATTCAGTATCTCGACCGCTTCATGATGTTCTACATCCGTACCGCCGATAAGCTGACCCGTACCGCCTCCTGGCTCGATAACCTCGAGGGCGGCATCGACTACCTGAAATCGGTCATTATCGACGACAAGCTGGGCCTGAACGAACATCTGGAAGCGGAGATGGCGCGCCTGCGCGAGGCGGTGATCTGCGAGTGGACGGAAACCGTCAACACCCCGGCGGCGCAGACGCGCTTCAAACACTTTATCAACAGCACCCAGCGCGACCCGAACGTACAGGTTGTGCCGGAGCGCGAACAGCATCGTCCGGCGACGCCGTATGAACGTATTCCGGTCACGCTGGTGGAGGAAAACGCATGAGCCAGTGGGTAAACATCTGCAATATTAACGACATTCTCCCCGCCACCGGCGTCTGTGCGCTGCTGGGCAACGAGCAGGTGGCGATTTTCCGCCCTCGCCACGATGAACAGGTCTTTGCCATCAGCAATATCGACCCGTTCTTTGAGGCCAGCGTGCTCTCCCGCGGACTGATTGCCGAGCACCAGGGTGAACTGTGGGTCGCCAGCCCGTTGAAAAAGCAGCGTTTCCGCTTAACCGACGGACTCTGCATGGAAGATGAAAGCTTCTCGGTCAAACACTACGACGTCCGTGTGAAGGACGGCGAGGTGCAGCTGAAAGCGTAACCCCTCGCCTTTTCAATAGGAAAGGCTTATGACCCCTTATGGGTAACGGCAGGAAAAACCTTATGTTCTGTACGATTCCTGCTGTTATCCTGACGTCAATTCTTCCCCCGCCATGAATGCTGTGAGGTAACGTCGTGGATCACCTGCCGATTTTTTGTCAATTACGCAACCGCGACTGCCTGCTCGTGGGCGGCGGCGACGTGGCCGAGCGCAAAGCGCGCCTGCTGTTAGAGGCTGGCGCCCGCCTGACCGTGAATGCCCTGTCCTTCGCCCCCCAGTTTGAGGTTTGGGCCCAGGAAGGGATGCTTACGCTGGAACAGGGCGCGTTTAATGAATCCCTGCTGGACACCTGCTGGCTGACCATTGCCGCGACGGATGACGATGAAGTGAACCAGCGCGTGAGCGACGCCTGCGAAGCGCGCCGTATCTTCTGCAACGTGGTGGATGCGCCGAAAGAGGCCAGCTTTATCATGCCGTCGATTATCGACCGCTCGCCGCTGATGATTGCGGTATCGTCCGGGGGACGTTCGCCGGTTCTCGCGCGTCTGCTGCGGGAAAAACTGGAAGCCCTGTTGCCTCAACACCTTGGCCAGATTGCGCATTATGCCGGTCAGCTGCGTTCACGCGTGAAGCAAACCTTCGCGACCGTGGGCGAGCGCCGTCGCTTCTGGGAAAAATTCTTTGTGAACGACAGGCTGGCGCAGTCGCTGGCGAATCAGGACACCAAAGCCGTTGAAGAGACGACTGAGCAGTTGCTAAGCGAACCGCTGGACCATCGCGGCGAAGTGGTGCTGGTGGGCGCAGGCCCCGGAGATGCGGGTTTGCTGACGCTGAAAGGGCTACAGCAGATCCAGCAGGCGGATATCGTGGTGTACGACCGTCTGGTCTCCGATGACATCATGAATCTGGTGCGCCGCGACGCCGACCGCGTCTTCGTGGGCAAGCGCGCGGGCTACCACTGCGTGCCGCAGGAGGAGATTAACCAGATCCTGCTGCGCGAAGCGCAAAAGGGAAAACGGGTGGTGCGCCTGAAGGGGGGCGATCCGTTTATCTTTGGACGCGGCGGTGAAGAGCTGGAAACCCTGTGCGATGCGGGTATTCCGTTCTCCGTGGTGCCCGGCATTACGGCGGCGTCCGGCTGTTCAGCGTACTCTGGCATTCCGCTGACCCATCGCGACTACGCTCAGAGCGTGCGTCTGGTGACGGGCCATCTGAAGACCGGCAGCGAGCTGGACTGGCATAACCTGGCCGCCGAAAAGCAGACGCTGGTGTTCTACATGGGGCTCAATCAGGCCGCCACGATTCAGGCGAAGCTGCTGGAGCACGGTATGAATGCGGATATGCCCGTCGCGCTGGTCGAAAACGGCACCGCCATTACGCAGCGCGTGGTGGATGGCGTGCTGACGCAGTTAGGCGAGCTGGCGCAGCAGGTCGAAAGCCCGGCGCTGATTGTGGTGGGCCGCGTGGTTGAACTGCGCGACAGGCTGAACTGGTTCTCGAATCACTAACGCATATTCTCCCTTCCTGGAGTAGTCCTTAAGCGGACTACTCCCCTCTTACCGCTACCGATAACATACCGCCCCGAAGTGGAACTTTTCCCTTTATTCCCTTGAGTTACATCCAATTTTCGTTTTAAAGACAAGGAATGCGTATGTTCAAACTGGCAAAGGCAGCCGTTCTGGTTGGCCTGTTATCGACTCTGACGGCCTGCACCGGTCACGTACAGAACACCAAAAATAACTGCAGCTACGATTACCTGCTGCACCCGGCGATCTCCATTTCGAAGATCATCGGTGGTTGCGGCCCGGCGGCACAGCAGTAAGCGTTTTACAGGCATAAAAAAACCGGGATGTCCCGGTTTTTTTGTTGATGCGGAGCGTTTTTTTGTCGGGTGGCGCTGACGCTTACCCGACCTACACGGTCCCGTAGGCCGGGTAAGGCGAAGCCGCCACCCGGCACAGCGGCTTAGGGTTTCGCCACAAACCCAATCGCTTCATACACCGCTTTCAGGGTTTCGGACGCGCGCGCGCTGGCTTTTTCCGCCCCCTCTTTCATCACTTTCTGCAGGAACGCTTCGTCGTTACGGTAGCGGTGATAACGCTCCTGCAGCTCGGTCAGCATGCCGGAAACGGCATCTGCCACTTCGCCTTTCAGGTGGCCGTACATCTTGCCTTCGAAGTGTTTTTCCAGCTCAGGGATGCTCTGGCCGGTGACGCCCGAGAGGATATCCAGCAGGTTGGAGACGCCCGCTTTGTTCTGCACGTCGTAGCGCACAACAGGCGGCTCGTCGGAGTCGGTCACGGCACGCTTGAGTTTTTTCACCACCGATTTCGGATCTTCCAGCAGGCCGATAACGTTGTTGCGGTTATCGTCAGACTTGGACATCTTCTTGGTCGGCTCCAGCAGCGACATTACGCGTGCGCCGGACTTCGGAATAAACGGCTCTGGTACTTTAAACACATCGCCGTAGAGCGCGTTGAAGCGCTGGGCGATATCGCGGCTCAGCTCCAGGTGCTGCTTCTGGTCTTCGCCGACAGGTACCTGGTTTGTCTGGTACAGCAGGATGTCTGCCGCCATCAGTACCGGATAGTCAAACAGGCCAGCGTTGATGTTTTCAGAGTAGCGCGCGGATTTATCCTTGAACTGCGTCATGCGGCTCAGCTCGCCGAAATAGGTGTAGCAGTTCAGCGCCCAGCCCAGCTGCGCGTGCTCCGGCACGTGAGACTGAACGAAGATGGTGCTCTTCTCCGGATCGATGCCGCAGGCCAGATACAGCGCCAGGGTGTCCAGCGTGGCTTTGCGCAGCTTCTCAGGATCCTGACGGGCGGTAATCGCATGGAGATCGACGATGCAGTAAATGCAATGGTAGTCATCCTGCATGCTGACCCACTGACGTAACGCGCCCATGTAGTTACCAATGGTCAATTCACCTGAAGGCTGTGCGCCACTAAAAACGATGGGCTTAGTCATTGTTCAATTCCTGATGTTCACTGTGCGAAAGCCCGAGTGCGGGCAACAAATCTTTGAAGTGGTCGAAAACGACGTCCGGCTCACTCAGCGTAATGGCCTCACCGTAGTTGTAGCCATAGGTTAACCCCACGGAAGGACACCCGGCCGCGCGGGCAGCCAGAATATCATTGCGGGAATCGCCGACAAAGAGCAGCTCCGCAGGCGTTAAGGATAATTTTCCTGCCACCAGCAGCAGCGGTTCCGGATGGGGCTTTTTGTTCTGCACGTCGTCGCCGCCCACAATCACGGAGAAATACTTCGCGATATTGAGCGCTTCCAGCAGCGGTGCGACAAACGGCGTGGGTTTGTTGGTCACCAGACCCAGCGGGATGCCCTTCGCGTGCAGCGCGCTCAGCGTTTCCTGAACGTCCGGGAACAGGAAGCTGCCCTCCTCGACGGTCTCTTCATAGAAACGATCGAACAGTTTGCGCAGAATACGCAGCTGCTCTTCCTGCGGGATATCCGCGTGATCGACGCTCGGTTTCCCCTGGGCGGAACGCTGCGACGCACGCTCCTGACGCGCCCACGTCAACGCGCGCCCCATCAGAACATCGGCGCCGTTGCCAATCCACGTGACGACGCGCTCTTCACCCGCAACGGGGAGTTCAAGTGCATACAGCGCCTGGTCGACGGCGCTCGTTAAGCCCGGCGCGCTGTCAACCAGCGTGCCGTCGAGGTCGAATGCCACACCCCGAATAGCCTGTAATTTATCCATGACTTACCTTCGCCAGCTCGCGGCGCATTTCATCGATGACTTTTTTGTAATCCGGTTGGTCGAAAATGGCAGAACCAGCAACGAACATATCCGCGCCTGCCGCCGCAATTTCACCAATGTTATTCACTTTCACGCCGCCGTCTACTTCCAGACGAATGTCGTAGCCTGACTCATCGATACGACGGCGGACTTCACGCAGCTTATCCAGCGTGTGAGGAATGAATGACTGGCCGCCAAAACCGGGGTTAACGGACATCAGCAGGATCACGTCCAGCTTGTCCATGACATAGTCGAGATAGCTCAGCGGCGTGGCCGGGTTAAACACCAGACCCGCTTTACAGCCGTTCTCTTTGATCAGCTGCAGCGTGCGATCCACATGTTCAGAGGCTTCCGGATGGAAGGTGATGATGCTGGCACCCGCCGCGGCGAAGTCAGGCACGATGCGATCAACCGGTTTCACCATCAGGTGAACGTCGATCGGGGCGGTAATGCCATAGTTACGCAGCGCCTTGAGCACCATCGGACCGATGGTCAGGTTAGGAACGTAGTGGTTATCCATCACGTCGAAATGGACGACATCCGCGCCAGCCGCCAGTGCGTTGGCGGTATCTTCACCCAGGCGGGCAAAATCGGCCGACAGAATTGAGGGAGCAATCAAAAACTGTTTCATCCGCTTCTCCTTGAAATGTGTTTACCGGCGGGCAAAACGGCTCAGGGGCGATAAAGAGCCAGGAGTTCGTCCACCTTTTTACGTGTGCCGCCGTTGCTGCTAATGCTACGCCGCACCTTTACCTGAAAATGCTTCGCGGCTTTGTACCATTCGCGCGTATCAGGCGTGTCGTGATTCGAAATTAACACCGGAATTCTTTTGCTGACCAGCTTTTCCGCCATCTCCGCCAGACGCGCCTGCTCGGCAGGGCTGAAGCTGTTGGTGTGGTAGGCGGTGAAGTTCGCCGTCGCAGACAGCGGCGCGTATGGGGGGTCACAGTAAACCACCGAATTGACGCCTGCCAGTTCCATACACTCTTCATAGGAGAGGCAATGAAACTCCGCGTTCTGCGCTTTTTCAGCAAAGTGATAAAGCTCGTCCTGTGGGAAATACGGGCGCTTGTAGCGACCAAACGGCACGTTAAATTCCCCGCGCAGGTTATACCGGCACAGGCCGTTGTAACCATGCCGGTTGAGATAGAGGAACAGCAGGGCTCTGCGGAACGGATCCTGGCTTTGGTTAAACTCCGCGCGGAACTGGTAGTAAACGTCCGGGTTATTGTTCTCGGGGGTAAACAGTTTGCGCGCCTCGGCGACATACTCATCGGTACGCAGCTTAACGATGTTATAGAGGCTGATAAGGTCGCTGTTGATATCCGCCAGGATATAACGAGAAAAATCGGTGTTGAGGAACACCGATCCCGCACCCACGAAAGGTTCGATAAGACACTCGCCTTCAGGCAGGTGCTTTTTAATATCATCGAGCAGGGGGTATTTCCCCCCTGCCCATTTCAGAAAAGCGCGATTTTTTTTCATGCTGACTAACTGATTACACCTTCTCCGGCTGTGGAGAAAGCTCCGACAGCATCCTGCGCTTTAAACATTACTTCAGATCGGCCTGAACCTGATGAATCGGCTTCGCCCATGGGTTCTTCGCCTGAACGTCAGCTGGCAGCGCCGCTACGGCACGTTTTGCTTCATCTTTTGACGAATAAACACCACTCACCAGCACATACCACGGCTGACCGTTACGGGTCGTCTGATAAACAACATAGTTTTTCAGATTTGATTTCTTCGCCCAGCTGTTGAGGTTGTCGTAGTTAGACGAACTGCTCAGCTGCAGCGTGTAGTTGCTGGAAGGCGCAGACTTCAGCGAACCGACGTTACCTGCCGTTTTACCTGCCGCGCTGCTGGATGCGGTTGCCGTCGCGGCTGGTGCCGCTGTGGCAGCCGGTGCCGTGGTGGTCGCCGTGGCTTTCGGCGCAGTCTGCGTGACGGGCGCTTTAGCAGGCTCGCTCACCGCAGCCGTTTCCGTGCGTTTCGGCTGGGCCGGTACGGCTTTCACTTCAGGCGCTTTTACCACTGCCTGAGGTTTGGTTTCACGCTTAGGCTCAATCACTGCCTGCTTACGCTCAGGACGTGTTGTAGTCTGCGTCTGGTGCGGTTTGGTTTCCGTCGCGGCCGTTTGCGGCTGAGCGTTACCGCCGCGAATCGGGGCAACGGTTGCAGGTTCAGTTGGCAGCGTAGAGTTAACCACGACGTTATCAACCTGCTGCTGGTTCTGCGGCTGCGTCAGCGCATTGTTCAGGTCTCCCTGAACTTCCACACGCTGCTGACCTTCTGGCGCAACAGGTGCCTGACCCTGAGCTGGGGTTGAAGAAACGGGCGGCAGAGAAACATCCTGCGGCGCTGTGGTGTTACCGGCGGTCTGCTCTGCGGAAGTAGCACCCGGCGCTGGCTGTGCGCCATTCGCCTGATTGGACGCATCGTTACCGGAAAGGTTGATGCTCTTCTCAGCGGAAGCCGTTTGCTCGGTTGAGTTCGTTGACGGTGCTTTAAGCGCGGAGCCAATGCCGACAATCAGCAGCACAAGCACCAGAACGCCAAGGCCCATCATAATGTACTGGCGGGACGCCGGTTTTGGCGCAGCGGCTTTTTTACGTTTACGCGGGCGACGCTCTACAGGCTGTTCGTCCATTGAATCTTCTTCGGACTCATAATCCTCTTCTGCTCGCTCTTCGTGCGCGTTGCGGCTGCGCGAAGGACGACGATCGTCTGCATCCAGATCAACATCGTCAAAGTTGATCTGCGGCTCGTTATCACGTTCTGAAGATTGACGAGAACGACCAGTACGACGATCGCTGGGATCGGGTTTCAGCTCGTCTTCTGGTTTGAATTCATCCATTTAACACCCCACTCAAAGGCTTATGCCAACGACTTTGCATTTCACCTGAAGCTAAACGACCACCTGCGACAGTGGCCTGACCTTTCTAGTTGTTACGCCTGCTGACAGTCAGCGATAGCGCCAAGAACGACATCGTGCGGCACTCCGCCGCGCACTTCACTCTTCCCTATTGCAAGCGGGAGTACAAGACGCATCTCACCTGCCAATACTTTTTTATCGCGCATCATGTGGGGTAAATACGCTTGCGCCGACATCTCCTGCGGCCCGGTCACCGGCAAACCTGCACGCTCAAGCAGCGCAATGATACGTGCCGTCTCTTCCGGTTTGAACTGTCCGAGACGTTCAGAGGTGCGGGCAGCCATCACCATGCCGGCCGCGACGGCTTCACCGTGCAGCCAGTTGCCGTAACCCATTTCGGCTTCAATCGCGTGACCAAACGTATGCCCAAGATTCAGTAAAGCACGTAAGCCCGTTTCACGCTCGTCTGCGGCAACAACTTCTGCTTTCAGCTCACAGCAACGACGAATGCAGTATGCCAGTTTTGCCTCATCGAGGCCCAGCAGCGCATCCATATTCTCTTCAAGCCAGCTAAAGAACTCGCCGTCCAGAATAATGCCGTATTTGATCACTTCCGCCATACCCGAAGCCAGCTCGCGCTTCGGCAGGGTTTTCAGACAGTCGAGATCCACCACCACCGATGCGGGCTGGTAGAACGCGCCAATCATGTTTTTGCCGAGCGGATGGTTCACTGCCGTTTTGCCACCCACAGAGGAGTCGACCTGGGACAGCAGCGTGGTAGGGATTTGAATAAAGCGGACACCACGCTGATAGCTTGCGGCCGCAAAGCCGGTCAGATCGCCCACAACACCGCCGCCCAGGGCAAGCAGTGTTGTATCGCGACCATGCGTTTTTTGCAGCAATGCGGTAAAGACGGTATCCAGTACCGTCAGGCTTTTATACTGCTCGCCATCGGGGAGAATCACACTGTCGACTTTTACGCCCGCCTGCTCAAGCAGGTGGCGTACGCGGTCGAGATAAAGCGGAGCCAGCGTCTCGTTGGTGACCAGCATCGCCTGATCACCCGCTTTCAGTGGTAAAAAGGAAGCTGGGTCGTTAAACAAACCAGCCGCGATGGTGATAGGGTAACTACGTTCCCCGAGAGTAACTGTAATCCTCTCCATGACGCGACATCCACCTTTAATGCTTTTACCCGCAGGCGAGTGTATATAAAGCCAGAATCAGTTGCTTTCCAGCATATGAATAATCTGGTTTGCAACCACTTTAGCGCTCTGGTCGTCGGTACGAATGGTCACATCGGCAATCTCTTCATACAGCGGATTGCGTTCATCGGCCAACGCTTCCAGAACTTCGCGTGGTGGCGTTTCAACCTGCAGCAGCGGGCGCTTTTTATCGCGCTGCGTACGTGCCAGCTGTTTCTCAATGGTCGTCTCAAGATAGACCACTACGCCACGGGCGGAGAGACGGTTGCGGGTTTCGCGAGATTTCACAGAGCCGCCGCCTGTTGCCAGAACGATGCCCTGTTTTTCCGTGAGTTCGTTGATCACTTTTTCTTCTCGGTCACGGAAACCTTCTTCGCCTTCTACGTCGAAAACCCAGCCCACATCAGCTCCGGTTCGTTTCTCAATCTCTTGATCAGAATCGTAAAATTCCATATTGAGTTGTTGAGCTAACTGACGCCCAATAGTGCTTTTGCCGGCACCCATAGGCCCAACCAGAAAGATATTGCGTTTCTCTGCCATTTTATCGGTACTACTAAGACTATTCGTTAATGGTAATCCCCGCTTCGCAGACACCCGGCGTAGCAGGACATGAACTGAAACCTCATATGCAATAGAGCGAGAGTCAGACTAAAAATTATCTCAATACTCCGGCTTGTTTGGCAACTGATTAAATCACCGCGCCGGGCGCATAAGGTAATAAGACGTAAGTCCAACTCAAATCGGTACTCCTTGTATGCTAATTCATGCCCCACGTCAAACATCTGCAACAAACTGAATGCAAAATCATTGCGGGGATCGTTACCCGTCAGCGAATACCGACCAGACGTGGTGTAATAAACACCACTAATTCACGCCGTTCGTTGTCTTTCCCGTCATGGCGGAAAAGCGACCCAATCCACGGGATGCTCCCAAGCCCCGGTACGCTGTCAGTGCCGGTTTTGTTCTTCTGGGAAAATATTCCGCCCAACGCCAGCGTTTCTCCACTTTTTACCTCCACCTGGGTTTCGATCTCCTGCTTATCGATAGCCAGCGTTTCGCCATCGGCCTGCTGCAGAACCTGTCCCGGCATATTTTCGCTGATGTGTAATTTCAGGCGCACGCGTCCCCCCGGCAATACTACCGGTGTGACCTCCATTCCGAGTACCGCCTCTTTAAACTCAACGGAGGTGGCGCCGCTTTCCCCGCTTGAGACCTGATACGGAATTTCGCTGCCCTGCTTAATGCTGGCAGGTTGCATATGCGAGGCCAACAGCCGCGGGCTGGCGATAATATCGACCTGCTGTTTTTGCTCCAGCGCTGAAAGTTCCAGATCAAGCAACCTGCCGTTAATCCGACCGATATTAAACCCCACGTGGCTGGTGGCGCTGGCGACGGAAAGATCGCTGCCCAGCGTCGTGAGCTGTCCCACCTTGCCCGCGTCGGTAGCGTCGGCGAGATTCCACTTCACCCCCAACTCGCGCAGGCTTTTTTCGTTGATGGTCACAATATGCGCCGCCAGTTCGACCTGCTCGACGGGAATATCCATCTCGGCGGCCCAGCGCTGCAGCGTATCCACCGCAGCCTGGTTATCCCTAATCAGCAGGCGGTTAGTACGCGTGTCGACGGATAAGCTCCCCTTTGGGCTCAGGAGTTTTTCCGCGGCTTTTTGCAACTCCCCGGCGTCGGCATAGGAAAAGGGAATGCCCTGAGTGACCAGCGGGGCATCAAGCTGTCGACGCGCCTGTTCCTGCTCTGAACGCTCCCGCTGCTCACGCTGCCAGGCCGCGGTATGCACATAAAAAATGCCGCCTTCCTCGCGCAAGACGAGTCCGGCACTGGTGACAACCGTCCGTAACGCCTGCCGCCAGGGGACGCGCGTCAGGTTAAGCGAAAGCGTACCGCTGACATCAGGCGATACCACCAGATTACGATTCTCCTGTGCGACCAGGGCCTGTAACACCTGGACCACAGGCACGTCATCCACCACCAGCGTGACCGGTTTTGGCGCGGCGGCCCACAGCGGTTGGCTGAACGCCAGCAGCCACAGCATTATCCGTAAATTCATTTTTGTCCGTTCCTTCTCGTTGCCACGTCCATTTTCCCGGGTCACAGGTGTCACCCACATCAACCGCCAGCTCCGCTGCATTGACGGCGGTTATCCTCCAGCCAGCCGGGAAGCGCTCATGCATTTTCAGCCGGTGCCAGCGCATTTCCCCATCCTGTAAAATGCCGATAGTCTCCTGCCCTTCCACCATGCCGCGAAAGCGCCACTGCGCCAGCTCGCCAATGGCGCAAGGATCGCCCGGGGGACGAAACGGATCGCGCATACCGGTCAATAGCAGCACTGAGCAAACCAGCAAACATCGCGCGCTATTTCGCATGTTCCAGCTCCAGCTGCAGGCGCAACGCCGTACCTTGTGGCGAAATCGTGAAAGCCGCGATCTGCACATCCTGCTGTGCCAGACGGGAAAAAAGTTCCGGAATGGCCTGCCACTCCGCATCCAGCGTCAGCTCCCCTCCATTCTGCAGCGGCTTCCAGTGAACCAGCGTCGTCTCATCGCCCTGAAAATTGAGCGGGGAGAACGGCGCCAGCTCCCGAGCCTTCGCAGAGTCCGGACGAAACGGCCCCTTTCTGACGGCAGGCCATAACGATGCGTTAGTGCTTACATCCTCAATCAGCTGGCGTTGTTGTTCAGCACACTGCCTGTCTACCGGTCTGAGCAACGCGCCCCACGCGACCAGCCCTGCCAGGAGACTCCCCAGGCACCAGCAGAGTACCCGATGCCAGGGACGGCTTTCGCACCAGCGTTCTAACAAGGTATTCACGCGTTACCCCTCGCTTTTGAGATGAAGCGTAAACAGCCAGTGCCCCCGGCTATCCTGACGAAGCTCGCCCGGCGTCCCGGGCGTAAAGCCCGCTATTTGGCCAAGCGCATCGCGCAGAGTAGAGAGGGCCGGCAGGGTGATGGCATAACCGGTCAAAATCAGCGCAGGCGGCTGATAGCGCAGCTCTGTCAGCCAGACCTGTGAAGGAATGGCGCGGGAAAGGGAGGCCAGCACCGGTTGCCATGCGCGTCGTTGCCTGGTTTGCACGGGTAGCTGCGCCTGTGCGGCCAGTTTTTGCCGGGCGACAAGCGCGTGCTGCACGGACTGCATTCCCGTCAGATCCGTTTGCAGCGCGCGCAGTTTCACGAACTGGTTCATCCGCAGACAAACAATGACTACGAACATTAACAGTACTGTGCCGATACACATTGCGCCCCAGAAGCGCAGGCATCGCGCGCGCCGCTGCTGTCGCCAGGGCAGAAAATTCAGGATGCTCATCCGGGCACCTCGCTCATGGCCAACGCCAGCGCGACGGTATAATCAGCCCCGCATTCCGGCAGCGGAGCATGGCAGCGTTCCAGGATTTCCCACGGATCACGTTGGCAATCAAACAGCGCGATGTCATCCGGACCAAGCGCCAGCAGCGCCGCCAGCTCGGCCACGTTTTCTGCTTCGGTAGTTAAGCGGCGTCCCCACTGGTGGCGCATCGCCCAGAGCCACTGCCGATCGTCCCGCCAGGCAACGCACTGCGCTGGCGCCACTGCGGAAAGAAGATTCGTCAGCGCGCTGGCATCCGGGGTAATGGTCACCAGCCGCAAACGCAGCGTTTTCGCCAGCGCCAGAAGGGTATCGATCTCGTTGTTTTGTGCGGCCGTCACGTGAAAGGTATTGCTGAAGGTATCCTGCGCGTAATCGAAACAGAGGGTATCGGCAGACATCTCCAGTTCGCGGGCGAGCGCGCTACCCAGCCATGAGAGCTGCTCGCTGTCGCGCAGCGCAACGGTCGGGCGGGGAAGCGACCGCTGCAGGGTACGTGCTGCCGGGAAAGAGAGGAACACCCGATGGGCGTGCGGCAGCGTTTTTCGCCAGTCGCGCAACGCATCAACCAGCTGTTCTGGCTGGCAAATTTTGCCGTCACGAATGATGCCTTCGCCCAGCGGGATTGCCCACCAGCGCCGCAGACGCCTGCCGGACTTATCCCGGTCCAGCGCCACGATCAGCACCCTATCCTGTTGAATATGAACGCCCGTTTGCCATGTTTTGAAGGCCATGCTTCACGATCTCCTTATCGCCCGTCGCCCTGACGGCTATATCAATGAATCAGGCTTGCCTTTATACTACCGCGCGATTGTTTAGAAACTGCCCAAGTGAAACCAAATGGGAAATCTCCGGTGAAGTTCGTAAAGTATTTATTCATCCTTGCAGTCTGTTGCATTCTGCTGGGAGCAGGCTCGATTTACGGTTTGTACAAATATATTGAGCCACAGCTACCTGATGTCGCCACGCTTCGCGATGTGCGTCTCCAGATCCCGATGCAGGTCTATAGCGCCGATGGCGAGCTCATGGCGCAGTATGGCGAGAAGCGTCGTATCCCGCTGACCTTAAACCAAATTCCACCCGTGATGGTGAAAGCCTTTATCGCCACGGAGGACAGCCGTTTTTACGAGCACCACGGTGTCGATCCGGTGGGGATTTTCCGTGCCGCGAGCATTGCGTTGTTCTCTGGTCACGCCTCTCAGGGGGCGAGTACCATTACGCAGCAGCTGGCGCGTAACTTCTTCCTCAGCCCTGAAAAGACGCTGACCCGTAAGATCAAAGAGGTGTTCCTGGCGATCCGTATTGAGCAGCTGCTGAGCAAAGATGAGATCCTTGAGCTGTACCTCAATAAAATCTACCTGGGCTACCGTGCCTATGGCGTGGGGGCGGCCGCGCAGGTGTACTTCGGTAAGCCTGTGGAGCAACTCACCTTAAGCGAAATGGCCACCATCGCCGGTCTGCCAAAAGCGCCGTCCACGTTTAACCCGCTCTACTCGCTCGATCGCGCCACCGCGCGTCGTAACGTCGTCCTGTCACGTATGCTGAGCGAAGGCTATATCAGCCAGAGCGAGTACGACCAGGCGCGCAACGACGTCATTGACGCTAACTACCACGCCCCGGAGATCGCCTTCTCTGCGCCTTACCTGACCGAAATGGTTCGCCAGGAGATGGTGAACCGTTATGGCGACAAGGCCTATGAAGATGGCTATCGCGTGTACACCACCGTCACCCGTAAAGTGCAGCAGGCGGCGCAGGACGCGGTGCGCAACAACGTGATGGACTACGATATGCGTCACGGCTATCGCGGCCCGTCAAACGTGCTCTGGAAGGTGGGCGAAAGCGCGTGGGACAGCAAAAAAATCATCAGTACACTGAGAGCACTGCCTACCTACGGGCCGCTCCTTCCTGCGGTGGTGACGCAGGCCGATCCTCAGGAAGCCGTTGCAACGCTGGCGGACGGTACGTCCGTCTCCCTGCGCATGGACGGTATCCGTTGGGCGCGTCCGTACCGCTCGGATACCCTGCAGGGCGCCACGCCGCGTAAAGTGACCGATGCGGTGCAGACCGGGCAGCAAATCTGGGTGCGCAAGGTTGGCGAATCCTGGTGGCTGGCGCAGGTGCCGGACGTCAACTCGGCCCTGGTTTCTATCAATCCGCAGAACGGTGCTGTACTGGCCCTGGTCGGCGGGTTCGATTTCAACCAGAGCAAATTTAACCGCGCCACCCAGGCGCTGCGTCAGGTCGGTTCCAATATCAAACCGTTCCTCTACACGGCCGCGATGGATAAGGGCCTGACCCTCGCCAGCATCCTCAACGACGTGCCAATCTCCCGCTGGGATGCGGGGGCGGGTTCCGACTGGCAGCCGAAAAACTCCCCTGCGGAATATGCCGGCCCGATTCGTCTTCGTCAGGGTCTGGGACAGTCGAAAAACGTGGTGATGGTGCGTGCCATGCGCGCCATGGGCGTCGACTATGCCGCAGAGTATCTGCAGCGCTTCGGTTTCCCGGCGCAGAACATCGTTCGCACCGAGTCGCTGGCGTTAGGCTCAGCCTCCTTTACGCCGCTTCAGGTCGCGCGTGGATACTCGGTGATGGCCAACGGCGGCTTCCTGATTGACCCGTACTTCATCAGCAAGATCGAGAACGATCAGGGCGGCGTGCTGTTCGAGGCGAAGCCGAAAATTGCCTGCCCTGACTGCGATATTCCGGTCATTTATGGCAATACGCCGAAATCTGAAGTACTTGAAAACAAGGACATGGAAGACCCTGCCGTGTCGCAGGAGCAGCAGAGCGGCGTGGTGCCGCAGCCGCAGCTCGAGCAGGCGAACCAGGCGCTGGTGGCGCAGACCGGCGCGCAGGAATACGCCCCGCATGTGATCAACACGCCGCTGTCTTTCCTGATCAAAAGCGCGCTGAACACCAACATCTTCGGTGAGCCAGGCTGGCAGGGTACCGGCTGGCGCGCAGGACGCGATCTGCAGCGCCATGATATCGGCGGTAAAACGGGGACAACCAACAGCTCGAAAGACGCGTGGTTCTCCGGTTACGGTCCGGGCGTGGTGACCTCAGTCTGGATCGGCTTCGACGATCACCGCCGCGATTTAGGGCGTACCACGGCCTCCGGCGCGATTAAAGATCAGATTTCCGGCTACGAAGGCGGCGCGAAGAGCGCGCAGCCAGCCTGGGACGCCTACATGAAGGCCGTTCTTGAAGGCGTGCCGGAGCAGCCGCTGACGCCACCGCCTGGCGTGGTGACGGTCAATATCGACCGCAGCACGGGCCAGCTCGCCAACGGCGGTAATAGTCGCGAGGAGTATTTCATCGAGGGCACACAGCCAACCACACAGGCGGTGCATGAGGTGGGTACAGAGATTATCGATAACGGCGAAACGCACGAGCTGTTCTAAATGTAAAAATGCCCGGTAAAAACCGGGCAACACAGCGTAGGCCGGGTCAGGCGAAGCCGCCACCCGGCTTTTTTTATGGGCTACAGTCGCCCCTGCCCTTTCAACCACTCCCGTACCAGGAACAGCGCGCTCACGTTGCGAGCCTCATTAAAGTCAGGGTCTTCCAGGAGGTCCATCAGGTGCGCCAGCGGCCAGCGAACCTGCGGCAGTGGCTCCGGCTCATCCCCTTCCAGCGATTCAGGATAGAGATCTTCCGCCACCACGATATTCATTTTGCTGGAAAAATAGGACGGCGCCATGCTCAGTTTTTTCAGGAATGAAAGCTCATTCGCCCCGAACCCCACCTCTTCTTTCAGCTCGCGGTTTGCCGCTTCAAAGACGGTTTCGCCCGGGTCGATCAGCCCTTTCGAGAACCCAAGCTCGTAAGATTCCGTTCCCACCGCGTATTCGCGGATCAAAATCAGATGATCGTCGACAATCGGCACAATCATCACCGCTTCGCGCGACGAGGGGCGCATACGTTCATAAACGCGACGCACACCGTTGCTGAACTCCAGATCCACACTTTCGACATTAAACAGGCGCGATTTGGCGACTGTTTCAACATTCAGAATGGTGGGTTTTTGTAGTGGTTTGCTCATCGTGATGGGTCTTAGCAGTGAGAACTGGCGTTATTGTGCGATACGCCGCACGGTTTCGGCAATGTCAATCGTTCTTTATTTACATTTATGCAACGTAGCAGGGATCAATCCTCAATTCAAAACAAATGTCAAGAGGTTGAAATGTTTCCAGGAATTTGCTGATATCGCGCCATAACAGGCTTTGCTATCATCACCGGTCACTGGGATGCGCTTCAGAATGCTCAAGTTCGACTCCATACTTGCCGATAGCCAGCCACAGATTCTCATTCAATGTAAAGGTGCTACTGACTACACCTGTAAGAAGATAAGTAAGATGGGGAAAGCATGAGCACCATTTTGATTGTTCTCGCTGCTATGCTGGCCGGCGCATTGGTTGCAGGGTGGTTGTACAGGCGCCGCATACAGCGCCGTTATCGCCTGCCTTTTTTAACTGCATTTGCGGGCGCGACCACGCGTAAACTCACGCAAGACGAGCGCGATGCGGTTGAAAACTATCTCGAAATCCTGAACCGTACTCAACTCACGCCTGGGCCAACGGGTGCCACCGCTGCGCCCGTGGCGTTAAAGCTTAATGCGCAGAGTGATACCGTGCTCTGCGTGACGCGATCCATCACGCGCTACGGCATCACGACTGATGACCCCAACAAGTGGCGCTATTACCTTGATTCCGTCGAAGTGCATCTCCCTCCTTCCTGGGAGCAATACATTAATGACGAAAACAGCGTTGAGCTGATTCACACCGATTCATTGCCTCTGGTTATCTCGCTTAACGGCCACACGCTGAATGAATATCTTCAGGAAGCCCCGCGTTTTGCGCTGGAGCGCGCCAGTTCGACGCAGGCTTCTATTCGTGGCGAAGAGACAGAGCAGATTGAACTGCTGAACATTCGTCAGGAGACGCATGAAGAGTACGCCCTGAGCCGCCCGGACGGCATTCGTGAAGCCCTGCTGATCGTCGCCGCCTTCCTGCTCTTTTTTTTCTGCCTGCTGACGCCGGATGTGTTTGTCCCCTGGCTGGCGGGCGGTGCGGTGCTGCTGCTGGCGGGCGGACTTTGGGGGCTCTTTGCTCCACCGGCCAAAACCTCGTTGCGCGAGATCCACTGCCTGCGCGGGACGCCAAAGCGCTGGGGTCTGTTCGGTGAAAACGATCAGGAACACCTCAACAATATCTCGCTCGGGATTATTGACCTGATTTACCCGCGCCACTGGCAACCGTGGATCGCGCAGGATTTAGGCCAGAAAACCGATATTGATATCTACCTTGACCGCCACGTCGTGCGTCAGGGACGCTTCTTATCCCTTCATGATGAAGTGAAAAATTTCCCGCTTCAGCACTGGCTTCGCAGCACGGTCATTGCCGGGGGCGCGGCGCTGGTCTTAGTCATGCTGCTGCTTTTCGTACCGCTGGATATGCCCATCAAATTCACCCTGTCGTGGATCAAAGGGGCGCAAACCATTGAAGCGACCAGCGTCAACAAGCTGGATGAAGCCGGTGTACGCGTGGGAGACACGCTGCGCCTGAAGGGAACCGGGATGTGTAATATTCACACGCCGGGGGCATGGAACACGCGCCAGAACTCGCCGTTTATGCCGTTCGATTGCTCGCAAATTATCTGGAACGACGCACCGCCGCTGCCGCTGCCGGAATCCGAAGTGGTGAATAAAGCCACGGCGCTTACCCAGACGGTTAACCGCCAGCTGCACCCGAAACCGGACGATGATTCACGCGTTAGTCCCGCACTGCGTTCGGCCATTCAAAAATCAGGCATGGTTCTGCTGGATGATTTTGGTGACATCGTTCTGAAAACGCAGGATCTCTGTTCTTCGCAGGATGAGTGCATACGTCTTAAAAATGCCCTGGTCAACCTCGGGAACAGTAAAGACTGGGACTCGCTGGTAAAGCGCGCCGAAGCGGGACGACTGGATGGCGTCAACGTGCTGCTGCGTCCGGTGAGTGCTGAATCGCTGGATAACCTGGTCGCCACCTCCACATCACCGTTTATGATGCGCGAAACCACCCGGGCGGCTCAGGCGCTGAACAGCCCGGCACCGGGCGGCTTTGTGATTGCAAGCGATGAGGGCAGCGACCTGGTCGATCAGCCTTACCCGCAGGTGGCGCTTTATGACTACCCGGCGCAGGAGCAGTGGAGCCAGTTCCAGCGCCTGGCGCAGATGCTGATGCAAACGCCGTTCAGCGCAGAAGGGATTGTCACGAGTGTTTATACCGACGCCAACGGCACGCGCCATATCGGCCTGCACCGGATGCCAGATAGCGCAGGTTTATGGCGCTACATCGGCACCTCTCTGCTGATGACCGCGATGCTGATCGCCATTTTCTGGAACGGCTTTATGGCCCTGCGACGCTACCAGCGCTCGCGCACCCGGCTTGCAGAGATCCAGCAATATTATGAAAATTGCCTCAATCCTAAGCTGATCCCCTCCTCTGAGAGCCTGATCTGATAACGTCGTTGCGCGACAAGATGTGCTACCCTGTCGCGCACGTTTCTTCTGGCTGGAGTTCCCCCCCTATGCATCTTGATATCGACTGGCAGCAGGTCGACACCGTTCTGCTGGATATGGACGGCACGCTGCTCGATCTCGCCTTTGACAACTATTTCTGGCAAACGCTGGTGCCGGAAACCTATGGCGAGCAGCAGGGAATCTCCCCGGCAGAAGCGCAGGCATTCATTCGTTCGCAATATAGCGCCGTGCAACATACGCTAAACTGGTACTGTCTGGACTACTGGAGCGAGCGCCTCGGTCTGGATATTTGTGCCATGACCACCGCCCAGGGTCCACGCGCCGTACTGCGCGAGGATACGGTTCCGTTCCTGGATGCGCTGAAAGCAAGCGGCAAACGCCGTATTTTGCTGACCAATGCGCATCCCCATAACCTGGCCGTGAAGCTGGAGCATACGGGTCTGGCATCACACCTTGATTTATTACTTTCCACCCACACATTTGGTTATCCGAAAGAGGATCAGCGGTTGTGGCATGCGGTGACGGAAGAGACGGGCTTGCAGCCGGAACGTACGCTGTTCATTGACGACAGCGAGCCCATTCTGGATTCCGCGGCAAGGTTTGGCATTCGCTATTGTCTGGGCGTCACCAATCCTGACTCTGGCCTGGCTGAAAAAAGCTATCTGCGCCACCCGGGACTGAACGACTACCGCCAGATGATCCCCTCACTGACCGTGAAGGAGAGGCCATGAAAGAAAAACCCTCTGACGGGGTAAGACTGGATAAATGGCTGTGGGCGGCGCGTTTTTATAAAACGCGCGCCCTTGCCCGCGAGATGATTGACGGCGGAAAGGTGCATTACAACGGCCAGCGCAGCAAGCCGAGCAAGCTGGTTGAGCTGAACGCCACCTTAACGCTGCGCCAGGGCAACGATGAACGTACGGTAGTGATTAAAGCCATTACCGAACAGCGGCGGCCCGCATCGGAAGCCGTACTGCTTTACGAAGAGACGGCGGAAAGCGTTGAAAAGCGCGAGAAGACCGCGCTGGCGCGCAAAATGAATGCGCTGACCATGCCCCACCCGGACCGGCGACCGGATAAAAAAGAGCGCCGCGATCTGATGAAATTTAAACACGGTGAGAGCGAGTAACCCTCACCCGCACGAGAGATGAAAATGGCCCAACACGACCAATTACACCGCTATCTGTTTGAACAATTCGCCGTGCGCGGCGAGCTGGTCACCGTATCCGAAACCTGGAAACAGATTCTGGAAAACCACAACTACCCGCTGCCGGTGAAGACCCTGTTGGGCGAACTGCTGGTTGCCACCAGCCTGCTGACCGCAACGCTGAAGTTTGCCGGCGATATCACCGTGCAGCTGCAGGGTGACGGCCCAATGTCGCTGGCGGTCATCAACGGCAATAACCAGCAGCAGATGCGCGGCGTGGCGCGCGTTCAGGGCGACGTGCCTGAAAATGCTGACCTCAAAACGCTGGTAGGTAATGGCTACCTGGTGATCACCATCTCCCCTGAGGAAGGTGAACGCTATCAGGGCGTGGTCGGTCTGGAAGGCGATACCCTGGCAGCCTGCCTGGAAGATTACTTCATGCGTTCTGAACAGCTGCCGACGCGTCTCTTCATCCGCACCGGTGAAGTGGACGGCCAGCCAGCTGCTGGCGGGATGCTGCTGCAGGTTCTGCCTGCGCAGGACGCGCAGACCAATGATTTTGAGCACCTGGCGACGCTGACCGAAACCATCAAGGCGGAAGAGCTGTTCAACCTGTCGGCGACCGACGTGCTGTGGCGTCTGTACCACGAAGAAGAAGTGACCGTCTACGATCCGCAGTCCGTGGAGTTTAAGTGCACCTGCTCCCGCGAGCGCTGCGCTGGCGCACTGAAAACCCTGCCGGATGAAGAGATCGACAGCATCATGGCGGAAGACGGCGAAATTGATATGCACTGTGACTACTGCGGTACGCACTATGTGTTCAATTCGATGGATATCGCTGAGATCCGCAACAACGCCTCCCCGGCGGATCCGCAGGTTCACTAAACCTCTTTCCCCTCACCCTCTTCCGTTTGGGAAGAGGGCTGGGTTGAGGGGTAAAAAACACCCCCCAAGCTGAATCGTTTTCCCAATGTAACTCTTACGTAATTTTCTTACGTGTATGCGATTACATTCACATTCTTTCCGATAAAATCACCAGCCTTTAACCTTTTCGGAACATTTTCCCCAACAAAAAAGCGATTCCTGCGATAATCCGCCTGCGCTGTGACTGGAGTCGCAGCGTTTTCCGTTAGTAAGGGTTTTGTCCAGATGCGTGAATCTATGAGCCCCGTCGCGGTAAACAACCTCAGAAAAACCCTACAATTTCAGGCAGTACATATTGGCTAAGGAGCAGTGATATGCGTGTTACTGGTTTAACCCCGCAAGATCTCAAGGCTTATGGTATTCACGACGTCCAGGAAGTCGTCTACAACCCCGACTACGATACGCTGTATCAGGAAGAGCTCAATCCAGCACTGGAAGGATACGAGCGCGGTGTGTTGACGAATCTTGGTGCTATCGCCGTCGATACCGGTATTTTTACCGGTCGTTCGCCGAAAGATAAGTATATCGTCCGAGACGAAACCACCCGCGATACGCTGTGGTGGGCTGACAAGGGCAAAGGGAAGAACGACAACAAACCGCTCTCTCCGGAAACCTGGCAGCACCTGAAAGGGCTCGTCACCCATCAACTTTCCGGCAAGCGTTTGTTTATTGTCGACGCTTTCTGCGGCGCTAATGCCGACACCCGTCTCTCCGTACGTTTTATCACCGAAGTGGCCTGGCAGGCGCATTTCGTGAAAAACATGTTTATTCGTCCAACCGACGAAGAGCTGCAGGACTTCACCCCTGATTTCATCGTGATGAACGGCGCGAAATGTACCAACCCACAGTGGAAAGAGCAGGGTCTGAACTCCGAAAACTTTGTTGCCTTCAACCTGACCGAGCGTATCCAGCTGATCGGCGGTACCTGGTACGGCGGCGAAATGAAGAAAGGGATGTTCTCGGTCATGAACTACCTGCTGCCGCTGCGGGGCATCGCCTCCATGCACTGCTCGGCTAACGTCGGTGAAAAAGGCGACGTGGCGGTCTTCTTCGGCCTGTCCGGCACCGGGAAAACCACCCTGTCTACCGATCCAAAACGTCGCCTGATTGGCGATGACGAACACGGCTGGGATGACGACGGCGTATTCAACTTTGAAGGCGGCTGCTACGCGAAGACCATTCGCCTGTCTGAAGAGGCCGAGCCGGATATCTTCCACGCGATCCGTCGCGATGCGCTGCTGGAAAACGTCACCGTGCGTGCCGACGGCTCCATCGACTTCGACGATGCGTCGAAAACGGAAAACACCCGCGTCTCTTATCCGATCTACCACATCGACAACATCGTGAAGCCGGTGTCAAAAGCGGGTCATGCCACGAAGGTCATTTTCCTGACGGCGGATGCGTTCGGCGTGTTGCCGCCGGTGTCTCGCCTGACGGCCAGCCAGACGCAGTACCACTTCCTCTCCGGTTTCACCGCCAAGCTGGCGGGTACCGAGCGCGGCGTGACGGAGCCAACCCCAACCTTCTCCGCCTGCTTCGGCGCAGCCTTCCTGTCGCTGCACCCGACGCAGTACGCTGAAGTGCTGGTGAAACGCATGCAGGCATCCGGCGCGCAGGCATACCTGGTGAACACCGGCTGGAACGGCACCGGCAAACGTATCTCCATCAAAGATACCCGCGCCATTATCGACGCTATTCTGGATGGTTCTCTGGACGACGCCGAAACCTTCACGCTGCCGATGTTTGACCTGGCGATCCCAACGTCGCTGCCGGGTGTGGATACGCATATCCTCGACCCGCGCAATACGTACGGTTCGCCTGAACAGTGGCGCGAGAAAGCGGAATCGCTGGCGAAGCTGTTTATCGAGAACTTCGAGAAGTATACCGATACTCCGGCGGGTGCTGCGCTGGTGAGCGCGGGTCCAAAACTGTAGTCCATGTCGGGTGGCGGCTTCGCCTTACCCGACCTACAAAAAAGGGTGGCTCGTGCCACCCTTTTTTCAACTCTCTTTCACCTGCCCCCGCGTGACCGGAACCGGCAACCAGGCGCGAATGCTCAACCCGCCCCGCTCGCTGGTACCAATCTCCAGCAACCCGTTATGGTTATCCACAATACGCTGCACAATCGCCAGGCCTAAGCCCGTACCGCTGGTGCTGCGCGCGCTGTCGCCGCGCACAAACGGCTGAAACAGATGCTTACGCTGCTCGGGCTTGATGCCCGAACCGTCGTCTTCCACCTGGAACCAGGCGCGGTTGAGTTCAGACCCGCTGCTGACTTTGATCCAGCCGTTACCGTAGCGCGCCGCGTTGACCACCATGTTCGCCACCGCGCGCTTAATGGAGAGCGGGTGCATACGAACCTGAATTTCACCGGCCTGAAGGTCAGTATCAATTTCACGCTCGTAGCCGCTTTCTGCCGCCACCACTTCACCCAGCACCGCGTTCAGGTCCGCCATTTCCATCGGCATCTCCTGGCCGGTGCGCAGGTAGTCGATGAACTGCTCGATGATGGCGTTGCACTCTTCGATGTCCTTGTTGATGGACTCGGCGAGATAACCGTCCTCTTCCCCCATCATCTCCGTCGCCAGACGAATACGCGTCAGGGGGGTGCGCAGGTCATGGCTCACGCCCGCCATCAGCAGCGTACGGTCATCCGCAAGCTGCTTCACGCCTGCCGCCATATGGTTAAACGCACGCGTCACCGAGCGGACTTCCGAGGCACCATACTCGCGCAGCGGAGGAGGAATAATGCCTTTACCGACTTGCAGCGCAGCGTGCTCCAGGTCGACCAGCGGTCGGTTCTGTATTCGAATAAACAGCCAGGCTCCGCCTATCGCCAGCAGCATAATTGCCAGGGTATAGCGGAACAGCGGCGAGAAATCGCCCTGATGGATTTCGGTCAGCGGGACGCGCACCCAGATGTTGGGTGACAGCCAGGTTTTCAGCCAGACAACGGGCGAGCTTTTGTTGACCTCGACGCGCACTTCCGTCGGGCCACCCAGCTGCTGCGCCATCTGCTGGCTGAGAAATTCGTAGTGCTGCGCCCAGCGCAGACCCGCGTCTTCCGCCGCTTCATTCGAATAGAGCGAGATGCCCAGTTCACGGTAGATTTCACGACGAAACGCCGGGGGAACAACCAGCTGCGTGCCGTCCTCCAGCTGCAGCTTATCGGTCATCAGCATACGCACTTCGTAGGCCAGGACCTTATTAAACTGCTGGAGGCTCGGCAGGATCGCAAAGTTCAGCACCACCAGGTAGGTCGTCACCAGGCTGACGAACAGCAGGGTGACGATCAGTAACAGGGTGCGGGCAAACGAGCTTCGCGGCGAGAAGCGCATTCGCCTCATGCTTTAGAGCCGTCCGGGACGAACACGTAGCCCAGACCCCACACGGTCTGAATATAACGAGGATGCGCCGGATCTTCTTCCACCATGCGGCGCAGACGGGAGATCTGCACGTCGATGGAGCGTTCCATTGCGGAGTATTCGCGACCGCGCGCCAGGTTCATCAGCTTGTCGCGGGAGAGCGGCTCACGCGGGTGGCTAACCAGCGCTTTCAGCACCGCGAACTCGCCGCTGGTGAGCGGCATTGGCTCGTCTTCACGGAACATTTCGCGCGTGCCGAGGTTCAGCTTGAACTTGCCGAAGGCAATAACGGCTTCTTCCTGCGACGGTGCGCCCGGCAGCTCGTTCGCCTGACGGCGCAGCACGGCGCGAATGCGCGCCAGCAGTTCACGCGGGTTAAACGGTTTTGGAATGTAGTCGTCGGCGCCGAT
Organism: Enterobacter cloacae complex sp. IR53041; assembly: GCF_049238285.1. Lineage (NCBI taxonomy): Bacteria > Pseudomonadati > Pseudomonadota > Gammaproteobacteria > Enterobacterales > Enterobacteriaceae > Enterobacter > Enterobacter cloacae complex sp. IR53041. The sequence goes on along the minus strand of NZ_JBMKHB010000010.1, from coordinate 97,262 downwards.
TTCGAGGCCCACGATACGGTCAACTTCTTCGCCCTTCGCCGTTACCATAATGATCGGCATCGGGTTGCTCTGGCTGCGCAGACGGCGGCAGATAGAGAGCCCGTCTTCGCCTGGCAGCATCAGGTCGAGAACCATCAGATGGAAAGATTCACGGGTCAACAGACGATCCATTTGCTCAGCGTTCGCGACGCTGCGAACCTGGAAGCCCTGCTCGGTCAGATAACGCTCCAGCAGCGCACGCAGGCGCATGTCGTCATCCACGACCAGAATTTTATAGTTTTCTTGCATTGTGTGTACTCCCAAAGGTTCGGATAGTCTTTGTAACAGCGTATTCTAAAAAAGTGCACGTATTCGACCAGTTAATTCTGGTATAAATTCTAGTCGAAATTGTTACAAAGCATATTTAACAGCAGCTTATCTTTTCATTTCACCACATAAATTATTATTAATCCTGTCTGTTACACTGTGTGGTACGTATTGTGCGCAAAACAGAGAACCGGCAGCAAAGGCAGCACCATGAAAACGCCCCTGATCACCCGCGAAGGGTACGAGAAGCTCAAAAAAGAGATGGATTTCCTCTGGCGCGAAGAGCGTCCTGAGGTGACCAAAAAGGTGACCTGGGCCGCGAGCCTGGGCGATCGCAGCGAAAACGCTGACTACCAGTACAACAAGAAGCGGCTGCGCGAAATTGACCGCCGTGTACGCTATCTGACGAAGTGCCTTGAGAACCTGAAAATCGTCGATTACTCCCCGCAGCAGGAGGGCAAGGTCTTCTTCGGCGCGTGGGTGGAGATTGAAAACGACGACGGTGACACCCTGCGTTTTCGCATCGTCGGCTACGATGAAATTTTTGGTCGTAAGGATTACATCTCCATCGACTCCCCGATGGCCCGCGCGCTGCTGAAAAAGGAAGTGGGCGATCTGGCCGTCGTGCAAACCCCAGCCGGTGAAGCCAGCTGGTACGTTAATGAGATCGTCTACGTAAAATAGTCCGAGAGCGCCCTCCCCGGCTGGCATTTTGCCGTGTCAGCCCGTATAACTATCCCCTGATTTTTTCGACTCAACAGATGATAAAGCCATGATGAAAGATTCGCTCTGCCGCATTATTGCGGGTGAACTTCAGGCCAGAGCCGAACAGGTAGAAGCTGCCGTTCGCCTGCTTGATGAAGGGAACACCGTGCCGTTTATTGCACGCTATCGTAAGGAAGTCACCGGCGGTCTGGACGACACGCAGCTGCGTAACCTGGAAACCCGTCTCGGTTATCTGCGCGAACTGGAAGAACGTCGTCAGGCGATCCTCAAATCTATCGGCGAACAGGGCAAGCTGACCAGCGAGCTGGAAAGCGCCATTAACGGCACCCTGAGCAAAACCGAACTCGAAGACCTCTATCTGCCGTACAAGCCGAAGCGCCGCACGCGCGGACAGATTGCAATTGAAGCGGGTCTTGAGCCGCTAGCCGACCTGTTGTGGAACGAGCCGTCCCACGATCCGGATACCGAAGCGGCGAAATTCATCGACGCCGACAAAGGCGTAGCGGACACCAAGGCCGCCCTCGACGGCGCACGCTACATTCTGATGGAGCGCTTCGCTGAAGATGCCGCCCTCCTCGCTAAAGTGCGTGATTATCTGTGGAAGAACGCCCACATCGTCTCTACCGTCGTCGCGGGTAAAGAGGAAGAAGGCGCGAAATTCCGCGACTACTTCGATCACCACGAACCGATTTCCACCACCCCTTCTCACCGCGCGCTGGCAATGTTCCGCGGCCGCAACGAAGGCGTGCTGCAGCTCTCCCTGAACGCCGACCCGCAGTTTGACGAGCCGCCGAAAGAGAGCCACTGCGAGCAGATCATCATCGACCATCTTGGCCTGCGCCTGAACAACGCCCCGGCTGACAGCTGGCGCAAAGGCGTGGTGAGCTGGACCTGGCGCATCAAGGTGCTGATGCACCTCGAAACCGAGCTGATGGGCACCGTGCGCGAACGCGCCGAAGATGAAGCCATCAACGTCTTCGCCCGCAACCTGCACGACCTGCTGATGGCCGCCCCTGCTGGCCTGCGCGCGACTATGGGTCTCGATCCGGGTCTGCGTACCGGTGTAAAAGTCGCTGTCGTTGACGGCACCGGCAAGCTGGTCGCCACCGATACCATCTATCCGCACACCGGCCAGGCAGCGAAAGCGGCCGTCGTGGTGGCGGCGCTGTGCGAAAAATACAACGTCGAACTTGTCGCCATCGGCAACGGTACGGCGTCCCGCGAAACCGAACGTTTCTACCTCGACGTGCAGAAGCAGTTCCCGAAAGTGACGGCGCAGAAAGTGATCGTCAGCGAGGCCGGGGCGTCCGTCTATTCCGCGTCCGAGCTGGCGGCCCAGGAGTTCCCGGACCTGGACGTTTCCCTGCGCGGTGCGGTCTCGATCGCTCGCCGCCTGCAGGATCCGCTGGCGGAACTGGTGAAGATCGACCCGAAATCGATCGGCGTGGGCCAGTATCAGCATGACGTGAGCCAGACTCAGCTGGCGCGCAAGCTGGATGCGGTGGTGGAAGACTGCGTAAACGCCGTTGGCGTTGACCTGAACACCGCCTCCGTCCCTCTGCTGACCCGCGTAGCGGGCTTAACCCGCATGATGGCGCAAAACATCGTCGCCTGGCGCGATGAGAACGGCCAGTTCCAGAACCGTCAGCAGCTGCTGAAGGTAAGCCGTCTGGGGCCAAAAGCGTTTGAGCAGTGCGCGGGCTTCCTGCGCATCAACCACGGCGATAACCCGCTCGATGCCTCCACCGTTCACCCGGAAGCGTACCCGGTGGTGGAACGCATCCTGGCCGCCACCCAGCAGGCGCTGAAAGATCTCATGGGCGACAGCAGCGCCCTGCGCAACCTGAAAGCCGTTGATTTCACTGACGACAAATTTGGTGTGCCAACCGTTACCGACATTATTAAAGAGCTGGAAAAACCGGGCCGCGATCCGCGTCCTGAGTTCAAAACGGCGACCTTTGCTGACGGTATCGAGACCATGAACGACCTGCTGCCAGGGATGGTGCTGGAAGGTGCGGTGACCAACGTCACCAACTTTGGCGCGTTTGTGGATATCGGCGTGCATCAGGATGGCCTGGTCCATATCTCATCCCTTGCCGACAAGTTCGTTGAAGACCCGCACACCGTGGTCAAAGCGGGCGACATCGTGAAGGTCAAAGTGCTGGAAGTGGATCTGCAGCGCAAGCGTATCGCCCTGACCATGCGTCTGGACGAGCAGCCGGGTGACACCAGCGCACGCCGCGGCGGCAACGGCGGGGGCCGCGAGCAGCAGCGTCCGGCCGCGAAAGCCGCGAAGCCGCGTGGACGTGACGCCCAGCCTGCAGGCAACAGCGCGATGATGGATGCGCTGGCGGCCGCGATGGGTAAAAAACGCTAAGGTTGTACATGCCCGGTGGCGCTATGCTTACCGGGCCTACGGTTTTGTAGGCCGGGCAAACGCTGTGCCGCCCGGCAAGCAGGCCGCAGGGAATTAAAATAAATAGCGTGTAGCCATATTTAAACCACGAATTATCACCCCGTTAACAAATACCTCTCTTTTCGTTTTCCCGGCATTTCTGCAAATATTGAGCAAGGTCAAACAGGCCGTAAATTAATACCGTAAACAACATTCCGTCACAGTTTTAATATTGCTGATAAAAACTATTCTCATTATCATCGCATAGTAGATAATTTAACCTTTCGTGGAATCAGGCGTTATGCAATTCACTCCAGACAGTGCATGGAAGATTACCGGTTTTACCCGCGAAATTAGCCCGGCCTATCGGCAAAAGCTGCTGTCGCTTGGCATGCTGCCCGGCTCGTCATTCCAGGTCGTACGCGTGGCGCCGTTAGGCGATCCGGTTCATATCGAAACCCGACGCGTGAATCTGGTCCTGCGTAAAAAAGACCTCGCGTTAATAGAAGTCGAAGCCTTATCCCGATAACAAGCCAGCGGTTTCAGTGAGTCCAGAAAAATGAAAAAGTTAACTATTGGCTTAATTGGCAATCCTAATTCCGGCAAGACTACGCTTTTTAACCAGCTGACCGGGGCTCGCCAGCGCGTGGGCAACTGGGCGGGCGTAACGGTTGAACGTAAAGAGGGCCAGTTCACGACGACAGACAACCAGGTGACGCTGGTTGACCTTCCCGGCACCTACTCCTTAACCACCATTTCGTCGCAAACTTCGCTCGATGAGCAAATCGCCTGTCACTACATTCTTGGCGGCGATGCGGATCTGCTGATCAACGTGGTCGATGCCTCGAACCTCGAGCGTAACCTCTATCTGACGCTGCAGCTGCTGGAGCTGGGTATCCCCTGCATCGTGGCGCTCAACATGCTCGACATCGCAGAGAAACAAAAGCTACGCATCGACGTTGATGCCCTCTCCGCGCGCCTCGGGTGCCCGGTCGTTCCGCTGGTCTCGACGCGCGCGCGCGGTATTGATGCGCTGAAGCTGGCCATTGACCGTCACGCGGGAAATCGCGACGTTGAGCTGGTGCATTACGCCCAGCCTCTCCTGCGCGAAGCCAACGTGCTGGCGCAGGAGATGGACAAAGCCATGCCTGCGAAACAGCGCCTGTGGCTTGGCCTGCAGATGCTGGAAGGGGATATTTACAGCCGCGCTTATGCCGGTCATGCGGCCGATAAGCTGGACGTGACGGTGGCCCGTCTTAGCGACGAGCTTGACGACCCGGCGCTGCACATCGCCGATGCCCGTTACCAGGCTATCGCCTCGATCTGCGACGTGGTCAGTAACGCGCTGACGGCGGAACCCAGCCGCTTTACGGCGGCGGTGGATAAGATTGTGCTCAACCGCTTCCTCGGTTTGCCCATCTTCCTGCTGGTGATGTACGTGATGTTCCTGCTCGCCATTAACATCGGTGGCGCGCTGCAGCCGATTTTTGACGCCGGTTCCGTCGCGGTCTTCGTGCACGGCATTCAGTGGGTGGGCTACACCCTGCACTTCCCGGAATGGCTCACCATCTTCCTCGCGCAGGGGATCGGCGGCGGTATCAATACCGTTCTGCCGCTGGTGCCGCAGATCGGCATGATGTACCTGTTCCTCTCGTTCCTGGAAGATTCCGGCTACATGGCGCGCGCGGCGTTCGTGATGGATCGTCTGATGCAGGCGCTGGGCCTGCCGGGCAAATCCTTCGTCCCGCTGATCGTCGGCTTCGGCTGTAACGTGCCGTCGGTGATGGGCGCACGCACGCTGGATGCACCGCGCGAGCGTCTGATGACCATCATGATGGCGCCGTTTATGTCCTGCGGTGCCCGACTGGCGATCTTTGCCGTCTTTGCGGCAGCCTTCTTTGGCCAGCAGGGCGCGCTGGCGGTCTTCTCGCTGTACGTGCTGGGCATCGTGATGGCGATCCTGACCGGCTTAATGCTGAAACACACCATCATGCGCGGTGAAGCGTCACCGTTCGTGATGGAGCTGCCGGTGTACCACGTCCCCCATCTGAAAAGCCTGGCGATCCAGACCTGGCAGCGCCTGAAAGGCTTCGTCCTGCGCGCCGGTAAGGTGATTGTCATCGTCAGCGTTTTCCTGAGCGCCCTGAACAGCTTTACCCTGAGTGGACAGGCAGCGGATAACATTAACGACTCTGCCCTCGCCTCCGTCAGCCGCGTCATCACGCCGGTCTTCAAACCGATTGGCGTGCATGAGGATAACTGGCAGGCAACCGTCGGGCTGTTTACCGGCGCGATGGCAAAAGAGGTGGTTGTCGGTACCCTGAACACGCTCTACACCGCCGAGAACATTCAGGAGCAGGAATTTAACCCGGCGGAGTTTCACCTCGGTGACGAACTGCTGGGTGCCGTAGAGGAAACCTGGCAGAGCCTGAAGGACACCTTCAGCCTGAGCGTGCTGGCGAACCCGATTGAGGCGAGCAAAGGCGACGGCGAGATGGCGACCGGTGCCATGGGCGTGATGGGCGAGAAGTTTGGCAGCGCGTCCGCGGCCTACAGCTACCTCATCTTCGTTCTGCTCTATATTCCATGCATCTCCGTGATGGGGGCGATTGCCCGCGAGTCCAGCCGCGGCTGGATGGGCTTCTCCATCCTCTGGGGATTAAACATCGCGTATTCGCTGGCGACGCTGTTTTATCAAACCGTCAATTTCAGCCAGCACCCGCGCTACAGCCTGGTCTGCATTCTCGCGGTTGTGCTGTTTAACATGATCGTTCTCGGCCTGCTGCGGCGGGCACGCAGCCGCGTCGACATCGACCTGCTGGCAAACCGTAAAACCGCGGCGACCTGCTGCAACAGCCCGGCAGGCGACTGTCACTAAGGAGCACACCCCATGGCATCGTTGATTCAGATTCGTGATCTGCTGGCGCTGCAGGGGCGAATGGAGGCGAAACAGCTGAGCCTCAGCCTGCATACGCCGCAGCCGATGATCGACGCCATGCTGGAAAGACTGGAAGCCATGGGGAAAGCGGTGCGCATTCAGGAAGAGCCGGACGGTTGTCTGTCCGGCAGCTGTAAACATTGCCCGGAAGGAAAAGCCTGCCTCAGGGAGTGGTGGGCACTGCGCGAATAAAGGCGGACAGCGCCGAACAAAACTCGCCAGGATGTGAGATAAATGGCGCGTGTGCCGCTTTAGCGACCACCATTGATTGGCTTTCCGGCCACAGGTTATCCAGCAGTGGAACCACCTTACGCGGCACCAGCCCGTCAAGGTAGCCGTAGATGCGCAGGTGCGGAAGCGCCAGCGACGCCAGCGGTTCACGCAGATCGATCGTCTTGAGTATCTCAAGCCCCCCGTTAAGCACCTCAACGTCAGGCATCGGCAGCGACAGCACGGTCTGCTTCAGCGTGCGCGCGTCCTGACGCGCGGTTTCTGTACCCATCGTCTGCAGCGCGAGAAAACGCTCCACCGTCCGCTGGAAATCGTCGCTTAGCTGCTGCTGGAATCCTGCCAGCACTTCAGGTTTGATCCCCGGCCACGCGTCCTGCGCGCTAAAGCAGGGTGACGAGGCAACGGTAACCAGCGCGCTCACGCGCCCGGGGTTATCCAGCGCAATCTTGCTTGCCACCAGCCCGCCCAGGCTCCAGCCCAGCCAGACAGCGTTTTGCGGCGCGGCGTCCAGAACCTGCTGCGCCATCTCATCAAGCGACATCGCGCCAAAGCCGCGGCTGCGGCCATAACCCGGCAAATCCACCAGATGCAGCGTAAATTGCGAGGCAAGTTCCTCGCTTACGCAACGCCACACCTCAGCATTCAGTCCCCATCCGTGCAGCAGCACAAGATGGCAATTTCCCGTTCCGACGGTCTGCCACCACAGCGTCTTCATCAGTTACTGTTCTCTTTTTCACATGGAGGTTGCACATGCTAACAGTACCTGGGTTGTGCTGGCTATGCCGAATGCCGCTGGCACTCAGCAGGTGGGGCATCTGCTCCGTCTGTACGCGATCGCTGCAATGGCGTATCGGGAGCTGTCCACAATGTGGTTTACCGGCCACAAATCCCTCTTTGCCCTGTGGCCGGTGCCTGAAAAAATCCCCGCCGTGGAGCGCGCTGGTGGCGGTGGATGATTATGTTCCGCCGCTGAGCAGGCTGATTCACGCGCTGAAGTTTTCCGGTCAAAGTTCCCTGGCACAGCCCCTTGCGCGACTGCTACTGCTGGCGGTTTTGCAGGCGCGGCGCCACCGCGCATTGCCGAAAATCGACAGGTTGGTGAATGTTCCCCTCTACCGACGCCGCCACTGGCGACGCGGTTACAATCAGAGCGACCTGATCTGCCGTCCCCTCGCCCGGTGGCTTGGCTGTCAGTATGATGCCCGCGCGCTGACGCGTGTTCATGCCACCGCCATCCAGCATCAGCTCAGCGCCCGGCTTCGCAAAAGAAACCTCAAAAATGCCTTTCGCCTTGAATTGCCGGTCGACGGTCTCCATATCGCGATTGTGGATGATGTCGTCACCACAGGCAGTACCGTTGCTGAACTTTCCCGACTGCTTTTGCAAAGCGGCGCCGCGTCGGTTCAGGTATGGTGTCTGTGCCGTACCTTGTAGCCCTTCTTCAATGGGCGTATGATTATACCCAGGTAATTTAGTCAACTATTAGGCCAAAGCTATGATCCGTATTTCCGATTCTGCACAAGCGCACTTTGCCAAACTGCTGGCAAATCAGGAAGAAGGGACGCAGATCCGTGTGTTTGTGATCAATCCAGGCACGCCGAATGCAGAATGTGGTGTTTCTTATTGTCCTCCGGACGCCGTGGAAGCCACCGACACTGCCCTTAAATTTGAACAGCTCACCGCCTATGTTGATGAGCTGAGCGCACCGTATCTTGAAGATGCGGAGATCGACTTCGTCACCGATCAGCTGGGTTCTCAGCTGACCCTGAAAGCGCCGAACGCGAAAATGCGTAATGTGTCTGACGATGCTCCGCTGATGGAACGCGTTGAGTATCTGCTGCAATCCCAGATTAACCCGCAGCTGGCTGGCCATGGCGGTCGTGTTTCCCTAATGGAAATCACCGACGAAGGTTTTGCCATTCTGCAGTTTGGCGGCGGCTGTAACGGCTGTTCAATGGTCGATGTCACCCTGAAAGAAGGGATCGAGAAGCAGCTGCTGAACGAGTTCCCGGAACTGAAAGGCGTGCGTGACCTGACCGAACACCAGCGCGGCGAGCACTCTTACTACTGATTCATTGCCCGTCTGTATTGCCCGGTGGCGCTGCGCTTACCGGGCCTACAAAACCCTGCTCCCCCTCTTCGCTCCCCTCTATATGTTGACCTGCGTCTCATAATTCACATTTTGCCTTCCAGGGTGATTCTCAATCACGCCATGTTACCCGTATCATTCTCATGGGCACTAAGCACACTCATAACAGCCGACTAAACTTAATCGTTTAAAAGGCATCAGTATTAGTGCCGTTACTTCTCTGTTCCCAGTTGGGACAACCGGAATTTGTCGTTGAAACAATGACGTTACCCATAACAATTCAAAGGCCAGGTAAATCATGCCATTAGTCATCGTTGCTATCGGTGTTGTGTTATTACTGCTCTTGATGATCCGCTTCAAAATGAACGGATTTATCGCTCTGGTTCTGGTGGCGCTTGCAGTCGGTCTGATGCAGGGGATGCCGCTGGTTAAAGTTATCAGCTCGATTAAAGCCGGTGTCGGCGGCACGCTCGGCAGCCTGGCGCTGATCATGGGCTTCGGCGCCATGCTCGGTAAAATGCTGGCGGACTGCGGTGGCGCGCAGCGTATTGCCACCACGCTTATCGACAAATTTGGTAAGAAGAACATTCAGTGGGCAGTGGTGTTAACCGGCTTTACCGTTGGTTTCGCGCTGTTCTATGAAGTGGGCTTCGTGCTGATGCTGCCGCTGGTGTTCACCATTGCGGCTGCCGCGAGCATCCCGCTGCTGTATGTCGGTGTGCCAATGGCCGCGGCGCTGTCCGTGACCCACGGCTTCCTGCCGCCGCACCCGGGCCCAACCGCTATCGCGACCATCTTCCACGCCGACATGGGTAAAACCCTGCTGTTCGGTACGATTCTGGCGATCCCAACGGTGATTCTGGCAGGCCCGGTTTATGCCCGCTTCCTGAAAGGCATTGATAAGCCGATTCCGGAAGGTCTGTACAGCGCCAAAACCTTCACCGAAGAAGAGATGCCTGGCTTTGGCGTCAGCGTCTGGACCTCTCTGGTACCGGTGATCCTGATGGCGATGCGCGCCGTGGCAGAGATGGTTCTGCCAAAAGGTCATGCGTTCCTGTCCGTTGCAGAATTCCTGGGTGACCCGGTGATGGCAACGCTGATTGCCGTGCTGATCGCGATGTTCACTTTCGGTCTGAACCGCGGCCGCTCCATGGATCAGATCAACGACACGCTGACCTCTTCCATCAAAATCATTGCCATGATGCTGCTGATCATCGGCGGTGGCGGTGCGTTCAAACAGGTTCTGGTTGACAGCGGCGTGGACAAATACATCGCTGCTATGATGCATGAAACCAACGTGTCGCCGCTCCTGATGGCCTGGTCTATTGCCGCGGTTCTGCGTATTGCGCTGGGTTCTGCGACCGTTGCAGCGATCACCGCAGGCGGCATCGTTGCGCCGCTGATTGCCACCACGGGCGTGAGCCCTGAGCTGATGGTTATCGCCGTCGGTTCCGGTAGCGTGATTTTCTCTCACGTAAACGATCCGGGCTTCTGGCTGTTCAAGGAGTACTTCAACCTGACGATCGGTGAAACCATCAAGTCCTGGTCCGCGCTGGAAACCATTATTTCGGTGTGCGGTCTGGTCGGGGTGCTGCTGCTGAATATGGTGGTCTGATGCCCTAAGTCGGGTGGCGGCTACGCCTTACCCGACCTACATGAGCACTGCCTGATATTAAAAAACCCGCCACTGGCGGGTTTTTTATTACTTCTTACCAGCAGCTTTTCGCCGCTTATCCAAATCCTTGATCAGCCTGTTCACCCCGTCATCGGCAAACATCGCCTCAAGCGTGGTGGACAGCTTGCGACGCCAGTTCTTGTACTGATAGCTGGTACCCGGAATGTTCACCGGCTCCGCCATATCAATCCAGTCTTCCGGCTGCAGGCCCAGCAGGGCGCTATTGCTGTCGGCAATATAGCGCTGCAAACCGCGGTTGAGTGTCGCAGTCATCGCCATCAGCGACGCTTTATGCCCGGCGCGCTTCGGCAGACAGCCATGCTTATGCAGCGCATCCAGCAGCCCCTGCTTGGAGAGCTCGCGATCCTGATAAAGACCGCGTAACACCTCTTCGTCAGGATACAGGCCCAGCGTTTTGCCAAGGGTCAGATCGCCGCTTTCCCAATAGCCACGAAGCGTAGGAAGGTCATGCGTCGTCGCGACTGCCATTGACTGTTCAGGGTACGCTTGCGGCGCGCGGAAGGTTTTCTCATGGTCGTTTTCAAAATAGAGCACTTTATAGGAGTAGACGCCGCTGTCGCGGAGCTTGCTGACAATCTCCACCGGCACGGTACCGAGATCTTCACCGATCACCATGCACTGGTGACGCTTGCTTTCCAGGGCCAGGATCGACAGCAGATCGTCAACCGGATACTGCACGTATGCCCCGTGATCCGCCGTTTCACCGTACGGGATCCACCACAGGCGCAGCACGGACATCACGTGGTCGATACGCAGCGCCCCGCAGTTCTGCATGTTGGCGCGCAGCAGGTCGATAAACGGCTCGTAGGCGCGCGCCGCCATCACGTGCGGATCCATCGGCGGCAAGCCCCAGTTCTGGCCGAGCGGGCCAAGGATATCCGGCGGCGCGCCGACGGAGGCTTTCAGACAGTAAAGCTCGCGGTCACACCAGGTTTCCGCACCGCCTTCCGCCACGCCGACGGCCAGGTCACGATACAGGCCAATCGGCATCTTGTAGCCCTGGCTCACCTGCCAGCAGGCGGCAAACTGGCTGTACGCCAGCCACTGCAGCCACAGGTAGAAGTCCACTTCATCAGCATATTTTTTACAGAACGCTTTCACTTCCGGCGTGTCGACGGATTGATACGCTTCAGGCCAGACCGGCCAGCCCCAGCGCATTTCGTCCTCTTTCACATGATACGCGTGCAGCGCATCGAACGCCGCCTGCCAGTACAGGCTCTCGCCCTCCTGCGTCACGAACTGGCGGAACGCCGCCATCTGCTCGTCATCGCGCTGCGAAAAGCCTTTCCACGCCAGACGCAGCGCGGCCATTTTCAGCGCCGTGACGGTGGAATAGTCCACCCAGTCGGCTTCGCGCGCCTGCTTCAGCGCCTGCTGCGTGGTACTGAGTTTCCACCAGGCCTGCGCCTCCTGGCTGTTTTTGAAGTCATCTAAGGCGTTAACGTCGATATAAATCACGTTCAGCCAGCGACGGGAGGACGGGCTGTACGGGCTGGCGCTCTCCGGGTTGGCCGGATAGAGGGCGTGGATCGGGTTGAGGCCGATAAACGCGCCGCCGCGCTCGCCCACGGATGCCAGCATGTTCTTCAGATCGCCAAAATCACCGATCCCCCAGTTGCTGTCGGAGCGCAGCGTATAGAGCTGCACGCAGGCGCCCCACAGCTTTTTCCCTTCGAGCAGCGCCTGCGGCTCGTAGCAGCGTTTTGGCGCGACGATCACCCGGCAGTGGAAACGCCGATCGTCCTGGGTGAGCGTCAGGGTGTGGTAGCCCTCCGGCAGCTTCGCCGGAAGGTTAAGGGTTTTGCCGCCGGTGGCGTGGCCTTTGTGCTGATGCCCCTCTTCGGTCGTGAGCAGCCAGCTAAACTCGCCGCGCCCTTCCACCGCGAGCGGCATCTTTTTACCTGCGGTGAATACCTTCACGTTCGGCACCGGCGCAACCGACGCTTTCGCGTCGGTTTTGTGCATGGCATCCAGCAAACGTCTTTTGGTGTCGGCGCCAATAGACTGTGGTTTGCCGTGAGCATTAATGTAACTGAGGCTAATTCCCGCCGCCTGCGCGGCACTGTCCAGACGTTTACTCTCCATCGCGCTTCCTTAGCGTTTTGCCTGCCAGATACGGGCCTGATAATCACGGATTGAGCGGTCAGAGCTGAACATGCCGCAGCGGGCGGTGTTCAGGATGCACGCCCGGGTCCACGCTTCCTGGTCGCGATACAGCACGTCGACCTGTTTTTGCGCTTCAACGTAGGCCGTGAAGTCCGCCATCACCAGATACGGGTCACCGCCGTGTTTGTCCATGCTGTGCAGCATCTGGTCAAACGCGTGCTTGTCGCCGTCGCTGTATTTGCCGCTCTCCAGCTCCTTCAGCACCGCGTCCAGCACTTTGTCTTTCTTACGCCATTTCACCGGGTCGTAGCCTTTGGCCTTGATGGCTTTCACCTCTTCCACGGTATGACCGAAGATAAAGATATTCTCTTCGCCCACCTTCTCGGCGATTTCGACGTTCGCCCCGTCCAGCGTGCCGACGGTCAGCGCGCCGTTCAGCGCCAGCTTCATATTGCCGGTACCGGAGGCTTCTTTTCCTGCGGTTGAGATCTGCTCGGAGATATCCGCCGCCGGGATCAGCATTTCAGCCGCCGAGACGCAGTAATCCGGCAGGAAAACCACCTTCAGCTTGTCGCCCACGTTCGGATCGCTGTTGATCGCCTCCGCCACTTTATTGATGGCGAGGATAATGTTTTTCGCCAGATAGTAGCCCGGCGCCGCTTTCGCGCCGAACAGGAACACGCGCGGCACGCGGTCAGCCTGCGGGTTCTCGCGGATCTCTTTATACAGCGCCAGAATGTGCAGCAGGTTCAGGTGCTGACGTTTGTACTCGTGCAGGCGTTTGATCTGGATATCGAAAATCGCATTTGGGTTGATCTCAATCCCGGTGCGCGCTTTCACGAACGCCGCCAGGCGAACTTTGTTCTCCAGCTTAATCGCGCGGTACTGTTCGCGGAATTTCGCGTCGTCAGCGTATTTTTCCAGGTTGATGAGCTGGTCCAGATCGTTGGCCCACTCTTTCTTCAGGGTCTTGTCCAGCAGGCCCGCTAGCAGCGGGTTGCACTGCTTGATCCAGCGACGCGGCGTAATGCCGTTGGTCACGTTATGGAATTTGGTCGGCCACAGCTGGTGGTATTCCGGGAACAGATCTTTAACCACCAGATCCGAGTGCAGCGCCGCCACGCCGTTCACCGCAAAGCCGCTCACTACGCACATGTTCGCCATGCGTACCTGCTTATCGTGAACCACCGCCAGCTTCGCCCAGACCGCTTTGTTGCCCGGCCAGGTTTTATCCACCAGGGTTTTAAACTGGTCGTTAATCTTGTTGATGATCTGCATGTGGCGCGGCAGCAGCGCTTTCACCAGCTTCTCATCCCAGCACTCGAGCGCTTCCGGCATCAGGGTGTGGTTGGTGTAGGCAAAGGTACGGCTGGTGATGGACCAGGCGTCGTCCCAGCTCAGCTGATGCTCGTCAATCAGCACGCGCAGCAGTTCCGGGATGGCAATGGTCGGGTGCGTGTCGTTGAGCTGAATCACTTCGAAGTCCGGCAGCTGCGCCAGCTTGCGGCCCCCCAGGTGATGGCGACGCAGAATGTCCGCCACGGAGCAGGCGCACTGGAAGTACTGCTGCATCAGGCGCAGCTTTTTACCGGCCAGGTGGTTGTCGTTCGGGTAGAGAACTTTGGTCAGCTTCTCGGCGTCGATGCCCTGCTGCTCGGCACGCAGGAAATCGCCGTCGTTAAATTTGGTCAGGTTAAACGGATGGGCGTGCTTCGCCTGCCACAGACGCAGCGGCTGCGCCACGCCGTTACGGTAGCCAAGCACCGGCAGATCCCAGGCTTCGCCGGTAATGGTGAACGCAGGTTCCCAGAGGCCTTGCTTCGTCACTTTCCCGCCAATGCCAACCTGCACGTCCAGCTGCGCGTTATGACGGAACCACGGGTAGGTATTGCGATGCCAGTCGTCCGGCGCTTCCATCTGATGGCCGTCAGCGAAGGACTGACGGAACAGGCCGTACTGGTAGTTCAGACCGTAACCAATCGCCGACTGGCCGACGGTCGCCATGGAATCCAGGAAACAGGCCGCCAGACGACCCAGGCCACCGTTGCCCAGCGCCGGGTCAATCTCTTCTTCCAGCAGATCGGTCAGGTTAATGTCGTGTTCTTTAAGAACGTCACCAACCTCCTGATACCAGCCGAGGTTCAACAGGTTGTTGCCCGTCAGACGGCCAATCAGGAACTCCATTGAAATGTAGTTTACATGGCGCTGCCCGTTTGCCGGTTTTGCCAGAGGTTGAGCATCCAGCTGCTCTGCGAGCGCACCGCTCACTGCCTGCCACCACTGGTGAGGCGTCATCTCGTTTGCAGCATGAAGGCCAAAACGCTGCCACTGACGCGTCAGGGCAGCCTGGAATTGAGCTTTGTTGAAGGTAGGCTGTGACATAGGGGATCGGCATCCTTTAGAAAGAAAACACAAGTTGGCGCTAGTGTGCCTGGCTCATTTCACCTCTTCCTCCTCCCGTAGGGGATTAGACAGGGAGGAGTAGCGGGGATGAGCAGAAAAGTGTGATCAAGGCCACTCTCAGAGCATAGTTCGAGTGTGCCCGGAAGATAAAAAAGTAACCGAGGAGAATGTCAAAGAAATGAAATGCAGTTTCGGATGAAATTAAACCCTGCCGAAATAATTACTTACCTGGAATAATATTTTTGCAACAGGATGTCATGACCAGGAAAGGTATTATTCTCACTGAACTTTACCCACACTTTATTAAATTTGACGTCACTATCCCTTCCTGAAACCAGTTTCAGCGCAGCCGCAGCACAACCATACAAGCCAGCATTGACGCGACATTAAAGCCCTTTCCAGAAAGTTCCATCATCTGCCTGAATGTTTTGTGACAGAGTGCAAATTCAGAGCCACCAAATCCAGACATAACTTGCAATAGTTCTCTTTCTGACCGACCTTATATCGTATTAATTACGAAGCGCAAAAAAAATAAAATCTCTCGTTCCCCACAGTGAAGTGAAACCTATGTTGATTCCGTCTAAATTAAGTCGCCCGGTTCGTCTTGACCATACAGTGGTCCGCGAGCGTCTGTTGGCTAAACTTTCCGGCGCGCATAATTTCCGACTGGCGCTGGTTACGAGCCCTGCAGGTTATGGAAAAACAACGCTCATCTCGCAATGGGCCGCAGGTAAGAGCGATCTTGGCTGGTACTCCCTTGATGAGGGCGATAACCAGCAAGAACGTTTTGCCAGCTATCTGATTGCCGCCATACAGCAAGCCACCCATGGACACTGCGTCGCCAGTGAGGTGATGGTGCAAAAGCGCCAGTACGCCAGCCTGTCCTCCCTTTTCTCTCAGCTGTTTATCGAACTGGCTGAATGGCATCGCCCGCTTTACGTGGTGATTGATGATTACCATCTCATCACTAACCCGGTGATTCATGAATCGATGCGTTTCTTCCTGCGCCATCAGCCGGAAAACCTGACGTTAGTGGTGCTGTCACGCAACCTGCCGCAGTTGGGTATTGCCAACCTGCGCGTGCGCGATCAGCTTCTGGAAGTGGGTAGCCAACAGCTTGCTTTTACCCACCAGGAAGCGAAACAGTTCTTCGACTGCCGCCTGAACTCACCGATTGAGGCCGCCGAAAGCAGCCGTCTGTGTGATGACGTCGCAGGCTGGGCCACGGCGCTGCAGCTGATTGCCCTCTCTGCCCGGCAAAACAACAGCCCGGCGCACCAGTCAGCGCGCCGTCTGGCAGGCATCAACGCCAGCCACCTCTCTGATTATCTGGTGGATGAGGTGCTGGACAGCGTCGATCCCTCGACGCGTAATTTCCTGCTGAAAAGCTCGCTGCTGCGCTCCATGAACGATGCGCTGATCGTGCGGGTAACGGGCTGTGAAAACGGTCAGCTTCAGCTCGAAGAGATTGAACGTCAGGGCCTTTTCCTGACGCGCATGGACGATCCCGGCGAGTGGTTTAGCTATCATCCGCTGTTTGGTAGCTTCCTGCGCCAGCGCTGTCAGTGGGAGCTGGCGGTTGAACTGCCGGAGATCCACCGCGCCGCTGCCGAAAGCTGGATGGCACAGGGCTTCCCGAGCGAGGCCATCCACCATGCGCTGGCCGCCGGTGACGCCAGTATGCTGCGCGATATCCTCCTCAATCACGCGTGGGGCCTGTTTAACCACAGCGAGCTGACCCTGCTGGAAGAGTCACTCAAAGCCCTGCCGTGGGAAAGCCTGCTGGAGAATCCGCGTCTGGTGCTGCTGCAGGCCTGGCTGATG
This sequence comes from Enterobacter cloacae complex sp. IR53041, assembly GCF_049238285.1. Lineage (NCBI taxonomy): Bacteria > Pseudomonadati > Pseudomonadota > Gammaproteobacteria > Enterobacterales > Enterobacteriaceae > Enterobacter > Enterobacter cloacae complex sp. IR53041. The sequence goes on along the minus strand of NZ_JBMKHB010000010.1, from coordinate 80,548 downwards.
CAGAGCCAGCATCGCTACAGCGAAGTGAACACCCTGCTGGCGCGCGCCGAGCAGGAGATGGAAAGCGAGATGGATACCACCCTGCACGGCGAGTTCAACGCGCTGCGCGCTCAGGTGGCCATTAACGACGGCGATCCGGACGAAGCGGAACGGCTGGCGATGGTCGCGCTGGATGAACTGCCGCTGGCCAACTTCTACAGCCGCATCGTGGCGACCTCCGTACACGGCGAAGTGCTGCACTGCAAAGGCGATCTCACGCGCTCGCTTTCACTGATGCAGCAAACCGAACAGATGGCGCGTCGTCATGATGTCTGGCACTACGCGCTGTGGAGCCTGATCCAGCAGAGCGAGATTTTATTCGCGCAGGGGTTCCTGCAGGCCGCCTGGGAAAACCAGGAGAAAGCGTTCCAGCTGATTCGCGAGCAGCATCTGGAACAGCTGCCGATGCACGAGTTCCTGCTGCGTATTCGCGCTCAATTACTGTGGGCATGGTCGCGTCTGGATGAAGCAGAAAGCTGCGCCCGCCAGGGTGTGGACGTCCTTTCCAGTTTCCAGCCTCAGCAGCAGCTGCAGTGCCTGGCGCTGCTGGTGCAGTGCTCGCTGGCGCGCGGCGATCTCGATAACGCCCGCAACCATCTTAACCGCCTGGAAAACCTGCTCGGCAACGGCCAGTATCATAGCGACTGGGTGTCAAACGCCGACAAGGTCCGGGTGATTTACTGGCAGATGACCGGCGATAAAAAATCCGCCGCCAACTGGCTGCGTCAGACGCCAAAACCGGAATTTGCCAACAACCACTTCCTGCAGAGCCAGTGGCGTAACATTGCCCGCGCGCAGATCCTGCTCGGTGAATTAGAGCCCGCTGAGATTGTGCTGGAGGAGCTGAACGAGAACGCGCGCAGCCTGCGCCTGATGAGCGACCTGAACCGCAACCTGCTGCTGCAAAATCAGCTCTACTGGCAGGCGGGCCGTAAAAACGATGCCCAGCGCGTGCTGCTGGAGGCGCTACAGCTGGCAAACCGCACCGGGTTTATCAGCCACTTTGTGATTGAAGGGGAGGTGATGGCGCAGCAGCTGCGCCAGCTTATTCAGCTCAACACGCTGCCGGAGCTGGATCAGCATCGCGCCCAGCGTATTCTGCGCGAGATTAACCAGCATCATCGGCACAAGTTCGCGCATTTCGATGAGAACTTCGTTGAACGTCTGCTAAACCACCCGGAAGTGCCGGAGCTTATCCGCACCAGCCCGCTCACCCAGCGCGAATGGCAGGTTCTGGGGCTGATCTATTCAGGCTACAGCAACGAGCAGATTGCCGGCGAGCTGGCGGTGGCGGCGACCACCATCAAAACGCATATCCGCAACCTGTACCAGAAGCTGGGCGTGGCGCATCGTCAGGATGCGGTACAGCATGCGCAGCAGCTGTTGAAGATGATGGGGTACGGCGTTTAGTTTTGTGCGGTCTGATGCCCTCTCCCACAGGGAGAGGGAAAACAATTTGTAGGTCGGGTAAGCGCAGCGCCACCCGACACAACCGTTAGCACAGTTCCAGCTGCAAATTATTATCTTTAATTACCTGCATCACGCCCGCCGGCGGCATCACGTCGGTATAGACCGCATCCACCATGCTGATGCTGCCCATGTTCACCATCGCGTTACGGCCAAACTTCGAGTGATCCACCACCAGCATCACGTGGCGTGAGTTTTCAATGATCGCGCGCTTGGTGCGCACCTCGTGGTAATCAAACTCCAGCAGCGAACCGTCGCTGTCGATGCCGCTGATGCCCAGAATGCCGAAGTCGAGGCGGAACTGAGAGATAAAGTCGAGGGTCGCTTCACCGATAATCCCGCCGTCGCGGCTGCGCAGCTCGCCGCCCGCGAGGATGATGCGGAAATCGTCTTTTTGCATCAGGGTATTGGCGACGTTCAGGTTGTTGGTGACCACGCGCAGGTTCTCGTGATCCAGCAGCGCATGGGCGACCGCTTCCGGCGTGGTGCCGATATCAATAAACAGCGTCGCCCCGTTCGGGATCTGGCTGGCGACCTTGCGGGCAATGCGCTCTTTCTCCGCCGTCTGCGTCGCTTTTCGGTCGTGCCAGGAGGTGTTGACCGAGCTGGACGGCAGCGCCGCGCCGCCGTGGTGGCGAAGGATGCGGTTCTGATCGGCCAGGTCGTTCAGGTCACGACGGATGGTTTGTGGGCTGACGGCAAACTGCTCCACCAGCTCTTCGGTGCTGACGTATCCCTGTTTTTTTACCAGTTCGATAATGGCGTCATGACGTTGTGTTTGTTTCATCAATTATCCCTGAGAATTATGTTCGTTTTCGCGCATGGAGCGTGTCGGCAAAGGCCATCGCCAGCCCCACGGCCAGCCCGGCGACGTGCGCACCGTTGGCGATAGACATACCAAACAGATCAAACCATCCGGCAATTAGCCATATTAACGCAAAGGTTATCAATCCGCGTTGCAGATAGATGCCGCTTTGCGGATCGCGCTCCCCGCGAAGCCAGACGTAGCCCATCAGGGCATAGACGACACCCGACAGCCCGCCAAACCACGGCCCGCTGAATTTGTGCTGTACGTAGCCGCTCAACAGCGCGCTGATGATGGTGATAACGATCAGCTTGCCGCTGCCCAGACGCTTTTCAACGGCACCGCCGAGATACCACCACCAGAGCAGGTTAAAGAGGATATGCATCACCGAGAAGTGCATCAGCGCGTGGCTAAAGTAGCGCCAGACGTCAAATTCAAGCGACGGATCATAGGGCCACGCCAGGGCAATCATCACGCTCTGGTCGCCGACCACGTTCATGATAATAAAGACGATGATGCAGGCCGCCATCAGCAGCAGCGTAAACGGGCCCGCGCGCTCGCGAAGGGTGGCAAGGAAGGGAAAGCGGCTGTATTGCAATCCGCTGCCGGTCTGGCCGGATTGCCAGCTGGCCGCGAGATAGCGCGGGTCGCCAGGGTTCTCAAGAAAACGCGCCAGCTCCTCGTTTACCCGCCCGGCCTGGCTCTCATCGGCCAGCCAGACGTCGGTTTGCGTATGTTGCTGAATAGTAAGAATAACGCCCTGCGTCGCCATATAGTCGACAAACGCCTGGGCGACGCGCGGGTTGGTAAAAGAGGTGATCATCAACATGGGCAGCGGTCGCTTATTTCCACACAAAAGGGGACAGTATAGCGGGATCAGCGCTCAAACGCGTATTCCACTTCCGCCGGGAAATGACGATGCCAGGCATCGAAACCGCCGTCGACGCTGTAAACCGCGTCGTAACCCTGCTGAAGCAGATACTGCGCCGCGCCTTTGCTGCTGTTGCCGTGGTAGCACATGACCATCACCGGCGTGTCGAAGTCGTTATCGCGCATAAACGCGCCCAGCGTGTCGTTGGTAAGATGAAACGCGCCCGGCGTATGGCCCATCGCAAAACTCTGCGGATCGCGGATGTCCACCAGCACCGCTTTTCCCTGGTGCATCTTCTGGTGGGCTTCTTCTACGTTAATACATTCAAACTGATCCATGGTGTTCTCTTAACAGTGGTCAACGACAAGATTTTACCCCGTAGTGTACGTCCTGGCGGCGGGTAAACGCCATTATGTTATCCATATCACTCTAAATTGTTTTTTTGATGTTACCAAAAGCGCGTTCCTTTGCTATTATGAGCGATATCGAACATTTCTGAGCTTTAACGAAAGTGCATGAGGGTGTTATGGAAACCAAAGATCTGATTGTGATAGGCGGTGGCATCAACGGTGCCGGTATTGCGGTCGATGCCGCAGGACGCGGTTTATCCGTACTGATGCTGGAAGCTAACGATCTCGCCTGCGCGACGTCGTCCGCCAGCTCCAAACTGATTCACGGTGGCCTGCGCTACCTGGAACACTACGAATTCCGCCTGGTCAGCGAAGCGCTGGCCGAACGTGAAGTGCTGCTGAAAATGGCCCCGCATCTGGCGATTCCGATGCGCTTCCGCCTGCCCCATCGCCCGCATCTGCGTCCGGCGTGGATGATCCGAATTGGTCTGTTTATGTACGATCATCTGGGTAAACGCACCAGCCTCCCGGGTTCGAAAGGGTTGCGTTTTGGCTCAGAATCGGTCCTTAAGCCGGAAATCGTGCGCGGATTCGAATATTCCGACTGCTGGGTGGATGATGCCCGCCTGGTGCTGGCGAACGCGCAGATGGTTGAGAAGAAAGGCGGCGAGGTGAAAACCCGCACCCGCGCGACCGCTGCCCGTCGTGAAAACGGCCTGTGGATTGTCGAGGCGGAAGATATCGATACCGGCGAGAAGTTCAGCTGGAAAGCGCGCGGCCTGGTGAACGCCACCGGCCCGTGGGTGAAGCAGTTCTTTGACGACGGCATGCATCTGCCTTCGCCGTACGGCATCCGCCTGATCAAGGGCAGCCACATTGTGGTGCCGCGCGTGCATACCCAGAAGCAGGCTTACATCCTGCAGAACGAAGACAAGCGCATCGTGTTTGTGATCCCGTGGATGGACGAGTTCTCCATCATCGGCACCACCGACGTGGAGTACAAAGGCGATCCGAAGAACGTCGAGATCGACGAGAGCGAAGTGAACTACCTGCTTAAAGTGTATAACGCGCACTTTAAGAAACAGCTGTCGCGCGACGACGTGGTCTGGACCTACTCCGGCGTGCGTCCGCTGTGCGATGACGAGTCTGACTCACCGCAGGCCATTACCCGCGACTATACGCTCGATATTCACGACGTAGACGGCCAGGCGCCGCTGCTGTCCGTGTTTGGCGGCAAGCTCACCACCTACCGCAAGCTGGCCGAGCACGCGCTGGAAAAACTGGCGCCGTACTATAAAGGCATTGGCCCGGCATGGACCAAAGGCGCGGTACTGCCCGGCGGTGATATCGGCGATAACCGCGATGATTACGCCGCGAAGCTGCGCCGTCGCTTCCCGTTCATCACTGAAGGGATGGCGCGCCACTATGCCCGCACCTACGGCAGCAATACCGAGCTGATCCTGGGTGATGCAAAAGAGATTGCCGATCTGGGCGAGCATTTCGGCCACGAGCTGTACGAAGCCGAGCTGCGTTATCTGGTTGAGCACGAGTGGGTGCGTCGTCTGGATGATGCTATCTGGCGCCGTACCAAAGAAGGGATGTGGCTCAACGCCGAACAGCAGTCTCGCGTGGCGCAGTGGTTGCTGCAACATGCGGCGAAACGTGAGCTGTCGCTGGCGTCCTAATACAAAAAAGCCGGGTGGCGGCTCCGCCTTACCCGGCCTACTCGATCCCGTAGGCCCGCTAAGCGCAGCGCCACCGGGCTTTGTTTTTACAACCTCACCGGATCAATATGCCAGATCGTCTCGGCATACTCCTTGATGGTCCTGTCTGACGAGAAATAGCCCATATTGGCGATGTTGTACATCGCGGCGCTGGTCCACTTCTCAGGCTGGCGATACAGTTCGTCCACCTTATCCTGACAGTCGACGTAGCTACGGTAATCCGCCAGCACCTGGTAGTGATCGCCAAAGTTAATCAGCGAATCCACCAGATCGCGGTAGCGGCTCGGTTCATCAGGGCTAAACACGCCGGTTGCAATCTGCGTCAGCACCTGACGCAACTCTTCATCCTCTTCGTAATATTGACGCGGCGAGTAGCCTTTCCTGCGCAGCGCCTCTACCTCTTCCGTCGTATTACCGAAGATAAAGATATTCTCTTCGCCCACGTGCTCCAGCATCTCGACGTTCGCCCCGTCCAGCGTGCCGATGGTCAGCGCGCCGTTAAGGGCAAACTTCATGTTACTGGTGCCGGACGCTTCTGTGCCCGCCGTGGAAATCTGCTCAGAGAGATCCGCTGCCGGGATGATCAGCTGCGCCAGGCTGACGCTGTAGTTCGGAATGAACACCACCTTCAGCTTGTCGCCAATGTCCGGATCCTGGTTAACCACCTTCGCCACGTCGTTGATGAGATGAATAATATGCTTCGCCATGTAGTAGGCCGACGCCGCCTTACCGGCGAAGATCTTCACGCGCGGCACCCATTCGGCCGTCGGGTCGGCCTTGATGCGGTTGTAATGGGTGATCACGTGCAGCACGTTCATCAGCTGACGCTTGTATTCGTGGATGCGTTTGATCTGCACGTCGAATAGCGCTTTCGGGTTTGCCACCACGTTCAGGTGCATCGCCAGCCAGACCGCCAGACGCTTTTTGTTCAGCAGCTTGGCTTCGCGCACGGCTTTGTTCACCGTCGGGAAATCAATATGCTGTTCCAGCTCGCTCAGCTGGCTCAAATCGGTACGCCAGGTGCGGCCGATATTCTCGTCCAGCACCTCAGAGAGCGGCTGGTTGGCCAGCGCCAGCCAGCGGCGCGGGGTGACGCCGTTGGTCACGTTGCAGAACCGCGTCGGGAAGATCTTCGCGAAGTCCGCAAACAGCGACTGCACCATCAGGTTCGAGTGGAGCTCGGACACGCCGTTGACCTTGTGGCTGATGACAACCGCCAGCCAGGCCATGCGCACGCGGCGGCCGTTCGACTCATCAATGATAGACGCGCGGCTCAGCAGGCCGGTATCGTTTGGATACTGCTCCTGCAGCGTCTTGAGGAAGTAGTCGTTAATCTCAAAGATAATCTGCAGATGGCGCGGCAGGATTTTGCCGAGCATGTCCACCGGCCACGTCTCCAGCGCTTCGCTCATCAGCGTGTGGTTGGTGTACGAGAACACCTGGCAGGTCACCTCAAAGGCGTCGTCCCAGCTGAACTTATGCTCGTCGATCAGCAGGCGCATCAGCTCCGGAATAGAGAGCACCGGGTGGGTGTCATTAAGGTGGATCGCGGTTTTCTCCGCCAGGTTGGCGTAGGTTTTGTGCAGCTGATGGTGGCGGCTGAGGATGTCCTGAATGGTCGCCGAAACGAGGAAGTACTCCTGACGCAGGCGCAGCTCGCGGCCTGAGTAGGTCGAGTCATCCGGGTACAGCACGCGGGATACGTTCTCGGAGTGGTTTTTATCCTCCACCGCCGCGAAGTAGTCACCCTGGTTAAATTTACCGAGGTTAATTTCGCTACTGGCCTGAGCGCTCCACAGGCGCAGCGTGTTGGTGGCATCGGTGTCGTAGCCGGGGATGATCTGGTCGTAGGCCACGGCCAGGATCTCTTCCGTTTCCACCCAGCGGGATTTTTTTCCTTCCTGCTGAATACGCCCGCCAAAGCGCACCTTGTAGCGCGTGTTGTGGCGCTTGAACTCCCACGGGTTGCCGTACTCCAGCCAGTAGTCCGGGGACTCTTTCTGACGCCCGTCGACGATGTTCTGTTTGAACATGCCGTAATCGTAGCGAATACCGTAGCCGCGGCCCGGCAGCGCCAGCGTCGCCAGCGAGTCGAGGAAGCAGGCGGCAAGACGTCCCAGACCGCCGTTACCGAGGCCCGGGTCGTTCTCTTCGTCGATCAGTTCTTCTAAATCTAACCCCATCTCTTCCAGTGCGGTTTTGACGTCGTCATAAATACCGAGCGACAACAGCGCATTGGACAGCGTGCGGCCAATCAAAAATTCCATCGACAGATAGTAAACCTGACGCGTCTCCTGCGAGAGCTGGGCGCGGTTTGAGCGCAGCCAGCGTTCAACTAAGCGGTCGCGCACCGCAAACAGGGTGGCGTTCAGCCACTCGTGCTTGTTGGCAATAACCGGATCTTTCCCGATGGTGAACATCAGCTTGTAGGCGATGGAGTGCTTTAACGCCTCAACGCTGAGCGTGGGTGAAGAGTAGCTAAATGGAGCGTTCATATCAGTAACTTCGCCTCGTTACATCAAGCGTTGATAGAGATCGCGGTATGACTGCGCCGCAACGTGCCAGCTAAAGTCCATGGACATCGCCTGGCGTTGGACGTAGCGCCACAGCGATGGACGGGACCACAAGACGAAAGCACGCCGAATCGCCCGAAGCAGCGACCAGGCATTACTGTCCTCAAAGACAAACCCGCTGGCGATACCGTCCGCCAGGTTTTCCAGCGAGCTATCCGATACCGTATCCGCCAGCCCGCCCGTGCGGCGCACCAGCGGCAGGGTGCCGTATTTCAGGCCGTAAAGCTGCGTCAGGCCGCAGGGTTCGAAACGGCTCGGCACCAGGATGACGTCCGCGCCGCCCATAATGCGGTGCGAAAACGCCTCGTGGTAACCAATCTGTACGCCGACCTGCCCCGGATGTTCCGCAGCGGCGGCAAGGAAACCTTCCTGCAGCACCGGGTCGCCCGCGCCGAGCAGCGCCAGCTGCCCGCCCTGCTCCAGTAAACCGGGCAGCGCCTCCAGCACCAGATCCAGCCCTTTCTGGCTGGTCAGGCGGCTTACGACGGCGAACAGCGGCACTTTGTCGTTAACCTTCAGGCCCATCGCAATCTGCAGCTGGCGTTTGTTTTCCGCTTTATCTTCCACGGAATCACGACCGTAGCGCGCCGCCAGCAGGAGATCGGTTTCCGGGCTCCAGATCTGTTCATCCACGCCGTTCAGAATGCCCGACAGGCGGCCTTCGCGGTGGCGCTGCTGCAGCAACCCTTCCATGCCGTAGCCAAATGCCGGCTGGGTGATCTCACGCGCGTAGGTTGGGCTCACCGCCGTGATGTGATCGGCGTAGTACAGCCCCGCCTTCAGGAACGAGATCTGCCCGTTAAACTCCAGACCGTGCATGTTAAAGAACGACCATGGCAGATCGATGTCATTCATGTGATGGGCGTAGTACATCCCCTGATAGGCCAGGTTATGCACGGTAAAGACCGATTTCGCCGGGTGGCCGCGCGCGGCGAGATACGCCGGGGCAAGCCCGGCGTGCCAGTCGTGCGCGTGCACCACATCCGGACGCCAGAACGGATCCAGCCCCGTCGCCATTTCTGCTCCAACCCAGCCGAGCAGCGCAAAGCGCAGCACGTTGTCGGTGTAGGCGAACAGGTTCGTATCGTGATACGGGCTGCCCGGGCGATCGTATAAATGCGGCGCGTCGATCAGGTAAATCCCTACGCCATTGTAATGTCCAAACAGCAGGGTAATGCGTCCGGCAAACGTTTCACGGCGGGTCACCACTTTTGCATCAGGTATACCGCGCCGGATATCCGGAAAGGCGGGCAGCAGGACTCGGGTATCCACGCCTCCGGCGATTTGCGCCGCCGGTAATGCGCCAAGCACATCTGCCAGACCGCCCGTTTTTAATAACGGGAACATCTCAGAACATACGTGTAAAACCTGCATCATCGCTCCTGTTTGATTTGCAGCTTCCGCAACATTTCCCGTGTGACTAACACGATCCCCTCTTCCGAACGGTAGAAACGACGCGCGTCTTCTTCCGCATTCTCCCCAATGACCATCCCTTCAGGGATGACGCAGGCACGGTCGATCACGCAACGACGCAGACGACACGAGCGCCCTACCCAGACGTCCGGCAACAAGACTGCCGAATCGATATTACAGAATGAATTTATCCGCACGCGCGGGAACAGCACCGACTGCACCACGACCGAACCGGAGATGATGCACCCGCCGGACACCAGCGAGTTCAGCGTCATACCGTGGCTACCGGAGCGGTCCTGCACGAATTTGGCTGGCGGCAGCGACTCCATATGGGTACGAATCGGCCAGTTCTGGTCGTACATATCCAGTTCAGGCGTGACCGATGCCAGATCGAGGTTCGCTTTCCAGTACGCTTCCAGCGTGCCCACATCGCGCCAGTACGGTTCCGCATTCGGGTCGGACTGCACGCAGGACAGCGGGAAAGGATGTGCATACGCCATGCCAGCTTTGGTGATTTTCGGAATGATGTCTTTACCGAAGTCGTGGCTTGAGTTTTCGTCTTTGTCGTCTTCTTCCAGCAGCTCATAAAGATAATCTGCGTCAAAGACATAGATCCCCATGCTGGCGAGCGATTTGGTGTCATCGCCCGGCATGGTTGGCGGGTTCGCCGGTTTTTCAACGAAGTCGATAATTTTGTCGTCGGCATCCACGTGCATGACGCCAAACGCCGTCGCTTCAGCAACGGGCACAGGCAGACACGCCACGGTGCAGCGCGCCCCTTTTTCGACGTGGTCGATCAGCATGTGGGAGTAATCTTGCTTGTAAATGTGGTCCCCGGCGAGGATCACAATGTATTCCGCGTTATAGCGACGAATGATGTCGAGGTTCTGGGTGACCGCATCCGCCGTTCCGCGATACCAGTTCTCGCCGTGAACGCGCTGCTGCGCAGGAAGGAGATCGACAAATTCGTTCATCTCTTCGCTGAAGAATGACCAGCCGCGCTGAATATGCTGCACCAGGGTGTGCGACTGATACTGCGTGATGACGCCAATGCGGCGAATGCCCGAGTTCAGGCAGTTGGAGAGCGCAAAGTCGATAATACGGAACTTACCACCAAAGTGAACGGCCGGCTTGGCGCGCTTGATGGTCAAATCTTTCAGACGGGTACCACGCCCGCCCGCAAGTATCAGGGCAACCGTTTTTAATGGTAGCTGGCGTGCCAACATTAAGGGATCGTTCTTCTCTAATCTAACCATGACTAACTCCTTTTTTATCATCTTTGGTATACGCACACTCCGTGCGCAGGCCCGTGCCAGACAGCCATTACTACCGGATTATCCGCTCCGGCAAAGGGGGGAACGGCTCGCCACTCCCCGTCAGGTAAAACAATCTCTGCGACGTCATCCGTCGCGTTCAGCGTGACCAGCCATTTATCCGACAGCAGGATTTGCAGGCGTGGTACGCCGTGTTGCCACTCTTGCGCGCTTAACGGTTGCGCGTCTTTATTCAGCCAGCGAACGTTGCCGTCACCCTCTTCCCACCAGCTGTTGGCGGTCAGCGCGGGGATCTGCTGGCGAAGATGGATCAGCGCAGCGGTAAAATGAATCAGCCCGCTGTTGGCTTCACCCCAGTCGAGCCAGGTTAAGGTGTTGTCCTGGCAATAGGCGTTGTTGTTACCGTGCTGGCTGTGACCATGCTCGTCGCCTGCCAGCAGCATCGGCGTGCCCTGCGACAGTAAAAGCGTTGTCAGCAGCGCATGAACGCTGGCGCGTCGCCGCTCTATCACATCCAGACTTCCGCCTAACCCTTCTATACCATGATTAAAGCTATGGTTATTGTTAGTGCCATCGCGATTCTCTTCGCCGTTCGCCTCATTGTGTTTCTGATTGAAACAAACGCAGTCCCTGAGCGTAAAACCGTCGTGCGCCGTCAACAGATTAACGGTGGCCGACGGGCGTTTGCCGTCGCGCTTAAAGAGATCGCTCGACGCGGCAAAGCGCCCGGCAAATTCCCCCAGCGACAGGTTCCGCTCCAGCCAGAAGCGGCGTACGGCGTCGCGGTAGTGGTCGTTCCACTCGGCAAACAGCGGCGGGAAATTCCCGACCTGATAACCGCCTTCACCAATGTCCCACGGCTCGGCAATCAGCTTCACCTGCGAGAGCACCGGACAGTTTTTTATCGCCTCAAACAATGGCGCCTGCTGGCTGAACGCCGGCGTGCGTCCCATGACGGGCGCCAGGTCGAAACGAAAACCGTCGACGTGGAACGTCTCCACCCAGTATTTCAGGCATTCATACGCAAAATGCGTAACCGCCGGATGGCTGAGATTGAGCGTGTTACCGCAGCCGGTCCAGTTCTCATAATCGCCATCGTGCCTGATCCAATAATAGCTACGGTTATCAATTCCGCGCATGGAGAGCGTCGGGCCGTCGAGATCGCTTTCTGCGCTGTGGTTCAGCACCACGTCCAGAATGACCTCAATGCCCGCCGCGTGGAGCGCCTTCACCGCATCGCGGAACTCGTCCCGCGCCTTTTCCGGATGGACGGCATAGCGCGGCTCGAGCGCGAACATCGCCAGCGGGTTATAGCCCCAGTAGTTGCTCAGCCCCAGCCGCTGCAGACGCGGCTCGCTGGCAAAATGGGCAACGGGGAGCAGTTCCAGAGCGGTGATGCCGAGGTGTTTCAGGTAGGCAATCATGGTGGGATGCCCGAGCGCCTTGTAGGTGCCGCGCATCTCTTTGGGGATCGACGGATGCAGGTAGGTCAGCCCTTTGACGTGGGCTTCATAAATGACGGTCTTGCCCCACGGCGTCTGCGGCGGGGCATCGTCTTCCCAGTCATAAAGATCGTTCACCACCACGCTTTTTGGCGCGACGGACGCGCTGTCGCGGTGGTCGGGCTCGCCGTAGCCCACGTGGAAGAGCGGGTCATCTTTAAATTCGCCGTCCACGCGGTGCGCGCACGGATCAATTAGCAGCTTCGCCGGGTTAAACCAGTGCCCCTGCGCGGGCTCCCACGGACCGTGAACGCGAAAGCCATAGTGCATGCCGGGCCGTCCTCCGGCCAGGTAGCCGTGCCAGGTATCCCCCGTGCGCGCGGGTAAATCGTAACGGTGCTCGTTACCTTCCCCGTCAAACACGCACAGTTCAACCCGCTCGGCGTGAGCGGAAAAGAGGGTGAAGTTCACCCCTTTTCCGTCAAAATGCGCCCCGAGCGGTTCGGGTTTACCTGCCGTAAGCTGCGTCATTCGCCCTCCCGCATCAGCCAGATGGTGCCAAGTGGCGGCAGCGTCAGGCTCAGGGAGTTGGGTCGCCCGTGGCTTTCAATGGCGTCGCTCTGTACCAGCCCACCGTTACCGGCATTGCTGCCGTGGTAGTGCATTGAGTCGGTATTCAGAATTTCACGCCATTTGCCCGGCTGGTTAATGCCGAAGCGGTAGTGTTCGCGCGGCACCGGGGTGAAGTTGCTGGCGACGATGATCTCGTTACCCGCCTTGTCACGACGCACAAAGACAAACACCGAGCGCTCATGGTCGTCCACCACCAGCCATTCAAAGCCGTACGGATCGAAGTCGAGCTCGTGCAGCGCTTTGTGGTGGCGATAGGTCAGGTTCAGATCGCGCACCAGACGCTGCACCCCGTGGTGCCAGTTGTCGCCGCCTTCCAGCAGATGCCAGTCGAGGCTGGCGTCGTGGTTCCACTCGCGCCCCTGGGCGAACTCATTGCCCATGAACAGCAGTTTCTTGCCCGGGAAGGCAAACATCCAGCCGTAATAGGCGCGCAGGTTGGCAAACTTCTGCCACGCGTCGCCCGGCATGCGGTCGAGAATCGATTTTTTACCGTGTACCACCTCATCGTGCGACAGCGGCAGCATGAAGTTTTCGGTGTAGTTGTAGAGCATCCCGAACGTCAGCTTATCGTGATGATACTTACGGTAAACCGGATCCAGCTTCATGTAGTCGAGCGTGTCGTGCATCCAGCCCAGGTTCCACTTATACCAGAACCCCAGGCCGCCTGATGACGGCGGACGGGAGACGCCCGCAAAGTCGGTGGACTCTTCCGCCATGGTCACGGCACCGTCCACCTGCTCGCCGATAATGCGGTTGGTATTACGCAGGAATTCAATGGCTTCCAGGTTTTCACGGCCGCCAAACTCGTTCGGGATCCACTCCCCCTCTTTGCGGCTGTAGTCGCGGTAGATCATTGACGCCACCGCATCCACGCGCAGGGCGTCAATGCCAAACCGCTCGATCCAGTACAGGGCATTCCCGACCAGGTAGTTCGACACTTCACGGCGACCGTAGTTGTAAATCAGCGTGTTCCAGTCCTGGTGATAGCCCTCGCGCGGATCGCTATGCTCGTACAGCTTCGTGCCGTCAAACTCTGCCAGCGCAAAATCATCCGCCGGGAAATGGCCCGGCACCCAGTCGAGGATCACGTTCAGCCCGGCGGCGTGCGCGGCATCAATGAAATAGCGAAAGTCGTCGCGGGTGCCGAAGCGGCGGGTCGGCGCATACAGCCCGGTGGGCTGATAGCCCCAGCTGCCGTCGAACGGATGCTCGTTGACCGGCAGCAGCTCAAGGTGGGTAAAGCCCATCCATTTGGCGTATGGCACCAGCTGGTCGGCAAGCTCCCGGTAACTCAGCCAGAAGTTGTTATCGGTATGGCGGCGCCAGGAGCCGAGATGGACTTCATAAACGGATATTGGCGCATCAAAACGGTTGGCCTGTTTACGCTCCTCCGTCTGGACGACCTTCTCCGGCAGGCCGCAGATCAGCGACGCGGTATCCGGGCGCATCTGCGCTTCGAAGGCATACGGGTCGGCTTTAATGCGCAGCTTGCCGTGGGCGTCGATCATCTCGAATTTATAAAGCTGCCCGTGGTGCGCCCCGGGGATAAACAACTCCCAGATGCCTGTTTCCCGACGCAGGCGCATCGGGTGACGGCGGCCGTCCCAGTAGTTGAACTGGCCGACAACGGAGACGCGCTGGGCATTGGGCGCCCACACGGAGAACCGCGTGCCGGTGATGCCGTCCATGGTATCGGCATGGGCGCCCAGCGTTTCATAAGGACGCAGATGGGTCCCCTCGGAGAGCAGCCAGGCATCCATCTCTTTAAGCAGAGGGCCGAAGCTGTAGGGATCGTCAATCAGGTTTTGCTGACCGTGCCAGAGAACGGCGAGCTGATAGCGAAAAGGGTTTTTACGACGGGGCATCACGCCCGAGAAGAAGCCACGGGAATCGAGGCATTCAAGGTTACCGACTTTGCGGCCGGTTTTGGGTTCAATCACCCAAACTTCTATGGCATCCGGCAACAGGGCACGAACTTCCAGGCCTGCCTCAGTACGGTGCATCCCAAGCACAGAAAAGGGGTCAGCGAAATGACCCGCAATAAGCGCATTAATCACGTCTCTATCCACACGATCGGACATGGTATTCATCCTGTTTTTATGTCGTCCTTTTTAAGCGCTCCGGGACGACTTTTAATGTGACCTGAACGGGACAGCACAAAAATGTGCATCCATTCTGCTCCGTTCGAACCTCAGGTAAGAAATGACTCTTCCTTAAAGCATAGCCAACGCTCTAAATGACTCCTGATAAAAAATAAGACATACGCGTGTTACTCCATGTAGTACGCAAAAAAAAGGGGTGAAAATCACCCCCGGTATTTAACAAATTATTACGCCAGCTGGCGCAGCATGCGGCGCAGCGGCTCAGCGGCGCCCCACAGGAGCTGGTCACCGACGGTGAACGCGGAGAGATACTCCGGCCCCATGTTCAGCTTACGCAGACGGCCAACCGGCGTGGTCAGCGTGCCGGTCACCGCTGCCGGGGTCAGCTCGCGCATGGTGATATCGCGATCGTTTGGCACCACTTTCGCCCACGGGTTGTGCGCGGCCAGCAGCTCTTCCACGGTCGGAATAGACACATCTTTTTTCAGTTTAATGGTGAAGGCCTGGCTGTGGCAGCGCAGCGCGCCGATACGCACGCACAGACCGTCAACCGGAATGGTGTTCGCGGTATTGAGGATTTTGTTGGTCTCGGCCTGGCCTTTCCACTCTTCTCGGGTCTGGCCGTTATCCAGCTGCTTGTCGATCCACGGGATCAGTCCGCCGGCCAGCGGTACGCCAAAGTTATCCACCGGCAGCTCGCCGCTGCGGGTCAGCTCGGTCACTTTACGCTCGATATCGAGAATAGCCGACGCCGGGTTTGCCAGCTCGGTCGCGACGCTCTGGTGCAGCTGGCCCATCTGGGTCAGCAGCTCGCGCATATGACGCGCGCCGCCGCCGGACGCCGCCTGGTAGGTCGCCACGGAGACCCACTCCACCAGATCCTGCGCGAACAGGCCGCCGAGGGACATTAGCATCAGGCTGACGGTGCAGTTGCCGCCAACAAAGGTTTTTACGCCGTTGTTCAGGCCATCGGCGATCACGCCCTGGTTAACCGGGTCGAGAATGATGATGGCATCGTCTTTCATGCGCAGCGACGAGGCCGCGTCAATCCAGTAGCCCTGCCAGCCGCTTTCACGCAGCTTTGGATAGATTTCGTTGGTATAATCGCCGCCCTGGCAGGTCACAATAATGTCGAGTGCCTTCAGCGCTTCCAGATCGTAAGCATCCTGCAACGTGCCTGTGGTACCACCAAAGGACGGAGCAGCCTGGCCGAGCTGGGAAGTGGAGAAGAAGACCGGGCGGATAGCGTCGAAATCGCGCTCTTCAACCATGCGTTGCATGAGTACAGAGCCGACCATACCGCGCCAGCCGATAAAACCAACGTTTTTCATAGCATTTTTTTCCTGCTGAGGGTGTGTGCTGATTGTGCAAGCCAGTATTGAACTGGGATATGCTTCACATTACAAAATGCAGCCAAAGTCGCAAGCGAAATTAATCGATGATTGCCCGGCAATCAGAAATACAGCTAATTATCATAATAACCTTAGAGAAATTCAGGGATAATTTACATGAGTGAAATCATTTCCGCCGCGGTTTTATTGATCCTGATAATGGATCCCCTGGGTAACCTGCCGATCTTCATGTCGGTGTTGAAGCACACCGAGCCGAAGCGCCGCCGGGCGATCATGATCCGCGAGCTGCTCATCGCCCTGCTGGTGATGTTTATCTTCCTGTTTGCGGGTGAAAAAATCCTCGCCTTCCTGAACCTGCGCGCTGAAACCGTGTCGATTTCCGGCGGGATTATTCTGTTCCTGATTGCGATTAAGATGATTTTCCCGAGCGCGGAAGGCAGCAGCAGCGGCCTGCCTGCGGGTGAAGAGCCGTTTATTGTGCCGCTGGCGATCCCGCTCGTCGCGGGGCCAACCATTCTGGCGACGCTGATGCTGCTGTCGCACCAGTATCCGAACCAGATGAGCCATCTGGTCATTGCCCTGCTGATTGCCTGGGGCGGGACGTTTATCATCCTGCTGCAGTCGTCCTTGTTCCTGCGCCTGCTGGGCGAAAAAGGGGTAAACGCGCTGGAGCGCCTGATGGGGCTCATTCTGGTGATGATGGCAACGCAGATGTTCCTGGACGGGATCCGGGCGTGGATGAAGGGCTAGGTAAAAGCAAAATGGCCACTACGTGGCCATTTTTAGTGTTTGCTCCCTCTCCCCGTGGGAGAGGGCCGGGGTGAGGGCATCAGGCCGCAGAGGAAACATATTCGCCGGGTGGCGGCTTCGCCTTACCCGGCCTACAAAACTTACCCCTTACGAATCAAATACCGGTACGGCAGCGCCTCAGTCTGCTGCGCCACCAGCTCATGCTCCATAAAGGTACAAAAACCGGGAATGTCGCGGGTCGTGGCCGGGTCGTCGGCAACGATCAGCAGCGTTTCACCGGTCTGCATGTTGCGCACGGTTTTACGTACCATCATTACCGGTTCCGGGCAGCGAAGGCCCTGGGCATCAAGAGTGTGGTCTGGGCTGGAAAACAGGTCGGTCATGATCTTCTCGGTCAGGTAAAAACGGCTGTAGTTTACGCCCCGTTGCGGTCAATGCAAACCAGGTTAACGATTGCGTAAAAACTAACCATTGCAATGTCCCGCCAAAGCAGTATCATGCTGCGGTTTTTATTGGGTTCCCTCACCCCAACGTATAAAAAGGTCACAATATGACGCAGTTTTCTGAATCACAGCGCGTAAAAGCGTTGTTCTGGCTTTCGCTTTTCCATTTGCTGGTGATCACCTCCAGCAACTATCTGGTGCAGCTCCCTATCTCCATCTTTGGTTTTCATACCACCTGGGGCGCGTTCAGCTTTCCGTTTATTTTCCTCGCCACCGATCTGACCGTGCGTATTTTTGGCGCACCGCTGGCTCGCCGCATTATTTTTGCGGTCATGCTCCCGGCGCTGTTCATCTCGTACGGGGTTTCGTCCCTGTTTTATATGGGAAGCTGGCAGGGTTTTGAGGCGTTAACCCACTTCAACCTGTTTGTCGCCCGTATCGCCGCAGCAAGCTTTATGGCCTACGCGCTGGGGCAGATTCTGGACGTGCACGTGTTTAATCGCCTGCGTCAGAATCATCGCTGGTGGATGGCACCCACCGCCTCCACGCTGTTCGGTAACGTGAGCGATACGCTGGCCTTCTTCTTCATCGCCTTCTGGCGTAGCCCGGATGCGTTCATGGCCGAACACTGGATGGAAATCGCGCTGGTGGACTACTGCTTCAAGGTGCTCATCAGCATTGTGTTCTTCCTGCCCATGTACGGCGTGCTGCTGAATATGCTGCTGAAAAGGCTGGCAGATAAATCTGAAATCACGGCATTGCAGGCTGGTTAAGGGTTCGCTTTATCAGTTGTGATAAGATGAGCGAATGAGCCGTTATGGCCGTTTATCGAAAGGAAGAAGTCAATGCGCAATCTGGTTAAATATGTCGGGATTGGCCTGCTGGTTGTGGGTCTTGCAGCCTGTGATAACAGCGACACGAAAACGCCTGCTCAGGGCGCATCCGCAGAAAGCAATGCGACCGGCCAGCCGGTGAATCTGATGGATGGCAAACTTAGCTTCTCTCTGCCAGCCGATATGACTGACCAGAGCGGCAAGCTGGGCACTCAGGCGAATAACATGCACGTTTACTCCGACGCAACCGGGCAGAAAGCGGTCATTGTGATTGTGGGCGACGACACCAGCGAAGATCTGGCGGTCCTGTCCAAACGTCTGGAAGATCAGCAGCGCGGCCGCGACCCGCAGCTGCAGGTCGTGACCAATAAATCCATCGAGTTGAAAGGCCATAAGCTACAGCAGCTGGACAGCATCATCTCTGCGAAAGGCCAGACCGCGTACTCCTCTGTCGTGCTGGGCAAGGTCGATAACAAACTCCTGACCCTGCAGATCACCCTGCCAGCGGAAGATCAGCAGAAAGCGCAGACGGCTGCTGAAAACATCATTAACACCATCGTAATCCAGTAACGTTTCACGATGATGACGTGGCCTCCGGTGCCTGCACCGGGGGCCATTTTTTTAACCGCCACGTCAGCAGCAATGCCATCATGACCAGACCCGCCGCGGCAAGATAGATCACCGGTACCCCCGCCCAAGCCATTACCAGCCCTGCCAGCGGCCCGGTAATGCCCAACGACATATCCATAAATACCGTATAGGTCGCCAGCGCCGCCCCCTGGTTCTGCTGCGGTACCGCTTTTACCGCGACCACGCCCAGCGCCGGGAAGACCAGTGAAAAACCGGCTCCCGCGAGAAATACGCCCATTTTCGCCATCCAGGGCGCGCTGGCTACGCCGGTCAACAGCAGCCCGACAATCTCTACCGCAAAGCAGATCGTCGCCACGTTCAGCCCGCCCAGACGGTTGATGCCGTTAGGGAAAAGCAGGCGCGCGCCAACAAACGCACAGCTGAACAGGGTTAACGCAAAGGCCGCGCCGTCCCAGCCTTTGGCGTCATAGAACAGGGTAATGAAGGTGGCGATGACCCCGAAGCCGGTGGTCGCCAGCGCCAGCGCCATCCCGTATGGCCAGACCCGCCCGAGCACCGCCCGGAACGGCAGCGGCTTGCCCTTGCTGGCCTTCACTGTCGGGCGCGGCAGCGCAAACAGAATCGCCACAAGCGCGACCGCCATAATGGTGAGCGACAGTCCATACAGCCCGCCAAACGCATAGCAGGCCACGCCGAGCGGCGCACCGAGCGCCATCGCGCCGTAGGTGACAATCCCGTTCCAGGAGATCACCCGACCAATGTGTGGCGTCCCGACAACCCCCACGCCCCAGAGCGTCGAGCCGGTTCCCGCCAGGCTTTGCCCAATGCCGAGGATGACGCGGCCCAGGCAGAGCAGCGCCAGGCTGACCAGCGGCCAGTGGCTGGCTGAGGCAGCCAGCAGGTAGCTCAGGCCACTGAGGAAACAGCCGCACAATCCCACCACCACGATGCTTTTTGGACCGAACGTGTCCGCGTAGCGCCCGGCATGCGGGCGGCTCAGGAGCGTGGCGAAATACTGCAGGCTAATCACCAGCCCCGCCCAGAAGGCACTGAAGCCCATGACGTCATGGACATAGCCCGGCAGAACCGCCAGCGGCAGGCCGATGGTGAGATAGCTGGCAAAGTTAAAAATCACAACGGAAACGATGCGCAGATTGAGGCGCAGTCCGCTCAGTGCCGGTTCAGCGGCAGGTTCGAGCATGGGGTTCTACCTGGATTTTTTACAACAGTGTTTCACTATTACCACGCCCCAATAAGAAAATCAGCAGCGACTTTCAGATTAACGGTGCCAGACGAAGCGAGGCCCGGGCACTACACTTACCGGGTCATCACATTAAGGAACGCGCATGATCGCTAACCCGTCCGACAAAGCAGGACTCCACATCTTATTAAAACTCGCCTGTCTGGTGGTTATCCTTGCGGGTATCCATGCGGCCGCCGACATCATAGTTCAGCTCCTGCTGGCGCTCTTTTTTGCCATTGTGCTTAATCCTCTGGTCACCTGGTTTCTGCGCCGGGGCGTTAGCCGCCCGGTCGCCATCACTATCGTCGTCATCGTGATGCTGATTGCCCTGACGGCGCTCTTCGGCGTGCTGGCGGCCTCGCTGAGTGAATTCTCCACCATGCTGCCGCAGTACAACAAAGAGCTGACGCGTAAGATCGTCGCACTCCAGGAGATGGTGCCTTTCCTTAATCTGCATATCTCTCCCGAACGGATGCTGCGCAGGATGGACTCCGAGAAGGTCATGACCTACGCCACCACCTTGATGACGGGGCTTTCCGGCGCGATGGCCAGCATTCTGCTGCTGGTCATGACGGTGGTGTTTATGCTGTTTGAAGTCCGCCACGTCCCGTATAAGCTGCGCTTTGCACTGAATAACCCACAAATTCACATTGCTGGCTTACACCGGGCGCTGAAGGGCGTCTCTAAATATCTGGCGCTGAAAACGCTGCTGAGCGTCTGGACCGGGATCATCGTCTGGCTGGGGCTGATGCTGATGAACGTGCAGTTCGCGCTGATGTGGGGCGTGCTGGCGTTTCTGCTGAACTACGTGCCCAACATTGGCGCGGTGCTTTCCGCCGTGCCGCCGATGATTCAGGCGTTTCTGTTTAACGGTTTCTACGAATGTATGCTGGTCGGCGCGTTATTCCTCGTCGTGCACATGGTGCTGGGCAATATTCTCGAACCACGCATGATGGGGCACCGGCTCGGCATGTCGACGCTGGTCGTCTTTTTATCCTTACTGGTTTGGGGATGGCTGCTGGGCCCGGTCGGTATGCTGCTCTCGGTCCCCCTGACCAGCGTGTGTAAGATCTGGATGGAGACCACCAAAGGCGGCAGCAAGCTGGCCATTTTGCTCGGGCCGGGAAGGCCGAAAAGCAGGTTGCCCGGGTAGCTGACCTACCTGTATAGGTAGGTTTAAACCGCCAATAATCCGCCTTAAATTACCGCGTTCATAACCTGTCGCGGTATTTTTATTTGCGTTAAGGAAATATTAATTCTGTTTTTGTTTACGTCGGTCGCATTACGTTGAAACGCAAATCATGATTTAACGCAAATTAAAAAAAATGAAATTGTTAATTATTTTCCATGTTATTATGCCCGCCTTCGCGTCAACGTAATGCAAACCTTAATATTGATTAAAAAAACATCTGGCACATAAGAAACGCCGGATGAATATTATTTGTAAAAACCACTACCTTTAATTGTTATTATTGATATGGAGTTGTTGATGAAAAAGATCGTTAAATGGTGTGCTGCCGCCGTATTCGTTGGCGCACTGGCAGGCTGTGCGCGTACTGCCCCAATCGCTCAGGTTCACTCTACTGTGAGCGCGGGTCATACCGCCGACCAGGTAAAAACAGCGATTTTGAAAGCAGGACAAAAACGTGACTGGATCATGACGGAAGCCGGTCCGGGCGTTATCAAAGGTCGTCTGCAGGCGCGCGACCACTCGGTCGACGTGCGTATTCCTTATTCCGCCACAAGCTATTCCATTAACTACGAAAGCAGTATGAACCTGAAAGCGGCTGACGGTAAAATTCACAAAAATTATAACCGTTGGGTGAATAACCTCGACCACGATATTCAGCTGAACCTCTCCGCGGGCGCCGCACTGTAATATTTTTCTAAAGTCGGGCCGCATATGGCCCGATAACCCCTATTTCTTGCCCTGAAAGGTTACGCAGCAATGTACGAAAAGGATACGCTCAGCGCACTGGATGCCATTACCGAAGCGCAACGCATCGCTTTTGCTCCGATGTTATTTCAGACCGCGCTTTGTCTGCGTAACTCAGGCATTCTCGCCTGGCTCGATAAACAAGGTAAAGAGGGTGCCAGCCTCGAGGAAATAACCGAACACAGCACGCTCGGCAGCTATGGCGTCAGCGTACTGCTGGATATGGGATTAAGCGGGCGGATCGTTACCCAACAGCATGGACGTTATTTTCTGGCGAAAGTGGGCCACTTTTTACTGCACGATGAAATGACCCGCGTAAATATGGATTTCACTCAGGACGTTTGTTACAAAGGGCTATTTCACCTGGCGGACGCCCTGAAGGAAGAAAAACCTGCGGGATTAGCGGTGTTTGGCAACTGGCCAACCATCTATCCGGCATTATCCCAATTACCGGCTCAGGCGAAAGAGAGCTGGTTCGCCTTTGATCATTACTATTCCGACGCCGCGTTTGATGCCGCTTTGCCATATATATTCGCAAGCTCGCCGACAAAATTGTACGATGTGGGCGGAAATACGGGTAAATGGGCGTTACGCTGCTGCCGCTATGACGAAAATGTTGCCGTGACGATCCTCGACCTGCCGCAGCAGATAGCGCTGGCGCAGGAAAACATCGCAAAAGCAGGTTTTTCTCATCGTATTGGATTCCATGCTGTCGATATGCTTAGCCCAGCAGCCTTGCCGGGTGAGGCCGACGTCTGGTGGATGAGCCAGTTTCTGGATTGTTTCTCTCCGGATCAGATTGTCGCCATGCTGACGCGCGTCGCACAGGTCATGAAGCCAGGCGCACGTTTGTGCATCATGGAGCTTTTCTGGGATGCCCAGAAGTTTGAAGCGGCCTCTTTCAGCCTGAATGCCACCTCGCTCTATTTCACCTGTATGGCGAATGGCAATAGCCGGTTTTATAGCGTAGAGGCGTTTTATCGATACCTGGAGAGCGCAGGTTTCAGCGTTGAACAGCGTCTGGATAACCTTGGGGTCGGTCATACCCTGCTGATATGCACCAAACGTGAACAATAGAGCAGCTTAGCTGCCCGGGTGGCCAGGTCTGCCCTTTGAAT
The DNA here is from genome assembly GCF_049238285.1 of Enterobacter cloacae complex sp. IR53041. Lineage (NCBI taxonomy): Bacteria > Pseudomonadati > Pseudomonadota > Gammaproteobacteria > Enterobacterales > Enterobacteriaceae > Enterobacter > Enterobacter cloacae complex sp. IR53041. The sequence goes on along the minus strand of NZ_JBMKHB010000010.1, from coordinate 57,589 downwards.
ACGGTTTTTTTTCGCGGACGCGCGTAGATGAAATTTTCACTGAACATTATCGACTGGCAGGCGAGAGCCCCAGGACTCAGCGATGCCACAGAGTGGCAGGCGTGGTCACGCCTGCAGCTGCCCGTCGATCCAGCGGCCCCGCTTCCCCGGCTGACCGCTTTACCCATGATGACCGCGCGCCGCCTCAATTCAGGCAGTAAGCTGGCGGTGGACATTGGTCTCGCTATGCTGCAACACCACGCCATTGATGCCGTCGTCTATTCCAGCCGCCACGGCGAGCTGGAGCGCAACTACCGTATTCTGCATGCTCTGGCGACGGGGCAATCCGTATCGCCTACCGACTTCGCCATGTCCGTGCACAACTCGGCGGTGGGCAATCTCACGATTACCGCACGCCAGGCAATCGTCTCGTCATCCATTTCTGCCGGGCTGGACACCTTCCAGCAGGCATTATGTGAAGTCCTGAGCCTGCTGCAGGCGGGCTACTCCCGGGTCTTGCTGGTCGATTTTGACGGCGCACTGCCGGAATTTTACCACCCGGCGTTACCGCACCAGATGCCCACCTGGCCCTACGCGCTGGCGCTGGTGATTGAATCCGGCAAGGAATTGCAGTGTGAAACCCGCAGCGGCAGCACGGGGGATGAACCCGCCCTTCCGCAAAGCCTGGTGTTCCTGCAACGCTATCTCAGCGAGGCACGCCAGTTTGTGGTACCCGGCGAACGTTTGCTGTGGCAATGGACGCGCGCATGAACCGCCTGACTGCCCGAATTAACTGGTTATGGCGTCTGGTGATGACCGGATTCTGCTTCGTGCTGTTTGGCGTGGGCGGGCTGCTGCTGTCACTGGTATGGTTCAACCTGCTGCTGATCGTCCAGCGCGACCGCACCAACCGCCGTCGCCTTGCGCGGCGCAGCATTGCGGCCAGCTTCCGCTTCTTCCTGACCGTTGCCCGTGGCCTCGGGGTACTGGACTATCGCATTCACAATCTTGACGCCCTGCGCAACGATCGGGGTTGTCTGGTGGTGGCTAACCACCCCACGTTAATTGACTACGTGATTCTGGCATCGGTGATGCCAGAAACCGACTGTCTGGTGAAAAGCGCGCTGCTGCGCAATCCGTTTGTCAGCGGCGTCATCCGCGCGGCGGATTACCTCATTAACAGCGAAGCCGAGCCTCTGCTGGCTGCAAGCCAGCAGCGTCTGGCTCAGGGCGACACGCTGTTAATCTTCCCGGAAGGCACACGTACCCGGTCTGGTGAAGCTATTTCCCTCCAGCGCGGCGCAGCAAATATCGCCGTGCGCTGTAACAGCGATCTGCGGGTGGTGCTGATCCACTGTAGCGAACATCTGCTGGATAAAAAAAGTCGCTGGTATGATGTGCCGCCAGAAAAACCTGTCTTCACCGTGGATGTCCGCGACCGCGTGAACATCGACGAATTTTACGATGCAAATGAACAAGAACCGGCGCTGGCGGCAAGGCAGTTAAACCGGCATCTACAGCATCGATTAACATCAGGCCTTCAATCTTTGTCAGGAATTAATGATGCAAGCGCTTTATCTTGAAATTAAGAATCTCATTATCACCACGCTGAATCTGGACGAGCTTACCGCAGAGGATATTGATACCGATGCCGCGCTGTTTGGCGATGGGCTGGGTCTCGACTCTATCGACGCGCTGGAACTGGGTCTGGCCGTGAAAAACCAGTATGGCGTGGTGCTTTCTGCTGAAAGCGAAGAGATGCGCCAGCACTTCTTTTCCGTCGCCACGCTGGCGTCCTTTATCAACGCTCAACGCGCCTGAGATGTGATCACGATGACCGAACAAGAAACCATTTATCAGGAAGTCTGTGGCCTTCTGACCCGACTGTTTGAAATCGACCCGCAGGATATTACCCCTGAAGCCCGTCTTTACGAAGACCTGGAGCTGGACAGCATTGATGCGGTGGACATGATTGTTCATCTGCAGAAGAAAACGGGCAAGAAAATCAAGCCGGAAACCTTCAAATCGGTTCGTACCGTTCAGGATGTGGTAGACGCCGTCGAACAGCTTCTGCGCGAAGAGTAAGACGTCGTGCGCGGCGGACGGACATTCCCGATCATCCCACTTCTGACGGGGTTGATGCTGCTGGCGTGGCCCTTCCTGATTGGATTTGGGCTGGCGCATAACAGCCTGCAGTGGCTATTACCCGTGATGGCTCTGGTGTTACTGCTGCGGCTGCGTCAGGCGCAGCGGAACACAAGCCCGATGCGGTATGTGGTGCAGTGCGTGGCGCTGGCGGGGATCGCCCTCTGCACGGCAAGCTACCTGCTGAAAGCCCACCAGTGGCTGCTGCTCTACCCGGTGGTCGTCAACCTTGTCATGCTGGCCGTGTTTGGCGGTTCGCTGTGGACAGCGATGCCGCTTGTCGAACGACTGGCGCGCTTGCGCGAGCCGAACTTGCCCCCGGAGGGCGTGCGCTATACCCGTAAGGTGACCCTCGTCTGGTGCGGTTTTTTCGTCGGCAACGGCACGATGGCGCTGTTTACCGTCCTCCACGGCGACATGCATCTGTGGACGCTATGGAACGGTATGGTGGCTTACATCCTGATGGGGATGCTGATGGCAGCAGAGTGGCTGGTGCGCCAGCGGGTGATAAAAAAAGAGATGCACAATGACTAACCCCCTTCCGCTGGGCCAGTGGTTAAATGCGCCGCGCCCTGACGACACGCCTGTTGCATGGCTTGACGATCGTACCTGGACGCTGGGCCAGTTGCGCCACGATGTAACCTTACTGGTCGAGACCCTGCGTCAGCAGGAAGGCGAGCGCTGGGCGCTGTGCTTTGAAAACAGCTACCTGTTTATTGTTGCGCTGCTGGCCTCGCTGCACGCCGGTAAAACACCGGTCATTCCCGGCCATAGCCGCGTCTCGCAGCTTGAAGAACAGCAATCTTTGTTTAGCGGCGTTCTGAGCGATCGGACTCTTGGTTTTCATGGGAAACAGATTGTGGTTGCCTCCAGCCACCAGACAGCCAGCCACTGGGTGCCTCTGCCGCCCATTGACGAAAACCGCTTCGTTGAACTGTTCACCTCAGGCTCCACGGGCACGCCGCGCCGGGTGGTTAAGCACATCGTCAGTCTGGATCGCGAAGCCCGCCTGCTGGCTAACCGCTTTGGTGAGCGTCTGGCCGGATGCAGCATTGTGGCCTCGGTCGTACCGCAACATCTGTATGGCCTGACATTCCGTATCGTCTTGCCGATGGCGCTGGGCCTGCCGCTGCATGCCGCGATGCTCTATTACGCAGAACAACTGGCCGCCCTGCCTCCTGACAGGCAATACCTGTTCATCAGCAGCCCGGCGTTCCTGAAGCGCCTGGATACCGAGCTTGCCGCGCCGCCCGTCAGGATGCTGATTTCAGCAGGTGGAATGCTGCCCTGGCGTGACGTCTCGACCACCTCCGGCTGGCTTAACCTTTGGCCGGATGAAATTTATGGCAGTACCGAAACCGGGATCCTCGCCTGGCGCCATCGTCAGGAGGATAACGTGCCCTGGCTACCGTTCCCCGGCGTGATCTTCCATCAGGAAGATGACGCCTGTCGCGTTACGTCGCCACTGATCCATAAGCCAGAAGGGCTCCAGCTCGACGATATCCTGCACTTCGACAGCGAGGGGCTTTTCAGCATCGCCGGTCGCCGCGGGCGGGTGGTCAAAATTGAAGAAAAACGCATCTCGCTTAACGAGATCGAACGCCGCCTGCTGGAGCTCGACGGTATTTGCGAAGCGGCCGCACTGCCGGTCACGCGCGGGGGTCGTCAGGGGATTGGCGCCCTGCTGGTTCTGGATGAAACGGCCCGTCAGCGCGGGTATGTGCAGGATAAAAAAGCGCAGGAGTTCGCCTGGCGTCGCGCCCTGCTGCCGTGGCTTGAACCTGTCGCGGTGCCGCGCTACTGGCGCATCGTTGATGAAATGCCGGTAAACAGTATGAACAAGCGTGTCTATGCGCAGTTAGAGGAGTTATTTCATGAAAATTCATGAAATTGAGCGCCACCAGACACAGCCGGAGAAGCTGGAGATCGTTTTGCATCTCGACGCAACGCTGTTCTGGTTTCAGGGCCATTTCGCCGTACAACCGCTGCTGCCCGGCGTTGCGCAGCTTGACTGGGTGATGCACTACGCCACGACGTTACTGGCACCGGGCTATCGCTTTCACAGCATTCAAAACGTGAAGTTTCAGGCACCACTGCTGCCGGAAACCACGGTGACGCTGATGCTTGAGTGGCATGCCGAACGTCAGATGCTGACCTTCAGCTATCAACGCCATGCCGGGGCTGAGCGCCACACCGCCAGCAGCGGGAAAATTCGTCTATGTCAGTAATCTTTCGTCCCTGCGTGCTGATCCCGTGCTACAACCACGGCGCGATGATTGCCAGCGTATTGTCACGTCTCGCGCCGTTCGGCCTGCCGTGCCTGGTGGTGGATGACGGCAGCGACGCAGTCACCCGTCGGGAGCTTGAGCGCCTGGCGGCGGAGCAGCCGCAGATGACGCTGGTTCGTCTGGCGCAAAACGCCGGAAAAGGTGCCGCGGTCATCAGAGGGCTGGAGGAGTGCGCGCGGACGGGTTACACCCACGCCGTGCAGGTGGATGCGGATGGTCAACACGCCATTGAAGATATCCCCAAACTGCTGGCGCTGGCGGAGCGCCACCCGGACGCGCTGATTTCCGGCCAGCCCATTTACGATGACTCTATTCCGCGCTCCCGACTTTACGGACGCTGGATCACCCACGTTTGGGTGTGGATTGAAACCTTATCGCTGCAGCTTAAAGACAGCATGTGCGGCTTTCGGGTCTATCCGGTTTCCCCCACGCTGCGACTGGCAGCGCGCGAACCGCTCGGCAAGCGGATGGACTTTGACACCGAAGTGATGGTTCGTCTCTACTGGCAGGGCAACACCAGCGTCTTTCTGCCCACGCGCGTGACCTATCCGCAGGACGGTTTGTCCCACTTCGACGCGCTAAAAGATAACGTGCGGATCTCCCTGATGCATACCCGGCTCTTCTTCGGCATGCTGCCCCGCATGCCCGGCCTGCTTTTCCGTCGACGCCGCCAGCACTGGGCGCAGCAGGACGAGGTCAAGGGTCTGTGGGGGATGCGCCTGATGCTGCGCGTCTGGGAACTACTGGGTCGGCGGGCCTTTACCGTGCTGTTGTGGCCGGTTATCGGCGTGTACTGGCTTATCGCGCGTCCGGCGCGGCAGGCCTCGCGGCAGTGGATGGCGAGAGTGAAGCAAGAACTGCGTCAGCGGAGCATGCCTGTTCCCTCACGGCTTAACAGCTTTTTCCATTTCATGCGCTTCGGCAACGCGATGCTGGATAAAGTCGCCAGCTGGCGCGGCGAGCTGAAGCTTCATCGCGATATTGTCTTTGCCCATGGCGCGAGCGAAGCGTTAAACATCGCGGCTCCACAGGGCAAACTGCTGCTGGCCTCGCACCTTGGCGACGTAGAGGCCTGCCGGGCCCTGGCTCAGCTGGAAGGCAGTAAAATCATCAACGCCCTGGTTTTCAGCGAGAACGCCCAGCGCTTTAAGCAAATCATGAGCGAAATGGCGCCCGAAGCTGGCGTGAATTTGATGTCGGTCACCGACATCGGCCCGGACACCGCCATTGCCATCAAAGAGAAGCTTGAGCGCGGTGAATGGGTCGCGATTGTGGGGGATCGCATCGCGGTGAATCCGCAGCGCGGCGGCGAATGGCGCGTGATCTGGAGCCGATTCATGGGCCAGCCTGCACCGTTCCCACAGGGGCCGTTTATCCTGGCCTCCATCCTCCGCTGCCCGGTGGTGCTGATTTTCGCCCTGCGCCAGCAGGGTAAGCTCGTCCTGCACTGCGAGCCGTTTGCCGACCCGCTGCGCCTGCCGCGCGGTGAACGCCAGCAGGCACTGCAAGATACCGTCGATCGCTATGCGCAGCGGCTGGAACATTACGCCCTCATGTCGCCGCTCGACTGGTTTAATTTTTTCGATTTCTGGCATCTGCCAGAGTCCAGTGAGAAGGAGTAAAGGGTGCTGACCGATCCCCGCTTTACGACTGAAGTCGAGATCACCGTTCCGTTCCACGACGTCGATATGATGGGCGTGGTCTGGCACGGTAACTATTTCCGCTACTTTGAGATCGCCCGCGAGGCGCTGCTCAATCAGTTTGATTATGGCTATCGCCAGATGAAGGCCTCCGGCTACGTCTGGCCCGTCGTCGACACCCGGGTGAAATACCGCGATGCGGTGACCTTTGAGCAGCGTATTCGCGTCCGCGCGCACATTGAAGAGTATGAAAACCGCCTGCGCATTGCCTATCAAATTTTCGATGCGCAGACCGGCAAACGCACGACCACCGGTTACACCATTCAGGTGGCGGTGGAAGAAGCGACCCGCGAAATGTGCTTTGTGAGCCCGGCAATACTGTTTGAACGTATGGGAGTAACACCATGAAATGGTTGCCTTTACTGGCGCTGATCGTCAGCCCGCTGGTCAGCGCCGTGACGCTGGATGAGCTGCAGCAGCGCTTCACCGAGCAGCCCGTGGTGCGCGCGCACTTCGAACAGGTTCGCACGATAAAAGATATGCCGCAGCCGCTGCGCTCGCAGGGCGAAATGCTGATCGCCCGCGACAGCGGCCTGCTGTGGGATCAAAAAGCGCCGTTTCCGATGACGCTCCTGCTGGACGACAAGCGGATGGTTCAGGCGATTAACGGCCAGCCGCCGCAAACCATCACTGCCGACAATAATCCGCAGATGTTCCAGTTCAACCATCTTCTGCGCGCCCTGTTCCAGGCGGACCGCACGGTGCTGGAAGAGAACTTCCGCATCGATTTTAAAGACCTGGGAGCGGGCCGCTGGTCGCTGGTGCTTACGCCAAAAACGACGCCGCTGGACAAGATTTTCGCCACCCTCGATCTGGGCGGCGCGACCTATCTGGAAACGATTCGCCTCAACGACAAACAGGGCGACCGTACCGATATCGCCCTTTCTCGCCACCAACTGACGCCCGCCAGCCTGACCGATGACGAACGCCAACGCTTTGCCGCACCGTAAATCCCTGCGCCCGGCGCTGCTGTGGGCCACGCTATGCCTGATTCTGCTGGGCGTGTTGCTGTCGCTGCTGCCCGGCGCGCGACTGAACAGCAGCGTGCTGGCCATGCTGCCGAAGCAGACGCTGGGGGCTATCCCGCCGGCGCTCAACGACGGGTTTATGCAGCGTCTCGACCGCCAGCTGGTCTGGCTGGTCAGCCCCGGCAAAGAGCCGGATCCGCGCGTGGCACAGCAGTGGCTGGCGCTGCTGCAAAGCACTGATTCGCTCAGCGAGGTCAAAGGCCCGATGGACGCCGCCGGGCAAAAGGCCTGGGGAGAGTTCTTCTGGCAGCACCGAAATGGCCTGATTGACCCCGCCACCCGCGCCCGCCTGCAAAACGGCGGAGAAGCGCAGGCGCAGTGGATTTTATCTCAGCTCTACTCGGCCTTTTCCGGCGTCAGCGGCAAAGAGCTGCAAAACGATCCCCTGATGCTGATGCGCGGCTCGCAGCTCGCTCTGGCGCAAAACGGCCAGAAGCTGCAGCTGATGGACGACTGGCTGGTCGCAAAAGATGAGGCGGGAAACTACTGGTATCTGCTCCACGGCGAGCTGGCGGGCTCATCATTTGATATGCAGCAGACCCACCGGCTCGTGACGACGCTTAACGCGCTGCAGGAGACGCTGAAAGCCCGCTACCCTCAGGCACAGCTGCTTTCCCGCGGGACCGTGTTCTACAGCGATTACGCCAGCCAGCAGGCCAAACGTGATGTTTCGACGCTGGGTATCGCCACCCTGCTTGGCGTGTTCCTGCTCATCGTGGCGGTGTTCCGCTCTCTGCGCCCGCTGCTGCTGAGCGTGCTCTCCATTGCCATCGGCGCGCTGGCGGGGACGGTGGTGACGCTGCTGCTCTTTGGCGAGCTGCACCTGATGACGCTGGTGATGAGCATGAGCATCATCGGAATTTCGGCAGACTACACGCTTTACTACCTGACCGAACGGATGGTACACGGCGCGGAGCATTCTCCCTGGCAAAGCCTGGCCAAAGTTCGCAATGCGCTGCTGCTGGCGCTGCTGACGACCGTCGCCGCCTACCTGATTATGATGCTGGCCCCCTTCCCCGGGATCCGCCAGATGGCGGTATTCGCTGCCGTGGGGCTGAGCGCCTCCTGCCTGACGGTGATTTTCTGGCATCCGTGGTTGTGCTGCGGGTTACCGGTGCGCCCGGTTCCCTTTATGGTCCTGATGTTGCGCTGGCTGGCCGCCTGGCGACGCAGTAAAAAACTGTCAATTGGTCTTCCCGTCGCGCTGGCGCTGCTCTCCGCCGTGGGAATAAGCACGCTGAAGGTGGACGACGACATTGCCCAGCTGCAGGCGCTGCCGAAAGATATTCTGGCGCAGGAGAAGGCCATTACCGCCCTGACCGGACAGAGCGTGGATCAGAAATGGTTTGTGGTTCATGGCGCTTCGCCTCAGCAAACGCTGGAGCGGCTGGAAGCCTTTACCCCGGCGCTGGCAGAGGCGCAGAAAGCGGGAGAAATTACCCGCTGGCGCACCCTGCCGCTGAACTCGCTGGCCCGCCAGAAAAGCGATCTTACGCTGCTGCAAAACGCCGCGCCTGCGGTAACGAACGTGCTGAAAAGCGCAGGGCTCAACGCCGTCTCCCCGAATCTGGACGCCATGCCGGTCAGCGTGGACGCGTGGCTTAAAAGCCCGGCCAGCGAAGGCTGGCGTCTGCTCTGGCTGACCCTGCCCGACGGTCAAAGCGGCGTGCTCGTACCGGTGGACGGCGCAAAAAACAGCGCGGCCCTCGGCGAGCTGGCCGCGCGCCATGACGGTGTCGTCTGGGTCGATCGCAAAGCCAGTTTTGACACCCTGTTTGCCCTCTACCGCGCGCTGCTGACGGGGCTCCTGTTTGCCGCGCTGGCGGTGATTGCCTGCGGGGCGATGGTGCGCCTCGGCTGGCGTAAGGGGCTGATAAGCCTGGTGCCGTCCGTGCTGTCGCTGAGCTGCGGGCTGGCGGTACTGGCCGCAACGGGCCACCCGGTAAACCTGTTTTCACTGCTGGCGCTGGTGCTGGTGCTCGGCATTGGCATTAACTACACGCTGTTTTTCAGCAACCCGCGCGGCACGCCGCTGACCTCGATGCTGGCGATTACGCTGGCGATGATGACCACGCTGCTGACGCTGGGCATGCTCGTCTTCAGCGCCACGCAGGCCATTAGCAGCTTTGGTATCGTGCTGGTGAGCGGTATTTTTACCGCCTTCCTGCTGGCGCCGCTGGCGATGCCGGATAAGAAAGAGAGAAAACGTAAATGAACGCTTTTTACCGCGCCGTCGCGCTAACCGCGGCGCTGCTGCTGGCAGGCTGCAGCCATTCGACCGATACCCAAGAGACGCGTCCCCAGGCCTGGCTCCAGCCGGGAACCCGCGTTACGCTCCCACCGCCCGGCATTAGCCCGGCGGTAAGCTCCCAGCAGCTGCTGACCGGCAGCTTTAACGGGCAAACGCAGTCCCTGCTGGTGATGCTCAACGCGGATGCGCATAAAGTGACGCTGGCCGGGCTCTCTTCCGTGGGCATTCGTCTGTTCCTGGCGACGTACGATGAGACCGGTATTCATACCGAGCAGTCGATCGTTGTGCCGCAGTTGCCGCCCGCCAGCCAGGTGCTGGCCGACGTGATGCTCAGCCACTGGCCGATTAGCGCCTGGCAGCCGCAGTTGCCGAAGGGCTGGACGCTGACTGACACGGGCGATCGGCGCGAACTGCGTAACGCCAGCGGCAAGCTGGTGACGGAGATTGTCTACCTGCAGCGTAAAGGCAAGCGCGAGCCGATCAGCATCGAGCAACACGTTTTTAAATACCACATCACCATTCAATATCTGGGTGACTGAGATGATTTATATTTCCGCTGTTGGCATGGTCAACGCGCTGGGCAACTCGCATGATGAAATCGCTGCTAACCTGGTGACGGGCGTAGCGCCGGGTATGCATGCCCGAACCGGCTGGTTACAGGGTTCACCCGACGCCGTGCTGGGCGGTGTGGAAGGCGAACTGCCGCCCATCCCGGAAACGCTGTCCGCACACCGCACCCGCAACAACCAGCTTCTGCTGGCCGCGCTGGCGCAGATTCAGCCGACCATCGACGAGGCTATCGCCCGCGTCGGCCGCGATCGGGTGGCCGTGGTGCTGGGGACCAGCACCTCTGGGCTGGATGAAGGCGATGAGCACGTGCAGCGCATGACCCATGGCGCAGCGAGCACGCACTGGCAGTACCCGCAGCAGGAGCTCGGCGATCCGTCCCGCTTCCTCGCCAACTGGCTTCAGCTCGAAGGCCCGGCCTATACGATCTCGACAGCCTGCTCTTCCAGCGCGCGAGCGATGATCGGCGGCAAACGTCTGATTGAAGCCGGGCTGGTGGACATCGCCATTGTTGGCGGAGCAGATACCCTGAGCCGGATGCCCGTCAACGGGTTTAACAGCCTTGAATCCTTCTCCCCTACGCTCTGCGAGCCTTTTGGTCGCGACCGTCGGGGGATCACCATCGGTGAAGCCGCCGCGCTGATGGTGCTTAGCCGTGAGCCCGCGGACGTGGCGCTGCTCGGGACGGGGGAATCCAGCGATGCGTACCATATCTCCGCTCCGCATCCGCAGGGCGAAGGGGCGATCAGAGCCATCACGCAGGCGCTCAACGAAGCGGGTATGCAGCCCGGAGATATCGGCTACATCAACCTGCACGGCACGGCCACGCCGCTTAACGATCAGATTGAATCGCAGGTGGTACACGATCTCTTTGGGGAAAGCGTGCCCTGTAGTTCTACCAAACACCTTACCGGCCATACGCTGGGCGCTGCCGGTATCACCGAAGCGGCCCTGAGCTGGCTGATTCTGACGCGGGATCTGCCCTTACCGCCGCAGGACTTCGCCCGCTACGCACCGGACGACACGCTGGCGCCGTGCGGTCTGCTGCACCAGCGCACCGCGCTGACAAAGCCGGTCATTCTGTCTAACTCGTTCGCGTTTGGCGGCAACAACGCCAGCATTCTGCTGGGGAGAGCGTCATGAGCTACTTATCACCCGAAGCCTATTTGCCGCACGATGCGCCCATGATGCTGCTGGAGTCCGTTGAGAATGTGACGGACGACATGGCGGTATGCCGCGTCGCGATAGACAGACAAAGCGTGCTGGCACCCTTTCTGAATGCCGATGGCGACCTGCCGGGCTGGTACGCGCTCGAGCTGATGGCGCAGACCGTCGGCGTCTGGTCCGGCTGGCATCGCCAGCAGCAGGGGCAGGAGCATATTGCGCTGGGCATGGTGCTCGGCGCGCGTGAACTGATCTGCGCCAGCGGGCGTTTCGCCGCAGGCTTGACGCTGGACATCACCGTTAAGCTGCTGATGCAGGACGAACGCTTCGGCAGTTTTGAATGCGCAATTTCCGCTAATAAAGAGACGCTGGCCACGGGCCGGGTCAACACCTTCCAGCCAAGCGCAGAAGAATTAACCTCGCTTTTTAATCAGGGATCTAACGCATGAGTCGTTCCGTACTGGTCACCGGGGCCAGCAAAGGCATAGGGCGCGCCATCGCCCGCCAGCTTGCCGCCGACGGGTTTACCGTAGGCGTGCATTACCATCGTGATGCCGCAGGCGCGCAGGAGACGCTGGACGCCATCACGCAGGCGGGCGGCAACGGCCGTTTACTCTCGTTTGATGTGGGCAACCGCGAACAGTGCCGCGAGGTGCTGGAACAGGACATTGAAGCCCATGGCGCATGGTATGGCGTGGTCAGCAACGCGGGTATCACCCGCGATGGCGCCTTTCCGGCATTGAGTGAAGACGACTGGGACAGCGTGATCCACACCAATCTCGACAGTTTTTATAACGTCATTCACCCCTGCATTATGCCGATGATTGGCACCCGTAAAGGGGGACGCATTATCACCTTATCGTCCGTGTCCGGCGTGATGGGTAACCGCGGGCAGGTGAACTACAGCGCGGCAAAAGCGGGCATTATCGGTGCCACCAAAGCGCTGGCGATTGAGCTGGCAAAACGCAAAATCACCGTGAACTGCATTGCGCCGGGGCTGATTGATACCGGAATGATTGAAATGGAAGAGGCCGCGCTGAAAGAAGCGATGTCCATCATTCCAATGAAACGCATGGGCCAGGCTGAGGAGGTCGCCGGGCTGGCAAGCTATCTGATGTCAGATATTGCGGGTTACGTCACCCGCCAGGTCATTTCCATTAACGGAGGAATGCTATGACGCGTCGCGTGGTGATTACGGGCATGGGCGGCGTGACCGCCTTTGGCGAAAACTGGCAATCCGTGTCCAGCAGGCTGCTGGCGTATGAAAACGCGGTGCGTAAAATGCCGGAGTGGCAGATCTATGATGGCCTGCACACCCTGCTGGGCGCGCCGATTGATGACTTCACGCTGCCGGAACATTATACCCGCAAACGGATCCGCGCCATGGGCCGCGTGTCGTTGATGTCGACCCGCGCCACCGAGCTGGCGCTGGAGCAGGCGGGGCTGATTGGCGAGGAGGTGCTCACCAATGGGCAAACGGGTATCGCGTATGGCTCATCCACAGGCAGTACCGGGCCCGTCAGCGAATTCGCCACTATGCTCACCGAAAAGCACACCAATAACATCACCGGCACAACCTACGTGCAGATGATGCCGCACACCACCGCGGTGAATACCGGACTGTTCTTCGGATTACGTGGCCGCGTCATCCCGACCTCAAGCGCCTGTACGTCCGGCAGCCAGGCAATTGGCTACGCCTGGGAGGCGATTCGCCACGGCTATCAGACCGTTATGGTTGCGGGGGGCGCTGAGGAGCTGTGCCCGTCTGAAGCGGCGGTGTTTGACACGCTGTTTGCCACCAGCCAGCGTAACGATGAACCCAAAACCACCCCTTCGCCATTTGATACGCAGCGCGATGGTCTGGTGATTGGGGAAGGCGCGGGCACCCTTATACTCGAAGAGCTGGAGCATGCCAAAGCGCGCGGGGCCACTATCTACGGCGAAATCGTGGGCTTTGCCACTAACTGTGATGCGGCCCATATCACCCAGCCTCAGCGTGAAACCATGCAGATTTGTATGGAGCAGTCGCTGGCCATGGCGGGATTAAGCGCCCTGGATATGGGGTATATCTCCGCACACGGTACTGCCACCGATCGCGGTGATATTGCTGAAAGCCAGGCCACTGCCGCTATCTATGGTGACAACGTGCCGATTTCATCGCTGAAGAGCTATTTTGGCCACACGCTCGGAGCCTGCGGCGCGCTGGAAGCATGGATGAGTTTACAGATGATGCGTGAAGGCTGGTTTGCCCCGACACTCAATTTAAGGCAACCGGATGAGCAATGTGGTGCTTTAGATTATATTATGGGAGAAGCCCGCCAGATCGATTGCGAGTATCTGCAGAGCAATAACTTCGCGTTTGGCGGCATCAACACCTCGATTATCATTAAACGCTGGGCGTAACTATGTACCAGTTTGTACTGGGAAAAATATCCACCCTTTGCGCGGACCCGCTGGCGTCAACGCTCGCAGACAGCGCACCTCAGGGTGCTCGCAATGCCTCATGGCTGGCTGGCAGGATGCTGCTCGCCAGAGCGTTATCCCCTCATCCGCTCCCCGACATTATTTACGGCGAGCAGGGGAAACCGGCCTTTGCGGAGGGCCATCCGCTGTGGTTCAACCTGAGCCACAGCGGTGACGATATCGCCTTGCTGATGAGCGATGAAGGCGAAGTCGGCTGTGATATCGAAGTGATTCGCCCCAGGAAGAACTGGCAGGCGTTAGCGAATGCCGTCTTCAGCATGACGGAGCATGATGAGCTTGAGCGCGAAGCGCCAGAGGAACGGCTTGCCGCCTTCTGGCGTATCTGGACGCGAAAAGAGGCAATCATCAAACAGCGTGGCGGTAGCGCATGGCAGATTGTCAGCATCGACAGCACGGCGCCGTCGCACTCGGTCAGCCAGGTGCAGATCGGCTCACTCAGCCTAGCCGTTTGTACGTCGACCCCTTACACCCTGACCACCGAGTCGATTATCCACGTCGGGGCAGGAAAATCACCAGTACACCCAACATAATAAACACGACGCCGACCAGCCCGTGCCAGGAGAAGCTTTCTCCCCAGCCCGGCAGCAGGATCGCGGCGCCCCACACCAGGATATAGCTAAGACTCAGCAAGGCATACGCTTTGCTGAGCGCCATGCGATGCAGCGCCAGGTACCAGCAGCCCATAGAAGCCACATACCCCATCAACCCCAGCAGCAGCGCGCCCGTGCCGGACGAGACGTGCCACAGCGCGGAAATAAACGTCAGAATCTCGCTGACCGGAGGCAGAGCCTGCATGGCCTCGCGCAGCAGCAGCTGCGCGGCGCTGACTAACAGCACGCTGCATAAGGCCCAGAACGCCCCTTTCACAGGCTCCCTCCCAGGATAACAATCCCAATGATGATCAACCCCACCCCCAGCCAGTGATGCAAGGCGACGTTTTCACGCCAGAATACCTTCGCCGCCAGCGTCACCCAGACAAAATTGAGGCTCAGCATGGGGTAGGCAATGCCGACAGGCAGGCGCTGCAGCACCACCAGCCAGACCAGCATCCCGCTGCCCAGCGCCAGCAGAGCCAGGCCAAGCCACAGCGCGATATGCACGCCACGCCGCCCGGCTTTCGCCGGACGGGTAGCCTGTTTCTGGCACAGCTGTCCCGCACAGCTGAGCAGGCTTGCCAGTATCAGCCAGATCCAGGTCATCACTTCGGCAGATACTGCAGGTAGGCCAGACGGCCCTGGATATACAGGCTGTCCGGTTCTGGCAGATTCGCCCGCGAAAGGTCATCGCGTTTTGACAGCAGAATCACCAGCGATACGCGTCCCTGCTGGCGGTGCTCAGCCAGCCACTGCGCGAAGTCACCTTTACCGACAAAACGATCTTTCACATCAGGATAATCCAGCCCGTAGCGCAGTTCGCCACTCTGGCCAAACAGCGTGATGTCATTGCGCTTCAGCTCCCACGCCAGGCCAGCGGCCAGGCCCACGTTATTGGCCAAGACAAATCGGCTGTCCTGAAGCGGCTCGCGCACGGTGTCGACCAGCGACTGCGGCTGTTTGGAATCCACCACCAGGTTAGGAATGGCAAAACCGATCAGCAGCGCCAGGCCCGCAGGGCAGAGCGCCGCAAGCCACCAGCGCTGCTGACTCTGCCTGAACGTAAACCAGCCGACCGCGGCCCAGATGAGGAACGCGACCACCGCGCAGAACACTTTATACAGTTCAACCGAGGACCAGACCGGATGCTTAGCCAGCCCCCACGGAGAGACCACCAGCGCCGCCACCATGCCAATAACGCCAAACGCCAGGTTGATCCCGCCGTTAATGCGTAACGCTCTGGCACCCTTCTCCGCCGCGAGGCAGGCATAGCGCGCCATCAGGATCGCCAGCGGGGCAAAGCACGGCAGGATATAGGTCGGCAACTTGCCTTTGGCGATGCTGAAGAACAGCAGCGGCATCACCACCCAACCCAGCAGATAGAACCCGCCGCCCGCGTTTTGTCTGTCATGCCAGCCGAGACGAAACGCGCCGGGCAGCAGCGCCAGCCACGGCAGACTACCCGCGATCAGGAACGGCACGTAGTACCAGAACGGGGCTTTGTGCTGCGCGTCGCTCTGGGCGAAACGCTGAATATGCTCAACCCAGAAGAAGTAACGCCAGAAGTCAGGCTCACGCTGCGCAATCGCCAGCCCCCATGGCAGAACAATCAGCACGCAGCTCAGGATCGCGAGCCAGCCAAAAATCAGCACCTCTTTCCAGCGCTTCTGGGCGATCACCCACGGCAGCACGCCAATCACCGGTACCGCCAGCGCCAGGAAGCCTTTGGTCATCACCCCCATCCCGCAGGCCAGCCCAAGCAGCACATAGCCCCCCGCTTTTCCGGCAACAGTTTGGGCCTGTGACGCCAGCCAGAAGCTGCACATCGCCGCCACCAGCCACAGAGTGATGATGGGATCCAGTACCGCATACGTGCCGATGCCATACACCAGGAACAGGGTCAGGAAGATCAGGCCGGAGAAAATGGCTGTCCGCTTATCCCGCCAGAGACGCCAGGCCATCCAGATGACCAGCAGCGCCGCTAAACCGGTGGAGAAGATAGACCCGGCGCGCACGGCGAGGTTCGTGTGCCCGAACAGCATCTGCCCGATGCTGTTGATCCAGTAGCCAGCAATCGGCTTTTCAAAGTAACGCAGCCCCAAAAAATGCGGGACAACCCAGTCTCCGGAGGCCAGCATTTCGCGGCTGATTTCCGCATAGCGCGTTTCATCAGGCTGCCAAAGCAGGCGGATATCAACCGGGATGAGGTAGTAAACGATAAACAGTGCGAGAAGCGCTAAGCCATAACGGGCTGTTTTCATTGGACCGGACTCACGGTTTGTTGATAGCCAAGCCAGCCTTCCCGGCCAGCCAGTTCATTGCGGACCACTTTGCCCACGGGCAGGGTGCTGAGGTCGTCTGGCAGCAGCTCGCTTAACGGGCAAAACGCAATGCCCTCCTGAGCGGCCATCGTCAGCAGTTCGTCGAAATCATGCTGATACGCAATCCCTTCCACTTCGGCATGGATGGTATACACCGGCGTACCGGCGTCACGATGAATGCGGTCCAGGATGTAGCGATTGAACTCATCAGCTTTCACCTCGCGCCCGACCACTTCATCCCAGGTGGGAAGCGTGACCGGAATTTGCACCGTACCGTAGCGATTTTCGCCCAACAGCGGCAAAAAGGGCCCGGTTCCGCGGCAATCGCTGTTGTAGCGAAACGCAAAGGCTTCTTTGGCCTTCACGACGCGCTGATCCGCACGCCATCCCGCCACGGCGGAGCAGCACACGGGCTGACCGATAATGGCCTCCAGTTCCAGCATCCCACGCTCGACCTCACGGGACAGGCGCGGGATATCCCAGACGCCCGCCCAGGCTTGCCAGGCATGGTGATCCCAGGCGTGCAGACCCACCTCATGATGCTGTGCCGCCTCACGGATAACCGCTTCATTACCCGCGCCAATGCGTCTGCCGGGCCAGGCGGTGCCGGCCAGCAAAATATCCCAGCCGTAGAGGGATGCTGCGCGCGAGCGCAGCATTTTGAACAGAAATGCCGGTTTAACCAGACGCCATAAATGGCGTCCCATGTTGTCAGGCCCCACGCTGAAGAAAATGCTGGAGCGCACGCCATGCTTGCTCAGCAGTTCCAGCAGTTTGGGTACGCCGTCACGCGTTCCCCTGAAGGTGTCGACATCAATGCGTAAACCGACTTTTTTCATGAGACCTGTTCCGACAGCTCCACGGTGCGCAGGAAGAAATCAAGCGTTTCATCAATGGTTTGTTCCATCTTCACCGTCGGCGTCCAGTTCAGGCAGCGCTTCGCATTGCGAATGCTTGGCTTACGGTGCTCAACGTCCTGATACCCTTTACCGTAGTAGCTGCTGCTTTCCACTTCGCGGAAGCCGGCAAACGGCGGGAATTTATCGCGCAGCGGGTGGCGCTCAAAGCTGGCCAGCAGCATCTCGGCCAGTTCGCGAATGCTCGCTTCGTTGTCCGGGTTGCCGATGTTGATGATTTCACCGTTGCAGCGATTATCTTTGTTTTCGATGATGCGGAACAGCGCTTCGATACCGTCGCTGATATCCGTAAAGCAGCGTTTCTGTTTCCCGCCTTCGATAAGCTTGATTGGCGAGCCTTCCACCAGGTTCAGGATCAGCTGGGTGATCGCACGGGAGCTGCCGATACGCGCTGCGTTCAGGTTATCCAGACGCGGACCCATCCAGTTGAACGGACGGAACAGGGTAAAGCGCAGGCCCTCTTTCTCACCGTAGGCCCAAATCACGCGGTCCAGCAGCTGTTTGGAGACGGAGTAAATCCAGCGCTGTTTGTTGATCGGCCCGACCACCAGGTTGGAGGTGTCTTCATCGAAGTTCTTATCGGTACACATGCCGTACACTTCAGAGGTGGACGGGAAGATGATGCGCTTGTCGTATTTCACGCAGTCGCGGATGATCTTCAGGTTCTCTTCGAAGTCCAGCTCGAACACGCGCAGCGGGTTACGGGTGTACTCGATTGGCGTGGCAATAGCGACCAGCGGCAGCACCACGTCGCATTTCTTAATGTGGTATTCAATCCACTCGGAGTGGATGCTGATGTCCCCTTCCACGAAGTGGAAGCGCGGGTTGTCGAGGAAACGGCTGATCGCATCCGCGCCAATATCCAGGCCGTAGATTTCGTAGTTATCGTCTTTGAGCAGACGTTCGGTCAGGTGGTTACCGATAAAACCGTTCACGCCGAGGATCAGCACGCGGGTGCGGCGTTTGATGGCCACCACCGGCGCGCTGGTGATCAGCGCCCCGGCCACCAGCCCCAGCGACTGCGCCAGCTGGGTGCCCTGAACGTACAGGCCGTTGTCGGTTTGGCCGGTAACGATCTCCAGGGCCTGCTCGCCGCAGCTCACAATCAGCGGGGAGACGGAGACGACGGTGCCCGGTTTTGCCGCCGGAATGTCGTCACGCACGCGGGATTTCCAGACGATGAACTTGCTGACGCCCGCAAAGCTGTAGGCGCCCGGCCACGGGTCGGTCACGGCGCGCACCAGGTTGTGCAGCTGGCGGGCCGGTTTGTTCCAGTCCAGACGACCATCTTCCGGCGCGCGGCGGCCAAAGCAGCTTGCCTTGCTCTCGTCCTGTGCGGTTTCGCTGAAGGTGCCGTTAAGGATGCCCGGCAGCGCATCGCGCAGCAGCGTCTGTGCCGTCGCGTTCAGCTTTTGATGCAGCTGCAGCGCGGTATCGTCCGCATCAATAGCGACCTTCTGCTGCGCCACGATAGCGCCCGCATCCGCACGGCGTACCATGCGGTGCAGCGTCACGCCCGTTTCCGTTTCACCGTTCACCAGCACCCAGTTCAGCGGGGCGCGGCCACGGTAGGCAGGCAGCAGAGAACCATGAAGATTAAAGGCGCCTTTTGCAGCCAGGCCTAAGATCTCGTCGGAGAGCAGGTTGCGATAGTAAAACGAGAAGATGACGTCAGGCGCGAGGGCGCGGATGCGCTCCACCCACAGCGGGTGGTTGACGTCGTCTGGCGCATAAACCGGAATACCACGCTCGGCGGCGATACGCGCCACGGAGCCGAAAAAGTTATTCTCTCCAGCCGTGTCCGGATGGGTAAAGATTGCCGCAATGTCATAGCCCGCTTCCAGCAGGGCCTGCGTGCCCGTGCACCCCATATCGTGATAGGCAAATACAACAGCTTTCATGGGTGAATTTCCTCTTGAGATGCTTTGTGTTCCTGACGGACAACACGTTGAATAAAGTAGCGCGGACGCGCGCGAACGTCGTTATAGATACGGCCAATGTATTCACCGAGGAGCCCCATCCCGACAAACTGGGCGCCGATGAACATAAACAGCACGGCAAAGAGCATGAAGACCCCTTCCGCCGCCCACTGCGGGCCAAAGACCAGTCGCAGCACCACCAGCAGAACGGACAGCGCAAAACCGGCCACGGCGATGATGCTGCCGAACACGCTCAGCAGACGCAGCGGCGTGGTGGTCAGGCAGGTGATGAGGTCGTACATCAGGTTGATGAGGCGCATAAAGCTGTACTTCGACTCCCCGTGCTCGCGCTCAGCGTGCAGAACCGGGATTTCCGTTGCCTTACGGGCAAAGGTATTCGCCAGAATCGGAATGAAGGTGCTGCGCTCGTGGCAATGCAGCATGGCGTCGACGATATGGCGGCGGTAGGCGCGCAGCATGCAGCCGTAATCACCCATCGCTTTACCGGTCGTGCGCTGGATCAGACGGTTGATGGTGCGCGAGGCCAGCTTGCGGAACAGGCTGTCCTGACGGTTCTGACGGACCGTGCCGACCACGTCATAGCCTTCGTCGGCTTTGGCCACCAGGCGCGGGATCTCTTCCGGCGGGTTTTGCAGGTCCGCGTCCAGGGTGATAATCAGATCGCCCGTGACGTGGCTAAACCCCGCCATAATCGCCGAGTGCTGGCCGTAGTTACGGTTGAGCAGCACGGCAACGATGTGGCTGCCTTCAGCCTGCGCGGCTTCGGTCATCATCAGCGCGGAATTATCGCTACTGCCGTCATCCACCAGCAGAATTTCGTAGGCCTTGCCCATCGTGTCGCAGGCGGCCGTTGTACGGCGGATCAGTTCGGGCAGGCTCTCCTGCTCGTTATAAACCGGGATGACCACGGATACTTTTTGTACAGGCGGTGCACTGAACATATCAATGTCCTGCAAGCTGATGGAGTGCGGTAATGACGCGGGTTGTGTCGTCATGAGTCATGTCCGGGAAAAGAGGGAGAGAACAAATACGCGCGCTATTCCATTCAGAATTCGGGAGCGATACATCAGGAAAACGCTCGCGGTAGTATTTTTGCGTGTGGGCCGCGCGGAAATGGAGGCCGGTACCGATGCCTTTCTCTTTCAACGCCGCCATCAGGTTGTCGCGTGAGATCCCGCAGCGCGCTTCATCCACGCGAATAATAAACAGGTGCCAGGCGTGCACGTGCGGCCATGACGGAATAGTGAGCGGCTGGAACGGCGTATCGGCAAGCTCCCGCAGGTAGCGTTCAGCGATTTCCTGGCGGCGTTTGTTGGCCTCTTTCAGTTTGCCTAACTGCACCAGCGCCAGCGCGGCGTTGATGTCCGCCAGGTTGTATTTATAGCCCGGCGCGATCACTTCCGCCTGCGGCGCGCGGCCGTGCGTCTGGCGATCATAGGCGTCTACGCCGAGGCCATGGAATTTCAGACTGCGGATCCGCTGTGCCAGCTGGGCATTATCCGTGACCACCAGGCCGCCTTCCGCGCAGGTCATGTTTTTAATGGCGTGGAAGGAGAAAATTGCCGTTCCTTTCCAGCCCACGTGACGGTTTTTGTAATACGTTCCGGCGGCATGGGCCGCATCTTCAATCACCGGAATACCGTGACGTTCACCGATGGCATGAATTGCGTCGATATCACACGGCGCGCCGGCATAGTGAACGGGAATAATGGCTTTAGTGCGCGGGGTAATAGCGGCTTCAACGGCTTCTGGCGTCACCATTAATGTATCTTTGTCCACATCAATCATGACCGGCGTGGCGCCCAGCAATACGATCATATTCAGCGTGGAGACCCAGGTCTGGGAAGGGGTAATAACTTCATCGCCCGGGCCAATATCCAACGCCATCAGCGTAACGTGCATGCCCGCGGTGGCGGAACAGACGGCAATCGCATGCTGATTCCCGGTAAGTTGACAGAATGCCTCTTCAAGTTGCTGATTCTTAGGCCCTGTGGTGATCCAGCCCGACATCAAAACGTCCTGAAGCGCCGCAATTTCCTCAGCGCCCATCGACGGCCGCGAAAAAGGCAGAAAATCACTCATTATTAATTTCCTTGCAATCAAAATGGCATGTTTTTGATATTAACCAAATGCCAGCCCGCTTATTTCAACGAACCATAAACTCATATCAAAGTAGCTCTCTTTCCTTAGGGAAAAATTAAGACAACGTTTACAACGTTATAAGACAACTAGCAGCCAATTGAAAAACAACAAGTTAATTTTATATTAAATATTTTTGATGTGATCTTCCGCAACATTTTGAAATGGAAACATTTAAACCAATCCTCAACAAACAAAAAAAATCCCGGCTATTTCAAAATAATATGAAATAGCCGGGAACTTTTCTATTTAGTTAATTGTCGCGCTTATTACAGGTTATCTGGAAAGTTTTTCGGCAATTCACTGGCCGCACAGGCGATCACGCTTTCGTTATTGGCACCACAGTCGCGTACAAAGGTAATTGTGGCAAATTCATCAATCACTTCGGTTGGATACGCCGGGCCCGCATCACGGTAGCTGTTCATCAGCGGAATATGATCGTTCTGGAAGCAGACGGTTTTTTCCGGGTTGTTCATGACCCAGCGCGGGAAGAAGATGGTGCCGTGGAACAGTTTGTCGCCCAGGTTCACAATCAGGCTGACGTCGGTGCCGGTTGGCTCGGTCCAGGAAATTTTATAGATGCTCTCCCCTACCCGCACGATGTAAGCCTGCTGATCTTTCACCCAACGGTTGGCCACCAGACCGCTGTGAATACGGTAATCCAGGGTCGTCTCGTTTTTGACGTAAATCTCGTAGTTCCAGCCGTTGTCGTATGTGTAAACAAGGTGTTTGCCAACGAAGCCGCTTAAGTCGTGTTTGTCGAAGGTGTTCATAAGATGTCTCCTTTGTTTTGATGAGACGATCGTACCCCTTCAAAAATTGAATGAATAACGCTATGTTTTAATCAAATTCATCCAAATTTTAGATAAATTATGCATAAGACGACGCTGGAACAATGGTCTTTACTGGAAAGAGTGGTCGAGGCGGGCAGCTTTGCCAAAGCCGCAGAAGAAACCCACCGCAGCCAGTCTTCGGTGAGCTATAACCTGTCGCTGCTGCAGGAGCGGCTGGGCGTGGCCCTCCTGGTGCCGGAAGGACGACGGGCGGTGTTAACGCCGGCAGGAGAACTGCTGCTCAACCAGGTTAAACCGCTGCTGAAAGCCTTTTCGTACGTTGAGACGCGCGCAGCGACCCTTCGCAACGGAATGCGCACGCGGCTGGATCTGGTGGTGGATTCCATTTTCCCCCGCCGCCGCCTGTTTGCCATTCTGCGCCAGTTCCAGCAGCAGTATCCGCAAACCCAGGTACGCCTCACCGAGGTGCTGGAAAACACCCGGGACGATGCCATTAACGACGAAGCCGATGTGATGGTCCTCACCCGCCGCCAGGACATGACCGGGCTCGGCGAATGGCTGATGAATATCGACTTTGTTGCCGTGGCCCACCATCAGCATCCTCTCTTTCACCTCGACGCGCCGCTTAACGACGACATGCTACGCCCGTGGCCGCTCATTCAGATTGCGGACAGCCAGCCCGCCGCGCGCGCGGCCGGTGAGTCATGGACCTTCTCCACCATCGATGCCGCCATTGAGGCCGTCCTCTCTCAGGTCGGCTATGGCTGGCTGCCGGAGGAACGCATCCAGACCCAGCTGGATCAAGGCATCCTGAAACGCCTGCCGCTGAGCCACGGTGCACGCAGAGCGACGCCGCTTCACCTGATTGTTAAGCGCTCCCT
This sequence comes from Enterobacter cloacae complex sp. IR53041, assembly GCF_049238285.1. NCBI lineage: Bacteria > Pseudomonadati > Pseudomonadota > Gammaproteobacteria > Enterobacterales > Enterobacteriaceae > Enterobacter > Enterobacter cloacae complex sp. IR53041. Next base: position 34,398 of record NZ_JBMKHB010000010.1, on the reverse strand, counting down.
CGCCCCGCTTGACGAGCAGGTGGAGACGCTGCTGCGCCTTTTTAGCCAGGAGCCGTCATCCTCACCTGCTACGCTTTAAGGTCCGAACGTTAAAACGATAAGGAGCAGATGATGAAAATCGACTTTACGGGGAAAGTGGCGCTGGTGACCGCCTCAACCGGCGGGATCGGGTTCGCCATTGCCAGAGGGCTGGCAGAAAGCGGTGCCGAGGTGATCGTCAATGGCCGCAGCACGGAATCGGTGAATAAAGGCATTCAGCAGCTGCAGCAGGTGGTGCCGGGCGTGCAGGTGCGCGCCGCGATTGCCGATCTCAGCACGGCGGAAGGGGTCGAGTCGCTGCTGAAGGTGGCGAATAACGTCGATATTCTGGTTAACAACGCCGGGATTTACGGCCCGCAGGATTTCTATGCCACCGACGATGAGACCTGGGAGCGTTACTGGCAGACCAACGTGATGTCCGGCGTGCGTCTTTCCCGCGCCCTCCTGCCGGGCATGGTGCAAAAGGGCTGGGGACGGGTGGTGTTTATCTCCTCCGAGTCGGCCTGCAATATCCCGGCGGATATGATCCACTACGGCGTGACCAAAACGGCGCAGCTCTCCCTGGCGCGCGGGCTGGCGAAGTTCATGGCGGGAAGCGGCGTGACGGTCAACAGCGTACTGCCGGGGCCAACGATGTCGGACGGTTTCGCAGAGATGATGAAGGATGAAATCGAAAAAACCGGTAAATCGCTGGAGCAGCTGGCGAAAGAGTTTGTGATGGCCAACCGCCCCAGCTCGGTGATCCAGCGCGCGGCCACGGTTGAAGAGGTGGCCAATATGGTGATTTATGTCTGTTCACCCCAGGCTTCCGCCACCTCGGGCGCGGCGCTGCGCGTCGATGGCGGCGTGGTAGATGACATCATCTGAGGCTGTCAGGCCGCACTGCCTGCAACCCGACGGGCAGTAATGTAGTGCGCCTGCCAGTAAGTATCCGTCAGGGTTGAGACCGTGACGCCCTGGCTGCTTGAGGCATGAATAAACTGGCTATTGCCAATATACACGCCGACATGCCTGCGGTTCGGACCCGTCTGGAAGAACACCAGATCTCCGGGCCTCAGGCGGTATTGCGTCACCTGCACCCCGCGGTGGATCTGCTCGCCGGTCGTGCGCGGTAAGTTAAGATGCGCCACATCGCTGAAAAGGTGCTGCATGAGCGCGGAGCAGTCCACGCCGCGGCGCGTGGTTCCGCCCCACTGATACTGGGTCCCCTTCCACTTTTGGTATTGATCAAGGATGCGTGCGCGCAGCGGGCCCGTATCCTGTTGCATCAGTGCAGATTTCGCTGGCGAGACGGCCAGGTTACTGTTCATCGATAGCATCGACGCGGGGAGTTGAAAACTGAATGCAGAAAACGACGCAAAACTTAACGTCAGGATTGAAATAAACGATCTAAGAGTCATATCAAGAAAGCAGTAGTGAGTGAGTTTTTCCTTACCTGTGGGGCCAAAGGGTTCCCCTGAATATCGTGCGATGTGGCGATAATATAGACAGATCGTTTTTTCACCAATTCTTATCGAGGCCAAAAATGGACTCACTTTGAGATCGCAAGATCGAGAAAAAAATGGTGGTGATGTAAGGACTGTCCTGGTAAAGCAGGTAAACTGATCCACAGAATGTGTATTTCAGCTAAGACGTATTTATGACCAATATGATTGCCGACGAGACGGTGGCGAAATCCAGCGTGCTCTCTGTCTTTGACTTTGATGGGACGTTAACACACCACGACAGCTTTATTCCTTTCCTGCGCTTTGCCTTCGGGAAACGCTACTTCGCGGGCCGTCTGGTGCGTATGGCGCTGCCTACGCTCCACTGCGTGCGTCGCAAGCTGACGCGCGATGAGCTAAAGGAAGTGCTGATCAAAACGTTCCTGACGGGCGTGGATGAACACTGGTTGCGCCAGCAGGCGGAAGCGTTTTGCGAAAAATACTGGAGCAAGCTGATGCGCCCCGAAGGGGTTCTGGCCGTGGCGGCCGAGGTGAATTCCGGTGCGGAGGTGACCATCTGTTCCGCGTCTCCGGCGCTGGTGCTCCAGCCGTGGGCTGACAAACTGGGCATTAAGCTGATTGGCACGCAGCTGGAAGTGAAAGACGGCAAGCTGACGGGGCGCATCACGGGCCATAACTGCCGCTGCGCCCAGAAGGTGGCCAGGCTGGAAAAAGTGTATGGCGATCTGAACGCCTATCACCTGCGCGCCTGGGGGGACACCCGCGGCGACCACGAGCTGCTGGCGGCGGCGCAGGATCCGCACTGGCGGCACTTCCACCCGCCGCGCAAGCGCCGGAATTCACCCATCAAGTAGCCTTTTTGCCGGGTGGCGGCTGCGCCTTACCCGGCCTACATTCGAAAGCGCCACCGGGCGGTACATCAGGCTTCTTGTTTACCCGGGAACATCACGCTCGCAATAATTCCCAGCGCCAGCACGCCCAATACCACAAACAGGCTGGCGGTCGCGCCAATGCTGTAACCGTGATGCCAGAAGTGATCGGTGGCATTTAACCCCAGCTTGAACGCCACGAAGAACAGCAGCAGCACCACCGCTTTCTCGAGATGCACCAGATACTGCTTCAGCGCTTCCAGCACGAAGTAAAGGGTACGCAGGCCGAGAATAGCGAACATCATGGCGCTGTAGATAATCAGCGGCTCGCGGCTGACGGCGATAATGGCCGGCACGGAGTCAAACGCGAACATCACGTCTGAGAGTTCCACCACCGCCACGCAGAGCAGCAGCGGGGTCGCATAGCGCTTCGCCTTCTTCACGCGCCCAACCATCACGTCCTGGTTTTCCGGCTTTTCAAGCTCCGCATCCACCTCTTTCTGCGTCAGAATAAAGGCGTTGCTGCTGATTTTCGGCCAGACCGGATAGAAGCGTTTCACCAGGCGATAGGCGAGATGACCCGAGTAATCTTCCACTTCGTCACTCTCTTCATTGCGTCGGAGCATCATTACCGCCGTCCAGCCGACGACCAGCGCGAAAATCACCTCGACGTAAGGCCCCAGACTTAACAGGCTGGTGCCGATAGCCACGAAAATACCGCGGAAGACAATCGCCCCCAGCACGCCCCAGTAGAGCACGCGGTGACGGTACTTATCCGGCACGCCGAACCAGGCGAAGATCGCCATCATCACAAACAGGTTATCGACGGAGAGCACCTCCTCCAGCGCATAACCGGTGAGGAACAGGCTCGCCATCTCGGCGCCGTGGTGAACGTACAGGAACCCGGCGAAGGCCATCGCCATCATGACCCAGAAGAGGGACCACATTGCGGCGCTTTTCAGCGAGATCGGTTTATCGTGACGGTGCATAAAGAGGTCGATAAACATCGCCCCAACGGCCATCACTACAAAGACAACAACGGTTTCCGTCGGGAAACCGAGATGAGCAGCAGACATACAAAACCCTTTTATAGAGGCAAAGCACAGCACCATGCAGGCTGGCGTAAACCAGCAGAGAAAAAGGGTGGGCTGTTTATCACATCCCCCCTCAAAACCGCAGCGTGACGGCCGCGTAAGGGGTGTACTTTACCTTACCAGATGGGGATTGCACATCTACCGTTTAGGCGCTCATGCCACGCAAACGCTGCAGCACTGCGACCAGAACCGCCACAGACCAGCCTACCATCAACGCGCCCACCAGTCCTTCCACCCCGCCGATGAGCCGCCAGTGCTGGGGTAACGTGACGTCGCCGTACCCTACCGTCGCATAGCTCACCAGCGAAAAGTAGAAGCTGGTGTTCCAGTCATTAAACGCGTCGATGACAAAATAAAAGGCAGCAAACAGCCCGGCCTCCAGAAGATGGGCGAAAATCATAGAGATCACGATACCGACATTGCGTAAAACAATGCGTACCGCAGAATCGACGTCTAACGTGATGAATTTTAAAACGCCAAACATCCACAGCGAATGAATGACCACGGTTAGGGTAAGCAAAATAATAATGCTGAGTAGCTGCATGGTACGTGCTCTGACCAAAAGGGATATGGCCCCGCGAGCGCGGCGGGGCATCTGGTCGAAGCTTAGTCGAAGGGAGAGGAAAAGTTGGTGCAATAATTGCGTTACGTGATTATTTCTCTGCCGGCACGTCCTGCTTGCGGCTGGTCAGCAGCCTTGAGCGATATCCGCAGCGCACTATCTGTGAGTCACCTCTTATTTACATCATTTAAACCTTCCATTAACTGGATAAAAAGAACGCACCGTCGCTATAGTGGTCTTGTTTAATAAAACTAAGTTGTACCTAATAAAACAAAGAACACACCCTGCGAGGATACAATGACAGAACATTTACGTAACGGCGCGACCGCCACCGAGGACATAGAAAGAGAGACGATGCGGAAGGTGATCTGGCGTATTCTCCCGTTTCTGATTGTCAGTTACCTGGTCTCGATTATCGATCGCGGGAATATCGGCATGGCTTCGCTGCAGATGAATGAGGACCTTGGCCTCAGCAAAGCGGCGTTTGGCTTCGCCAGCAGCCTCTACTTCGTGGCCTATTTCCTGTTTGAGGTGCCGAGCAACCTGGCCATGCAGAAAGTCGGCGCCCGGCTGTGGATCCCGCGCATTATGATCAGCTGGGGCATCGTCTCCATGGGCATGGCGCTGGTTCAAAATACCACGTCGCTCTATATCGTCCGTTTTCTTCTCGGAGCAGCGGAAGCAGGCTTCTTCCCCGGCGTCGTGCTGTATCTGACCTGGTGGATCCCTGCCCGCTACCGCGCGCGCATTATTGCGTCCTTTATGGTCGCCATCCCGCTCGCTAACTTCATCGGCTCCCCGCTTTCCGGATTGATACTGTCGCTGGATGGCTGGCTGGGTCTTCGCGGCTGGCATCTGCTGTTCATTATTGAAGGCTTACCTGCGGTGCTGCTGGGTATTGCGGCCTGGTTTATTCTCCGGGATCGCCCTCATCAGGCGAAATGGCTCAGCGATGAACAGAAAAAGTGGCTGGAAACCACCCTTGAGACCGAGCGTAGCCAGCAAAAGAACATTGGACACCAGACGACGTGGCAGTTGCTGAAGCATCGTCAAATCTGGCTGATGGCGCTGATTTACGCGGGCGCATCGTCCGCGGGCACCACTATTAGCGTCTGGTCTCCTCAGCTGCTGAAATCCTTCCATCTTGATAATCTTCAAACCGGTCTGTTTAACGCCATTCCTTACGGTCTGGCATCGGTTCTGATGATTGTCTGGGGACGACACTCCGATCGCACCAATGAACGCCGCTGGCATACTGCGCTGACGCTGTTCATGATTGCCGCCGGCGTGTTCGCTGCCTTTGTCAGCGTCTCGCTCTTTGCCACTCTCGCGATCCTGAGCATTATCCTGACGGGCGCGTATTCGATGAAAGGGCCTTTCTGGGCGCTGGCGTCCGGCTGGATGAGCAGCTCCTCGGCGGCGGCAGGGCTGGCCGCGATTGGCGCCATCGCGAACCTGATTGGCGGGGCGGTCATGGTAAATGCCTACGGCATGATCAGCGAGCAAACGGGCAGCTACACGCTGGCTATGCTTCCGCTGGCCGTGCTGTGCCTGGCCGGGGGTATCGCGGTACTCATTATGGGACGGCAGGCCCGCAACGCTCAGCTACACGAAAAACAGGTCACACATTCATGATGACAGAAGCGGGACACATGTCCCGCTTCTGCGTTTAAAGATTTTCTTCCGCCGCGTCGCTCGTTTCACCAAAGAACTGCTGACAGAAGGGCTTACTGGCTCCCATTTTCTGCGACAGACGGCTGGCCGCCGCCTTCATCAACGGGCCTATCTCCTTCTCACGACGATCTTCCGTCAGCCGTGAGATGGGGCCGGTCAGGGCTAACGCCGCAACCAGCTTGTCGTGAACGCCGAAGACAGGCATCGCAAACGCCGCGGTGTGGGGATCGCGTGCGCCTGACGTGTAGAAAGGGAGTTCAGCGTCGCCCTCCGGCAGGCTCTCATTGAGCCCCCAGTGGCGCAAGACATTACTGATGGCCGAATTATCGAGCGGGAACTGGCTGCCGGGAAGATTGCTGTGTCGCAGGCCGTGCGACGCTTCCGCGCGAAACAGGCAAAGGCGCTGCCCGCCCTCCAGCACATACCAGCTGGCGCTCTCCTGAGACGCCAGGGATAAGGCCTGAAGCTCTGGCTGAACCACCCGCGAAAGATGGAAAGATTGTTCATACAGCTTGCCGAGGTAAAGCAGACGTGGGCCAAGCGCATAATTGCCGTCTTCATGCCTGACGACGTAATTCATCCGTTCAAGAGAATTCATCAAGCGGTAAACCGTGGTTTTGTGATAACCCGACAGCTGTGCCAGCGCGGTCAGCGTCAGGCTCTCATCCCCAGGACGGAAGCAATCCAGTAAAGCCAGCGCTTTTTCAACCGCTACAACGCCTTCATTCCCCATCATTATCTCCTTGTTAGCCCGGCAGTGAGTGTACCTCAAATTTTGTGAGTCACTTCGTGTTTACATCACAAACGCCACCTCGGGTCTGGCTAAAAGGAAAGCAACACCGCTATAGTTGTTTTGCTCTGTACACCTGCGTTGTACTTAGTAAAACAATATGGAGGCATTCATGTCCGTTTCTGAAAAAAAAGCGATTAATCGCCAGTTCGAACGCGTTTCTGCCGAGGACGTTCGTCGGGCTGCCGAGTATCAGGCAGCCATTCTGGCCGACGTGGCCGGTCGCCGCGGTACGCTTCACGGCCGCATCAAACCACTGGCTCCTCACATGTCCGTTGCGGGTCCGGCCATCACCGTGGAAGTCCGTCCGGGTGATAATCTGGCGATTCATGCCGCGATGGCGGTTGCGCAACCCGGCGATGTCCTGGTCGTCGATGGCAAAGGCGACCTGAGCTGCGCGCTGCTGGGCGAAATCATGGCCACCCAGGCTCAGGCGAGCGGCATTGCGGGCATCATCATTGACGGCGCTGTACGTGACGCCGATTCCCTGAGCAAAGGCCACTACCCTGTCTTTTCTGCCGGTCTGAACCCCTGCGGCCCGACAAAGTTAATTTCTGGCCGGGTTAATCATCCCATTTCAGTCGCCGGGGCGACGGTTCAGGCAGGGGATCTGGTTGTCGCGGATATCGACGGCGTGGTCGTCATCCCGCGCGATGAGGTTCAGCAGGTTATCGCGCTGGCAAAAGAAAAGCTGGAGATGGAGACCCGGCGTCTTGCCGCCATCCGTGAAGGCGATTTGCGTCCACACTGGCTTGATGACGCGCTTCGTAAGGCAGGTATGTTAGCTGACGGGGAGATGCTGTGATGGGGGGCAAAGACGTAATTCTGGTTACCGGAAGCGACCTGGCGGAGCAGGCCATGGTGATGCTGCAGGGCTTTGAGGTGGTGTTTGCGGGCCGCCAGCCGACAGAAGATGACCTGATCGCGCTGTGTGAACGACACAATCCCGTGGCGATTCTGGTTCGTTACGGCCGGATCACCGCGAAAGTCATGGATGCCGCCCCGGCTCTGCAGGTTATTTCCAAGCACGGAAGCGGGATCGATGTGATAGACCAGACGGCAGCGGCCGAGCGCAATATCGCCGTCCGCGCTGCCCCAGGCGCAAACGCGGCGGCAGTGGCTGAACATACCTGGGCGCTGATCCTCGCCTGCGCAAAGTCCGTGGTGCCTCTGGACAAGCGGCTGCGGGACGGGCACTGGGATAAGGCAACGCATAAATCCATTGAGCTGGAAGGATTAACCCTGGGGCTAATCGGATTGGGCGCTATCGGCTCGCGCGTGGCAACTATTGGTCATGCCTTCGGCATGAAGGTGCTGGCTTACGATCCCTATGCTAAATCGATGCCTGCCCTGTGCGAACGTGCAGAGACGCTGACCGGACTTCTTTCCCGTTCCGATGTCATCTCTTTGCACTGTCCGCTAACCGATGAGAATCGGGGAATGATCAATAGCGAGGCGCTCGCACACTGCAAACGGAACGCCATTCTGGTCAATACGGCACGCGGTGGACTGATCCACAGTGAATCGTTACTGGCGGCGCTCCGGGATGGCACGCTGCACAGCGCAGCGCTGGACAGCTTTACCCAGGAGCCGCTGACGGCGCCGCACCTCTGGCAGTCCGTAGAAAACGTGGTGATTTCACCGCATATTGGCGGCGTTACCGCCGCGTCATACATCAAGATGGGGACCGTGGCCGCGGGCAATATTCTGGCCGTGACGGACGCCACCACCGTCAGCTCGTAAAGCCAAGCGCGATGAGTGGCAGCGCGCTGGTGTCACTTGTCTTCTGCTGTGTAGAGACATTAAAGTTGTATCCTTTAACCTGAAAAAGACTTTAAAGTTGTAAAGTTTTAAAAAAAACACATACAAAACATGATGCTAAGTGTGTATCACACGCTGTTCCAACATTATGCCTTGATGTTCTTGCAGGAACTGCAATTTACAGGAGGAAAAAGGTGTTTTTGTAGTTATCTGGCGTTACGTGACAGTGTTGGTCAGATACTTCCACCTCTTCAGAGTTAAAGTTTGATATATGGGAAAAAAAAACGCTCCCGGACGGGAGCGTAAGCCAGTGACTTCGGCGTCAAATGAGGGTCTAACAAGTGGAGCTGCGGGTTAATTCTGGGTGATCTGACTGCGATGCTTATCAGCCTGCTGCTGGTGAACAACGGAAGACTGACCATTATTCGCCTTCTCATGTACAGCTGCGGCCTTCTCATGCTCGCTCATTTCAGAAAATGACTTTGCTGTTTCGTTGGTAGCTCCGGGTTTAGCTTTCATCATTTTTTTATGCATTTCAGCCATGTCCTGGTGGGCAGCAGAATTGCTGTTTTGCATCATGTCATGGGACATTGCGGCCTGATCGTGACTGCTCATATCCATCATTGTCATGCTGTCTCCCTGAATTGCACTTTTTTCAGCAGATGACTGCATCTGGTGGGCAGGTGCCTGTGCATTATTTACCTGGTCATGCATGTTCATTGTCTCTGCAGCCATGGCAGATGAAGCGGCAGCCATAATGGCAACAAATGATACGAGAATCTTTTTCATGGTTGGGTCTCCGGTGTTTACATACCCAAACAATCAATGGCTTATAACAGAGAAAGCAGTTGATCTCAGGGCGGGTTAATCATCACTCCAGGAACCAGGTGATTGTGTTATCACGCTGCTCCTGATTTATGAATAATTATAAAAAACCGCCTCTGTTTATCGCGTGACTGAATGATGACAATTTTGTCACCTTCCAGGTTTCTCCTGAACAACGGGATTAATCCATTAACAGGCGCACTTTGAACACAATTTCACGCCCCTGCTGTTCTGCTGACAGCTCGCCGCCGTGAGCATGAATGATCGACCTTGTAATTGATAATCCCAGCCCCGCGCCTTCCGTGTTGTAGAACCTTGATGAGTCTGCGCGATAGAACCGGTCAAACAAACGTTCCAGATTAGCGGGAACCTGGCCGGACATCGTATTCGTAATCATCACGTTCACACAGTCACTGTCACGCTCAAGGTGTATCGCTGTACAGGTGTTATCGGGAGAATACTTGATTGCATTGGAAAGCAGGTTACTGAAAGCACGTCGGAGCATATCGCTGTCTCCGGCAACAACGCCCTCTCCTTCAACCGTGATTGTCTTTCCTGTTTCGTCTGCCAGGGGCTCGAACAACTCACGTAATTCATTCAGTTCGGCTGCCAGATCCACATCATGTTTATCCAGCCGCAGCAGACCATGCTCTGAACGTGCCAGAAAAAGCATGTCACTGGTCATTCGTGACAACCTTTTCAGTTCTTCCAGGTTAGCGAATAAAATTTCGCGGTAATGCGAAACATCCCTTTCCTTAGCCAGTGCAAACTGCGTCTGCATCATCAGATTACTGACTGGTGTGCGCAGCTCATGCGCGATGTCAGACGAGAAATCTGACAGTTTCCGGAATGCCCCCTCCAGGCGATCAAACATATTATTGAACTCCTGCATGGTCTCAGAGATTTCCGGCGGAGCCAGATCGGGATTTAGACGCTGATCCAGGCTGTGTACGGTCATGGAGGAAGCCAGACTGGTCATTTCCCGTAGCGGTTTCAGACCAATACGTGTGGTCAGCCAGCCCAGAAAAACAGAAATAAAGACCAGACCGATATTGAACCAGAACAGCCAGGTACTGAGTTTGTCCATAAACAGGGTGTGATACCCAGTATCCGTGGCAACCGTAATGATGACATGTTTGCTTTTACCCTGTTCCGGCGTCACGGCAACCCGCCGCGAGATACTGCGGTACACGGTGTTATTTTCTTCCGTCTGGATCATATAGTCGAGAATATCACCCGACTTATTAAGCAGGACCGCTGGAACAACAGAATTTTTGGCATAGAGTTCAACAATTTTTTCATTTTCCATGTTTTTTATAGAAATGAATAAGCCATTGTGCCCCACCATCGCATCGTTTATTTTTTCTGATAATGACTTAATATCCGTTTTGTTCCTGAACGTCTCTGTTTTAAGAAACTCTTCGGTGAGCTGAAGTTTACCTGTCAGAAAATCGCGGTCCTGATTATCGAAATAGCCATTAAGGGTGCTAATCAGGATAAAACTTGATAACCACCATACCGTAAGCATCACCGCAGAAAAAATCAGGCTCAGGCGTGTGGTCAGGGAAATTTTGAACCTCACTCTTCTCTGATCTCCAGGACATATCCGGCACCGCGAACGGTATGGATCAGTTTTGGCTCAAAGTCATCATCAATTTTACTTCTCAGACGTCTCACGGCGACATCAATCACATTCGTATCACTGTCAAAATTCATGTTCCAGACCAGGGACGAGATAAGACTCCTGGGTAACACTTCTCCGGTGCGTTGCAGCAGCAACTCAAGCAGAACGTATTCTTTACTGGTGAGATGGATCTTCTTCCCCGAACGGATCACGGTCCGGCGCACCATATCAACGGTCATATCGGCGATGGTGCAGACTGTTGCGGCCTGCGAGCGTGCCCGGCGCAGTAGGGTTCTTACACGTGCAACCAGCTCCGTAAAATCAAAGGGCTTAATCAGGTAGTCATCTGCGCCAAGCTCCAGTCCTTTCACTTTGTCCCGCACGTTGTCCTTTGCGGTTAAAAACAGGACCGGTTCTTCGTGCCCAGACTCCCTCAGTGCGCTGATGATTTGCCACCCGTCGAGGAAAGGCAGCATCACGTCCAGTATTATCAAATCATACTGTCCCTTCGACGCGGCCCCGAGACCATCGCGGCCATTATTAAAGAGATCGGCCTGATAGCCTTCCTCAACCAGTCCCTGCTGCAGGTAACGACCTGTTTTTTGTTCGTCTTCAACGATTAAAATACGCTGCATGGTCAACTCGCTGATATGAAAGTAAAAATCTCACGCATGAGCTTTGGCTGTCCCCTAGCTGACCTGAGACGGAGCAAGCATTCCGAGCCACGCTACGGCGCCCAGAATGATAATCGCAACAACGAATTCTGTCAGGATGCTGTTTCGCATCAGGGCAACGCTGCGATCATAATTCCCTTCCCTGACCATAACTTCAAGCCGGGGACCCAGGTGAAACCGGTTTGCTGCAGCCAGAAGAAGCATCAGAACAAACAGAGCCGTCTTGGCAAGCAATATCCTCCCCCAGGAACTGTTGAATAAGGGAGTTAAGTTACCCTCAGCAATATACAGATAGTTGACCAGCGCACTCAGGATCAGGGCTACAACAATCACCGTTCCTGCCGTGGCAAATTTTGCCAGGGAGTCAGATATCACAATGACGCTCTGTGCATTATGCTCGTTTCTGCGCATCAGCAGGATAGCAAATGCAACCAGAGCACCTGTCCAGGCACCTGCAGCGCCGAGATGGGTCAGATCGCTCAGTAAATGGAGATAGTAATGCAGACCGTCATGCATAACGGCGTGTCCTCCCCAGGCAAGTGTAGCCAGCGCCACGCCCCCACTCATCGTCATCAGCAGGCAGGACAATACTCTCTTATTAGTGTAAAGGAACAAAGCACCGAGTGTGGTAAACAGGGCACAGAGCCTGACAATCCAGCTAATACCCACATCAGTTTCTTCTATCACCATCTCGATAACATGGATGGATAATTCTCTGAGGTCAGTTACTCCACTCATGGCATTAGATACCAGGAGCATATTAATGCCAGTAAGAATGATGCCTGTAACAACAGCAAAGGTTATAAACGACCTGAAATTAGTCAGGTTATAGGTTTCATGTCTGACACCGCTTATTCCATATATCTGAAAAAATGGCAATCCAAATATTACCATCAAATCCAGATAAAGAAGAAAACGAATAACAATCATAATCAGGTCGTTCATAATATTACTTCACTGTAAAGGTGTAATTACCGGTAATAGGGTGCGTATCTGAAGAAACCGCGCGCCAGTCAACACGATAAGTGCCAGCGGGTAAAGGCTCTCGCGGAATAATGACCATCGATTTAGGGTCAGCGCCTGGCGCCACTTTTGCCGCGACCGGCATCGGAGAATGTGATGACATGCCTTTCATACCCGTCATCGTTAATTTTGCACCTGAGAATTTCACGGTCAGATTTTCCGAGAAATTAAGCTGAATCTTTTCCGGGGCCGCTACGGCTGAATCAGCCTGTGGCACAGAGTTTTTTAATTCCGGATGGGCCATAGCAGAGAAAGCAACGCCCATAACGAGGCCACCTGTAAGAATGGCTTTATTTAAAATCGACATTTTATTTACCTGTTTAGTTGAGTGTTTTATATCAGTGCGTTAAAACCAGATTCTGGCTCCCGCCAGGAATACTACCTGATGGTCTTTCTCACCTTCTCTTTTCGCCATATCGGATGTTTTCCCGTAAAGTTGATTCCAGGAAACGCCTATATAGGGTGCAAACTCACGGCGTATTTCATAGCGCAGCCGGAGCCCCAGCTCTGTGTCAGTCAGTCCCCTGCCGCGACCCCGCGATTCATCATCCTGACTGTAGAAATTCACCTCATAGGATGGCTGGAGTATGAGCCGGTTAGTCAGTAAAACGTCGTATTCTCCTCCCAGACGAAGGGCTGCTTTTCCGCCATTACTGACAAAACCCGTAATTTCAGACTCAAAATTATAGAGTGCCAGCCCCTGAAAACCGACAGCAGCCCAGGTCCGGGCAGAAGCAGGTCTGAAATCCTGCCTGACACCCGCAACCAAATCCCACCATGGGCCAACCGCATGTCCCCAGAGTAACTGCGCTTCAGCCGCCTCCGTTTCCCCATTGCTTCGTTCACCTTCACTCTTTAGCCAAATCCGATCTGTGTCGCCTCCAATCCAGCTGTTAACACTCCAGCTGAAATTGTTGGTGTTATCCGACCGTTGCCATTCCAGTTGATCCAGCAGAACCAGATAATTAATCGCACTGTCGTGAATCGCATGCCCCTGTAAATTGCCGAATGCAGCCTTCCGGTCGGCATCGGTAACAGGCGGAATTGGCGTTCTGCTCTCAGTTACAATGGGCTCCATTGACGTCATCTCAGTGAAATTCTCATCTGCTGGCATCTGCATGGCAGACATGTCGTGCCCGGCGTGGGGATCTGCAGAGACGGAGCCCGCCGCAATAGAAAGCTGTGAGGTAAACAAACCGGCGACCAGAACAGGTATGGCCTTCAAATTTCTCTTCATTCGCATCATTCCTCCACCCGGACTTCACGAAACATTCCCATTTCCATGTGATAGAGCAAATGGCAGTGATACGCCCAGCGGCCAAGCGCATCTGCTGTCACTCTGTAACTGCGTTTTGTACCAGGGGGAACATCTATTGTGTGTTTACGAACCATGAAATTACCGTTTTCATCTTCCAGATCGCTCCACATACCATGCAGGTGAATGGGGTGAGTCATCATGGTATCGTTGATCAGCGTGATCCTGAGCCGCTCACCGTATTTCAGCAGCACCGGTGCGGCATCTGAAAACTTGATTCCGTTAAATGACCAGGCAAACTTTTCCATGTGGCCGGTTAAATGCAGTTCTATGGTACGGCCAGGTTCACGTCCGTCAGGATCCTCAAAGCGGCTTTTCAAATCCGCGTACGTGAGAACCTTTCTTCCGTTATTTCGAAGACCAATACCCGGATCATTTAATTTCGGAGAGACGCTCATCGCCTGCATATCAACCAGTGGGTTATCCGTTTCTGACGCAGGATGACTTTGCATACCCGGCATTCCGGCCATCCGGGAATGATCCATACCGGCCATGCTGCTGTGATCCATGGGCGCGGAGGATGTCCCGCTATCCGGAAGGTCAGCACCGTCCATAGACATCATCTCTCCGCTGTTATCCATGCCTCCCATCTGGCTGTGGTCCATTCCTGCCATATCATGTCCCATTCCCCCCATACCCATATCTTCCATGGTCAACAGAGGACGGGGATCGAGGGGGGGAACGGCAGCACTTAACCCCTCTCTCGTGGCCAGTGTCCCTCGAGCGTAACCGGTCCTGTCCATGGATTGTGCGAAGATGGTATAGGCCTCACCCTGAGGCTCCACAATGACATCATAGGTTTCGGCAACGGCAATCCTGAATTCGTCAACGGTAACCGGGTTTACATACTGGCCATCTGCAGCCACGACCGTCATTTTCAGCCCGGGGATACGGATATCGAAATAGGTCATTGCCGAGCCGTTGATAAACCGTAAGCGTATCTTTTCACCGGGACGGAACAGTCCGGTCCAGTTTTTCAGCGGGGCCTGCCCGTTCATGAGATAGGTGTAGGTGTAGCCACTGACATCCGCGAGGTCAGTCGGATTCATTTTCATTTCAGCCCACATTTTCCGATCGGCAATGGTGGCTGACAGCCCCCTGGTATTCACGTCGCGGAAAAAAGAGCCAACGGTTGGTTTATTGAAATTGTAGTAATCCGACTGTTTTTTTAATTTTTTCAGCAGGCTGTGAGGATTTTCATCGGTCCAGTCAGACAACATGACCACATGCTCACGATCGTAAGCAAACGGTTCTGGCTCCCTGGCATCGATGATAATGGCACCGTATACCCCCTCCTGTTCCTGCAGACCGGAATGGCTGTGGTACCAGTAAGTCCCGTTCTGCTTAACCTTAAAGGTGTAAACGTAGGTATCATCAGGCTCTATGCCCATAAAACTCAGCCCCGGAACACCATCCATATTGGCCGGAAGAATAATGCCGTGCCAGTGAATGGACGTCTGTTCATTAAGACGGTTTTTGACCTTCAGGGTAATGGTGTCACCTTCTTTCCAGCGAAGAACGGGCCCCGGCAGGCCTCCATTGATTGTTTTGGCCTGACGCTCACTGCCCGTGATATTGACGGCCGTTTCACCAATGGTCAGGTCAAACTGAGTACCCTGCAGGGATGCGGCAACTGGCAGGCTCAGACTGGAACGCGCATTGAAACTCCATACGCCAAGACTTCCGGCTACGCCAGAGAGGGTTAACCCCTTCAGGAAAGTTCGTCGAGACGTTTTCAACAGCATGCGCATTCCCTTATTTAAAGTATGGTTACTGACAGAATTCGAGAACCGATTTAAATTAAATTACTGGTTCATCCACTTACAATGAAATGAATCTAGCACACCTTAAGAAACAAATTCATTACAATCGTGTAATGTACATAGCTGTATTACATTTACGTCATCTTCCCCACAGGTTGATTATTTTTATATATGATCATAAGGACATCTTTTATGTACCTCAGAAGGTAATTACACATGAATATATTAATCACGGCCACTGCGTTTACAGCTTTATTTTGTGGGGCAGCTTTTGCTCAGTCCAGTGATATTGCCCATGAAGCACATCGATTTGTTAATAATGCCTCAGCCGTCAGTCATGTGAATTCCTCGACGCATGAAAACTTACCGGACAGGGTTAATAAAAACAACACGCCCTCATTCTCTGAAATGAATGAACATGAAAGGGCCATTGTTGCTCATTCATTTATGAACAACAGCGCGTCCTATGCACATCAGAAAATGATTGAGGAACATAAAAAAATGCTGTCCGACAGTGGTGCAAATTCAAAGACCTCCTCTTCTTCTTTTAACGAACTGAATGCCGGAGAGAAAGCCGCCCTCGTGCATGAGCAGGTCAATAATGCCGGTGCGGAAGCTCATCAGACACAGGCAAGAAAGCTTCGCGGCCTGTATTCCTCCAGGTAACTGCAGGCGGGTTAGTGCTTAGCAGGGCTTTACTGACGGGTTACGTAGCAGGACATGAGCCCCATATTGCTCTGCCGTAACCTGTTTCAGTCCCGTTAATCATCACCGTCAGGCTGGTCATACAGTTCCCAGATCTTCAGGAGCAAACGGGAAACAAGATATGTTACAAAAATGACGACCATCAACGGTGCTCCCGATTAACTGGCAGATGACACGCCTCCTGAAAACCCCTAGCATACGCCGCAGTGTTCATGCTAACGGCGAATTCCAGTAAATGTATTCTACCGATGTCGTAAAAGAAAATGCTTACCTTTCAGCCACCCGCTCGGGGCTGGAATCGAACGAGATCGCTATCCTTCAGCGCTCTTTGCCTTCCCGCTTTAATCTTCGGCATTTGAAAAAAAATGAATCATTAAAACTCGTACTGCAAAAGAAAGCGGGAAAATCACGTGTAGTGGCTTATAAATTTACGTCCGGCTCATTTAATTACACGGCGTATCGTATATCAGACAAAAAGTTCTATAATCTTTCCGATACTTCCGGGAAAGGCAGTCTCGATTATCCGTTACCAGCCACAGCAAGACTCAGTTCACCTTTCAATCCTGCAAGACTTAACCCGGTATCGGGAAAAGTGAGTCCCCATAATGGCATTGATTATTCCATGCCCATGAACACGAAAATAGTCAGCGTCATCGACGGAAAAATCACCCGGGCCGAATACAACAGTACCATGGGATATTTTGTTGAAGTAACGGGAAAAGCCGGTGTTAAAACTCGCTATCTCCACCTCAATAAAATACTCGTTACTAAAGGGGCCAGAGTTACCCGGGGAGGTGCTATTGCGTTATCCGGTAACAGCGGACGTTCATCCGGTCCTCATTTACATTACGAGCTGGTCATCAATAACAATCCTGTTAATTCACTGGCGTTCCGGGCATCGGCACCCGCTGATAACAAACTCGAACAGCATGCCTTTGCGCATGCCAGAGACTACGAACGATACCTGGACTGATAACGGGACCGCGACGCGGCCCCGTTTGCCGGATTAATTTTTTTTATTGTTTTCACTTCCGTGATGTTGGTGATCCCCATGCCCTCCGTGGCCGTGGAAAAGATGCATTAGCGGGCAGACCAGCAATAACAGATATGGCCAGTAACCTGCCACATGTGACCAGTGTTCTCGCAGGAGGGCAAATGCCGCGATCGCGGCGACAGCAATAAGCGCATAGGTGGTACTTTTCATACTGGACTCCTTCTGTTCATAACAGACCCTTCACTCAGTGTTATTTCCCGAGCCTGACACTTTTCAGACGCAACGCATTCACAATGACGCTGACGGAAGAAAGAGCCATGGCCGCCGCCGCAATAACTGGCGACAGCAGTATTCCATACACAGGATAAAGCAGGCCTGCAGCCACCGGCACACCAAGTGCGTTGTAGATAAATGCAAAAAACAGATTCTGTCGGATATTTTTCATGGTGATCTCTGACAGATGACGGGCCCTGTTCAGTATCATCAGGTCGCCTTTGAGAAGGGTGACTCCGGCACTTTCAATTGCCACATCTGTACCCGTTCCCATGGCTATTCCCACGTCAGCCGCTGCCAGCGCCGGGGCATCATTCACACCGTCTCCGGCCATCGCAACCACATGGCCAGACGCTTTCAGTCGGGTTATCACTGCTTTTTTGCCATCCGGCAGAATCCCGGCTTCAACCTCATCTATTCCCAGTTTCCGTGCGACTGCTTCAGCGGTAAGCTGGTTATCCCCGGTGAGCATAACGATGCGGATCCCCGCCTGACGCAACGCTTTAAGTGCATCCGGCGTGGTTGCTTTCACGGGATCCGAAATAGCTATCAGGCCTGCAAGGTCCCCGTCCGTGGCCACATAGATAACGGTAGCGCCTTCCATCCGCAACGTATCCGCAACGGCCTTTTGATTATCAACAACGATACTGTTTTCCTGCATAACCAGTTCATTACCAATAACAATCCGTTGACCTTCGACATCGCCTGTGACACCTTTACCCGACGGCGCATCGAAATGAGTGACTGCGGGTATTGCGATCCCCTTTTCCTGTGCTGCTCTGACGACTGCCATACCCAGCGGATGCTGCGAGCCTTTTTCCACTGCGGCCGTTACACGCAAAAGAGAGGCTTCCCCACCCGGACTGAGACTGATAATTCCTGTCACCGTAGGCGAACCTTCCGTGAGCGTGCCTGTTTTGTCGACAACCAGCGTGTCCACTTTTTCAAGACGCTCAAGGGCTTCGGCATTTTTGATTAACACCCCGGCCTGGGCTCCTTTGCCCACCCCCACCATTATCGACATCGGCGTGGCCAGCCCCAGCGCGCAGGGACAGGCAATAATCAGGACCGACACAGCCGCAATCAGACCGTGCGCCATCCTGGGCTCGGGCCCCCAGACAGACCAGATCACGAAAGCAACAACCGCGATAAGTATCACCAGAGGAACAAACCAGCCTGAAACGCTGTCAGCCATTCTCTGGATGGGGGCTCGCGAACGCTGTGCATCAGCGACCATCTGAACAATTCGTGAGAGCATCGTTTCATCACCGACTTTCTCTGCTCGGATGATAAGACTACCTGTCTGATTAATCGTCCCCCCAATGACAGGTTCACCCTCTTTTTTGGTAACCGGCATAGACTCCCCGGTCACCATCGATTCATCAACAGTTGTTTTGCCTTCGACCACGATACCGTCGACCGGAATACTCTCTCCAGGTCTGATGCGGAGCTTATCGCCAGGCAGGACATCTTCTGCATTAATATCCGTTTCATGACCGTCATGATCCAGCCGCCTGGCTGTTTTGGGGGCAAGGTTCAGAAGCGCAGTAATGGCACCTGAGGTTTGTTCCCGTGCCCGCAGTTCAAGAACCTGTCCCAGCAGAACAAGCACCGTAATTACTGCTGCGGCTTCAAAATAAACGGCCACCAGGCCATCCATGTTTCTGAACGATGCAGGAAACCAGGAGGGGAAGACGGTTGCAATGACGCTGTAAACCCAGGCTACGCCGGTCCCCATTGCAACAAGGGTAAACATATTCAGGGAGCGGTTACGCAACGACATTCCGGCCCGGGCGAAGAATGGCCAGCCGCAGTACAACACGACTGGAGAGGCCAGAAGCAGTTGCAGCCATGTGTTGTATTGTGGCGGTACTGTATTCCTCAAGGCGGGAAACAGATGAGATCCCATTTCGAGTATCAGAACCGGAAACGCCAGCAACAACCCCAGCCAGAAGCGTCTTGTCATGTCGCGAAGTTCATCACTCGGCCCCGTCGATGCCGTGGCTACGAGCGGTTCCAGTGCCATTCCACAGACAGGACAGCTTCCGGGACCACTGCGGCGTATCTCCGGGTGCATCGGACATGTCCACACACCTTCAGAAATATCTTTCTCCGCCTGATGGTGAGGCTGTTTTATCTGGTCTGGGCTGACTTCGTGGTGATCGTGGTGGTGGTGGTGGGAATGTTCACTGGCATCTTCGGTAAGATAACGGTCGGGATGGGCTGTAAATTTACTCTCACAGCTGGCAGAGCAGAAATAAAGCTGATGGTCCTGGTATCGAATGCTGCTGTGCGCCTTGTCGGGCAGGAATGCCATCCCGCACACGGGATCTCTCACCTTATGCAATACGTGGCTCTCGTCCGGGGATAATGTCTGTTCAGAAGCAGTCTGGTTGTTGTGTTGCACTACATTGTCATTTTTCACAATAACTCTCCTTATGCATGCCTGAAGCATTTTCTGTCTTCAGGGTATGTCATGGATGCGATTACCACGAATGTCGCCGGCACAGGAGTGCCTGCTGCCGACGTCCCGTTATCAGCCGTTCCGCTGACTATTCGATTCGCTGGAAGATCTTTTTACTGCCCTCCGGAGAGAATGCGATAACATCGTAAGCCTCTTTACGGGCCCCCATCTCCATTCCCGGGCTTCCCGCAGGCATACCGGGGGTGGCAAGGCCATAAATCCCTGAACCAGACTGCATTGCCTTATGTATCGTTGTGGCAGGCACATGACCTTCAATGATCAAATTACCAGTAACTGCGGTATGACAGCTTCTCAGCTCAGCAGGAACAGCATATTTTTCTTTCAGGGCTGACAGAGCCTGATCATTCATGACGTGGGTCCGTACCTCAAACCCGTCCTTTTCCATCGCCTTGCCCCACAGGGAACAGCAACCACAGTTTTCAGACTTGTACATGTCTATTACTTTTTCACCTGCCATTGCCGGAAGTGAAAGGCCAAAAGCCAGGGCCATTAAAATTATTTTTTTCATACTCACCTCTGTATGTTATCGATGTAAACCCTGACGTCAGGGTGAATTTATGCAAAAGGACACCCGCAGGGGTGTCCTTTCAGGGTTATGACACGCTCTTTTTATGTCTGCGCAGCCAGATGAGTTTATAGGCGGCAGGAATAATGAACAGGGACAGCAGCGGAGCTGTGATCATCCCGCCAATCATGGGGGCCGCAATACGGCTCATGACTTCTGAACCTGCGCCGGTTCCCCAGAGTATCGGCAGCAGACCCGCGATGATCACCGCCACGGTCATGGCTTTCGGCCGGACACGCAGCACGGCACCATGATAAAGGGCTTCATCAAGACCTTCCGGTGTGAACGTCTCTTTACGGGACAATTCCGGGTGCACTTCAATGGCATGACGCAGATACATCAGCATGACCACGCCAAACTCTGCTGCCACCCCGGCCAGGGCGATAAACCCGGTTCCGGTCGCCACTGACATATGGAAGCCCTGCCAGTACAGGAACCATATTCCGCCAACCAGGGCGAACGGCAGGCTCATCAGGATCAGCAGGGCTTCGTCAACCCGGCGGAATGCCAGATACAACAGGATGAAAATGATCATCACCGTCATCGGCACCATCAGCTTCAGTTTCTTGTTGGCATGCTCAAGCAGTTCAAACTGTCCGGAGAATGCCACACTGGTTCCCGGTCTCAGTTTCACTTTCTCGCTGATGGCCGTCTTAATGTCGTTAACCACCGACACCATGTCCCTGCCGCGGGCATCAACATAAATCCAGCTGGCTGGCCGGGCATTTTCGGTTTTCAGCATGGTTGGTCCAGAAACGACGTTAATATCCGCGACATCGTCCAGCGTGATCTGCTGCTTCATCGGGGTCAGGATCGGCATCTGTTTCAGCGCCTGCGGACTGTTCCGGTAATCCTGCGGGTAGCGAATGTTAATAGGGTACCGGGCCACCCCTTCAACTGTCTCACCCACCATAGCACCTCCGATTGCTGAAGAGACGAACAGCTGGACATCACCTACCGTCATCCCGTAGCGGGAGGCTTTCTCCCGGTTGATATCGATATCGATGTAGCGCCCGCCCTCAAGTCGCTCAGCCAGGACAGACACCACGCCAGGCACGGTTTTGGCTACCGCCTCGATACTCTGCGCCGTCGCGTCGATATCGGACAGAACAGTCCCGGACACTTTGATACCTATCGGGCTTTTGATCCCGGTTGAGAGCATATCAATACGGTTACGGATAGGCGGCACCCAGAGGTTTGCCAGACCCGGTAAACGGACTGTCCTGTCGAGTTCATCAATAATCTTGTCAATTGTCATGCCGGGACGCCACTGATCCTCAGGTTTGAGCTGGATCGTGGTTTCCACCATTTCGAGCGGCGCGGAATCCGTTGCGGTCTCTGCTTTACCGGTCTTGCCAAATACAGAAGCCACTTCAGGAACGCTTTTGATTAACTTGTCTGTTGTCTGCAGGAGCGCTGCAGCTTCTGCCGGAGAGACGCCAGGCAAGGTCGACGGCATATACAGCAGATCGCCCTCGTTAATCTTCGGCAGAAATTCACCGCCCACCTGACTCAGTGGCCAGATAACCGTGAAAATGGACAAGGCCGCAACCAGCAGGGTTGTTTTTGGCCAGTGGAGGACCCGCAGCAGCAAAGGATGATACGCTTTGATCAGCACCCGGTTCAGGGGGTTACTGGTCTCTGCAGGAATTTTCCCCCGGATCCAGAATCCCATCAGAATAGGAATGACGATGATGGCCAGTGCGGCCGCTCCCGCCATGGAGTACGTTTTCGTGAATGCCAGCGGGCCAAACAGACGACCTTCCTGCCCTTCCAGGGTAAAGATAGGAATAAAGGACAGGGTGATGATCAGCAGGCTAATGAACAACGCGGGTCCCACTTCCACGGAGGCGTCGGTAATCACCTTCCAGCGGGTGGCGTTGTCAATCTGCTCACCCGGATGCTGATGATCCCACTCCTCAAGCCGTTTGTGCGCATTTTCAATCATCACAATGGCGGCATCCACCATCGCACCGACGGCAATCGCTATCCCTCCCAGCGACATGATATTGGCGTTCAGTCCCTGGAAGTGCATGACGATAAAGGCGATACACAGGCCAAGCGGCAGAGAGATAATCGCCACCAGGGCAGAACGTACGTGCCACAGGAACAGAGCACAGACGATGGCCACCACGATAAACTCTTCCAGAAGTTTGGAACTGAGGTTATCAATCGCCCGGTCGATTAACTGGCTGCGATCGTAGGTGGTCACGATTTCAACGCCTTCCGGCAGGCTGGCCTTCAGCGTCTCCAGTTTATCCCTCACTGCCGTGATAACGTCGCGCGCATTTTTACCCGACCGCAGGATCACCACGCCGCCAGCGACTTCTCCCTGGCCGTTCAGCTCGGCAATACCACGCCTCATTTCGGGCCCGGTCTGCACGCGGGCAACATCCCGCAGATAAACCGGCACGCCGTTCTCACCTGTTTTCAGGACGATGTTATTAAAATCATCAATGCTCTGAAGATAACCGCTGGCACGGACCATATACTCCGCTTCGGCCATTTCAACGGATGAACCACCGGCCTCCTGGTTAGACGATTCAAGAGCCTGTTTCACTTCGGGCAGGCTGATCCCATACTGGGACAGTTTTACCGGATTGACCTGAATCTGGTACTGCTTCACCACGCCACCAACCGAGGCTACCTCAGCCACGTTCGGGATGGTCTTCAGTTCAAATTTCAGAAACCAGTCCTGCAAAGAACGCAGTTCTGAAAGGTCGTGTTTTCCGCTGCGATCGACCAGGGCATATTCAAATATCCAGCCCACTCCCGTGGCGTCCGGACCGATTTCAGAGCTCACACCCGCAGGCAGTTTGCCCTGAACCTGATTCAGGTATTCCAGCACGCGCGAACGGGCCCAGTACAGATCGGTCCCGTCTTCAAAAATGACATACACATACGAATCACCGAACTGTGAAAAGCCACGCACGGTTTTTGCGCCAGGTACGGACAGCATGGTGGTGGTAAGCGGATAGGTGACCTGGTTTTCTACAATCTGCGGAGCCTGTCCGGGATAGCTGGTTTTAATAATGACCTGCACATCTGACAGGTCAGGCAGCGCATCGACCGGCGTGTTAATTATCGTCCATGTGCCCCAGATGCTGAGAAACAGTGCGCCCATCATGACCAGGAAACGGTTGGCGACAGAGCGCCGGATAATCCATTCAATCATCGTCGTCTCCTCAGTGCCCTGAATGCATATTTACAGGCTGCTCAGACATTGCTGGCATACTGTTTTCTGTTTTTTCAGGGTGGCGCATACGTTCCAGCGCGCCCGTAATATTGGCTTCGGAGTCAATGAGGAACAGGCCACTGACCACCACGGTATCGCCTTCATTAAGACCGGAGCCAATGCCGGACTGTTGCTGTGATTCATGCAGAACGTGGATCTGTTTCGGCACAAACTTGCCTTCATCATCAACAGTAATCACGCGCTGTTCTTTGCCGGTATCGATAACGGCCTGGCTTGGTATCAGCAGCATCTCCTGACTTTGGGTATTCAGTTTGAGATAGGCATTCATGCCCGGCTTGAGAAACTCATCCTTGTTAGTAACCTGGAGGCGGACCTGAAGCGTGCGGGTTGTCTGATCCACGCTGGGAAGAATGTTCCATTTTTCGACATGGAATGTTTTATCCGGATAAGCCGGTACCGAAATTTCAAACTGCGACGTATCTTTCAGCAGATAGGCGATAGATTCTGGCACTGCAGCGCTGATCCAGACCGGGTCCATCCCCTGAATCTGAGCCACCACCTTATCTTTGGAAATATTCATGCCGGTGCGCAGGTCAAATGCAGTAATGACACCATCAATAGGTGCTTTAATGGTAAAACGGGTCTGGATTGTGCGGGTTGAACGCAGCCTTTGAATATCCTCTTCCGGCATACCAGCCAGACGAAGTCGCTCCAGAACCCCTTTTATCTGGGTTGGCGTACCGCCTGTACCGGATAACAGCAGAAACTCACTTTGTGCCTCAACCCATTCAGGAATGGTGATATCGATAAGCGGAGTGCCTTTCTTCACATGATCGCCAATCGTCAGGGGATACACTTTTTCGACGAAACCGTCAGAACGCGCCTGCACAATGACAAACTGATATTCGTTGTAACTGACATTAGCCGGGATTGTCTGAGAATAATTCAGCATTCCTCGCGTGACTTTTTGCGTTTTTAATCCCAGATTCTGAACCTGAGTTGGATCGATACGGATCCCGCCACTGCTTTTATCGCCACTTTCATCAGCATATTTCGGCACAAGGTCCATATCCATAAAAGGCGATTTTCCGGGTTTATCAAATTTGGTATCCGGTTTCATAGGGTCATACCAGAAAAGTACCTTTTTCTCCGGTGCCTTTTGTTCTGCTGGTACTGTTTTTTGTGATGAGTTTAAATACTGCCAGGCAGTAACCGATATCAGCCCCCCTGCTATGAGGCTGCTGATAATTATTGCAGCATATTTTATCTTTAAAGAAGCCATACAATTTCTCGCTGAAAAATCAAAACACCTGGCATATGCGCACGATTATTCATTCACAGTAATCCCATAATGAATGTTCAGGCGCACTGGATGTATTCGCTCCGGACTGTTAATCAGGATTGCGTAACGTTAATGCTTTTGAGTAAGGAGATATTGCCCTGCTGAATAAACGAGAAATCGACATGGTTGCCGGTTTTCAGGGCATTGATAGCGTCGTCTGCATTAACAAAAGTGAAGCGCATGGTCATTGCAGGCCAGCCCACCGCCGGGATTGCTTCGTGCGAAATGGTAATCTTTTTACTATTCATATCAATGTCTTTAACGATACCGGTGCCCTTGATAACCTGCTGTACCGAAGCATCACTGGCAGCATTCATATCGCCATGCTGATGTGTTTCAGCATGAAGACCGGCAGAAAACATGACAGAGAAGGCACCAAATAAAACGGCTTTAAGTGAATTACGCATTTTAATTTCCTGATTAATTGAATAAATTTACTCTACCCAACCGCCACCCAGCGCGGTAAACAGATTAATTTCGTTAACCTGTCGGGAATAGGTAAGATCGAGAATGGTTTGCTGCGTCGCGAAGAGGGAACGTTCTGCATCCAGCACTTCGATGTAACTGACAGCACCACTTGCATACAATCCTCTGGCACGCTGTAGAGTTATCTGAAGTGAATCAAGATAACGCTGCTGTGACTCAAGTTGCTGGCTAAGGCTGTCGCGCAGCGCAAGCGTGTCGGAAACATCCTTAAAGGCTGACTGAATTTTTTGTTCGTAATTAACCACGGACTGTTGCTGGCGAATTTCAGCCAGCTTCAGATTGGCTTTGTTCCTGCCAGCATTAAATATAGGAATTTCAATTTTAGGAATAAAATTCCACATTCCACTTCCTGACGTAAAGAGGCTGGACAGCTCCGTACTGCTTGAGGAGAGACCACTGGTCAGGGTAATGGACGGGAAAAAAGCCGCTCGCGCTGCGCCAATATTGGCATCAGCCGCTTTCAACTGGTATTCCGCTTCCATAATATCCGGACGCTGCAGCAATATTTGTGACGACAGATTTGGTGGCAATTTTACTGGTGCGATCTCCCCACCTTTAATCCCTTTTTCTGACGGAACTGCGCGGTACGTTCCCAGCACCAGTTGCAGGGCATTGTTTGCCTGAGCCAGATCGCCTTCTCGTTTGGCTATTTCGGCGCGGGTACTTTCGATTTGCCCCCTGGCTTGTTCAAGCGCCAGAACGTTCGTACTCCCGGTCACCAGTTGTTGCTCAACGAATGCATAAGACTGTTGATAATTTTTCAGCGTTTCCCGCGCAATACGGAGTTGTTCGTACGCCAGTTGCTGGCTGAAATAGCTCTGTGAAACGTTGGAGACCAGCAGGATGTGTACGGCACGACGGGCTTCTTCGCTGGCAAAGTAGTTCTGGCGATCAGCCTCACTCATGTTCTTAAGTTTGCCAAAAAAATCGAGCTCATAGCTGAGCTCCAGACCCGCGTCGTACTCCTGTGTGGTCGGCTTGTCACCTTTCAGACCACCGTTGTATGTGATCCCGGATGAGGCATTCAGTTGGGGATAACGATCTGCATCCGTGACGTTGAACTGGGCCCGGGCCTCTTCAACCTTCAGGGCAGCCATTCTCAAATCACGGTTATTATTCAGGGCTTCACCGATCAGCCTGCTGACCTGGGGATCGACAAAAAAGTTTCGCCAGCCCGTATCCTGATAGCTGTTTACCGGAGGCGTCAGACTGTTTTTAGACAATGAAAACTGCTGGGGAACCGGAGCTGGCGGACGCTGATATTCAGGTGCCAGAGAAACACAACCAGCCAGGATGAATATGGTACTGATGCTGAGTAATTTTAATTTGAACATAACGCTTCTCGTACAGGCAGACCTGGTAAATGGTTCAAACGAAGTCCAGAGTATTGATAGGGATACTTTACCGAACGCTCTCTGTTTGCCGGGTGACAGGATAATGACAATGTTGTCATTTTTGCTGTAATCCGTTGATAACGATCGTGGGCGCAATAAAATGACATTAGCAGCCAGCCGGGGAGCATGATGAAAATATTAATCGTTGAAGACGAAATTAAAACAGGTGAATATCTCAGCAAGGGGCTGACAGAGGCGGGGTTCGTCGTGGATCACGCTGATAATGGTCTGACCGGATATCATCTTGCCATGACAGCCGAGTATGATTTAGCCATCCTGGATATCATGCTGCCTGATGTAAACGGCTGGGATATCATCCGTATGCTGCGCAGTGCCGGAAAGGGGATGCCGGTATTACTGCTGACGGCCCTTGGCACGATTGAACACAGGGTCAAAGGACTTGAGCTGGGTGCGGACGATTATCTGGTGAAGCCCTTTGCGTTTGCTGAACTGCTCGCCCGGGTAAGAACCCTCCTCAGGCGGGGAAACACGATGATCACGGAAAGCCAGCTTAAAGTGGCTGACCTCTCGGTTGATCTCGTATCCAGAAAAGTCAGCCGCGCCGGGAACCGCATTGTGCTCACCAGTAAAGAGTTCAGCCTGCTGGAATTCTTCATTCGCCATCAGGGAGAAGTTCTTCCCCGCTCCCTGATTGCCTCTCAGGTCTGGGACATGAATTTTGACAGCGACACTAACGCGATTGATGTCGCAGTAAAGCGACTCCGCGCTAAAATAGACAACGATTACGGGACAAAACTGATCCAGACAGTGCGGGGCGTGGGCTACATGCTGGAGATCCCGGATGCATAGCAAACCGTCCAGACGACCTTTCTCACTCGCTCTGCGGCTGACCTTTTTTATCAGCCTGTCCACAATACTGGCGTTTATCGCCTTCACCTGGTTTATGCTGCATTCTGTTGAAAAGCATTTTGCCGAGCAGGATGTCAGCGATCTGCAACAAATCAGCACCACACTGAGCCGTATACTCCAGTCCCCGGCAGATCCGGATGAAAAAAAAGTAAGCAAAATAAAGGAATCGATCGCCAGCTACCGCAACGTTGCCCTTTTGCTCCTCAATCCCCGGGGTGAGGTGCTGTACAGCTCTGCGCAGGGGGCAGCACTACGCCCGGCCGTGAATTCAGCCGATTTTAGCGAGCACAGCCGCGCACGGGATGTCTTTCTCTGGACGGTGGAGGATACTGCGAGAGCGATGGATACCGGGTCCGGAATGAAGATGGAAACGTACCGGATTATCGCCTCCTCTGGCCAGGCGACATTTCAGGGCAAACAGCAGAACTATGTCATGCTGACTGGCCTCTCCATTAATTTCCATCTCCATTACCTCGATGCGCTGAAAAAAAATCTGATTGCGATTGCCGTCGTGATAAGCCTGCTGATTGTTCTGATCATTCGCATTGCTGT
The DNA here is from genome assembly GCF_049238285.1 of Enterobacter cloacae complex sp. IR53041. NCBI lineage: Bacteria > Pseudomonadati > Pseudomonadota > Gammaproteobacteria > Enterobacterales > Enterobacteriaceae > Enterobacter > Enterobacter cloacae complex sp. IR53041. Next base: position 6,078 of record NZ_JBMKHB010000010.1, on the reverse strand, counting down.
CCGTCAGGGGCACCTGCCCCTTCGTAATGTCAGCAATGCCATTAAAAACATCACCTCCGAGAATCTTGATGCGCGGCTGGAACCGACACGCGTTCCCATTGAGCTGGAGCAGCTGGTTATCTCGTTCAATCATATGATTGGAAAGATTGAGGATGTTTTTACCCGCCAGGCCAATTTCTCTGCCGATATCGCGCACGAGATCAGAACACCCATCACCAATCTGGTGACGCAGACTGAAATCGCTCTGAGTCAGGATCGAACGCAGAAGGAACTTGAGGATGTCCTCTATTCCAGCCTTGAAGAGTATAACCGGATGACCAAAATGGTCAGCGACATGCTGTTCCTGGCACAGGCGGACAATAATCAGCTGATACCTGACAGGGTTCGGTTTGACCTCAGAGCAGAAGTCATGAAAGTCTTCGAGTTTTTCGAAGCCTGGGCCGAAGAACGCAATATTATGCTCAAATTTAACGGGATGCCCTGCCTGGTTGAGGGAGATCCACAAATGTTCAGAAGAGCGATCAATAATCTGTTATCCAACGCCCTGCGTTATACCCCAGAGGGACAGGCAATCACCGTCTCAATAAGAGAGCAGGAGAGCTTTTTTGACCTTGTGATTGAAAATCCGGGGAAACCAATCCCTGAAGAGCATTTATCAAGGTTGTTTGACCGTTTTTATCGGGTGGATCCGTCCAGACAACGAAAAGGAGAAGGCAGCGGCATCGGCCTTGCGATTGTGAAGTCAATCGTGGAAGCACATCACGGAAGAGTGCAGGTGGAATCGGACGTACACTCAACGCGTTTTATCTTATCCGTGCCCAGACTGGAGAAAATGATTCCGGACACCCAGTGCTGGGAATAAAGATTTAAATGACAAAGATGTCATTAGCCTGTCATGCAGCAAACAGAAGCCATTCGATATAATTAGTGCAACTTATCAGGAAGGCTGGATTGCTTTATCAATATCCGGCGTCAGTGGACGCCAGGAAATGAATATCCAGTCCCCTCCCGGAGAAATAAACACTTCCGAACCTGTTTCAGTTATGGAACTGAAAACACCGGTTGTACTCCCCCGGACATCACTAATTAAGAAATGGAGAGTTATCATGAAAAATATCGTATTAGCATCCTTGCTGGGCTTTGGCTTAATTTCTTCGGCCTGGGCCACTGAAACCGTGAATATCCATGAGCGGGTCAACAATGCACAGGCACCTGCTCACCAGATGCAGTCTGCTGCGGCTCCTGTCGGGATCCAGGGGACTGCACCTCGTATGGCCGGTATGGACCAGCATGAACAGGCCATTATTGCTCATGAAACCATGACGAACGGGTCGGCGGATGCGCACCAGAAAATGGTGGAAAGTCATCAGAGGATGATGGGAAGTCAGACCGTTTCCCCTACCGGGCCGTCGAAGTCATTAGCGGCAATGAATGAGCATGAAAGAGCTGCAGTTGCCCATGAATTTATGAATAACGGTCAGTCTGGCCCACATCAGGCCATGGCCGAAGCGCATCGTCGCATGCTCAGTGCAGGCTGACGGCGAGGGAAGTATCTGTGCTGTCCTTATTTCCTTGATAGATTTTTCCGTAACCGGATATATGGCAACATCTTTGCCCCCTACAGGGGGCATTTTTATCAGATTCTGCTACAGTTAACGGGCATCAACGCTAAAAGGATATTTTTTATGAAAGCCAGAAACACTTTATTTGCAGTATTAATGTTATCCCTGCCAGCGATTTCAGCAGAACATTCAGAAATGAAAATGACTGATATGTCTACCTCGGCTTCGTCACAGGAATATATGGCTGGCATGAAAGACATGCATGACAAAATGATGGCTGCCGTAAATGAGTCCGATCCCGACAAGGCTTTTGCGAAAGGCATGGTAGCGCACCATGAAGGGGCAATAGCAATGGCTGAGACCGAGCTCAAATACGGAAAAGATCCGAAAATGAGAAAGCTCGCGCAGGACATCATTAAAGCTCAAAAAGGTGAAATTGAGCAGATGAATAAATGGCTTGATAGTCAAAAGTAAACATTGTAGAAATGTCACGACAAGCGTGATTTTACATCGTTCCTGGGCGCGGGAGTCGGTTAATCTTTATATAATTCAAACCCGATTAATTTCGGGTTTTTACTACTCTGTACTCCGGTCCTTTGTTGAGGACCGGAATATATGCACCTGAGATGCTTATTTAATACATTATCTCGTCATGGATACAATGTCGCTCAGGATCTCAACCAGCTCGCTTCTCTCCTGCGTTCCGTCATGATAGGTTGATCTTGAGATGATTCTTTCTGATGTCATCTGAGGCCAGAATTTATCTAGTACATTATCGGGTTTCATTCCCACAGCCCGGCCGATTATTTTTTTAGCGTCACAGGTGTCCGTAAACGTGACGGCTACACCAGTAATTTCCTCGATAAGATCCGGGCACAGATAGTTTTCTATCTCACGTTTGCGCGTAGCGAAAAATACCTTACCGGCCTCCTCTACTTCTTTTTTACGCTTCTGGATGGACAGAACCTGTGCAGGGTCTCCCCCAATATCGGAGTCCAGAAATACGCACCAGGGAAGCCCCAGATCTTTGGCCAGATTCAATGTAACCCAGTGTTTGACGCTACCACACCCTCCTATGAGGACTGGCACTATTTTCACGTCCTCCAGAGAGGCTGGCAGCGCACCTGACTGTTTTAATGAACTGGCCGCATGCCTCAGGAAAGTAACATCCGACTTTCCCTCTACCAGAACAATCCCCTGCGCCCTTTCCATACCGGTCTCTGGCAGCACCCCCAGGCTTTCAGTGGCTTCCTTCAGCACTGCGTCATCCGGCATTTTTACTACGGGTTCACCCGCCTCATTTCGGGTAACATAACGTACGCCTTCGACAGGGATTAATCCGGCCAGCGCCGGGACATGGGTGGTGACGATAATCTGACGGTGCGGCTGGCCTGCCAGTGTCAGTAACGCTTTCATCAGCATCATCTGATAGTTCGGATGCTGTGACGTTTCAGGCTCCTCTATGGCATAAATCACATTTCTGGGCGTCCCCGCGACATTCTTTTCAGCCTCAGCCCGAAAAAAATTCAACAGGATAAGCCTCCTTATCCCGCTGCCGCGCTTATTGATGGGGATGCCATTTTCCCCGTCCAGGGTGAAATTGAAGGTCCACTTGGGTTTCTCCTTAAATCGTGGAGTCAGTTCACTGGCGAGTTCGGGGGCCATTTCACGTAATTTATCCAGCGTTCTCTGTGCGACATCCAGGACGCTGTCCTGAATCTCATTTTCCAGCGCTGTAATTTTGTCCTGCAGCGCAGCCTGAGCGTCTTTTACGGCCTGCTGTAAGGGGTTTTTAGCTTCGGAATCCCCGTCGCTGCTTTCCCTGTCGGCTTTGAAAATCGCATACGTGGGCAGCAAATCGAGGATCTTACCCCATAATGATTTTGTGTCGGTTCCGAACTCTTTATCGACATCCAGCATAATTTCCGAACAGGTATAGGGGGCTGCGGCTTCCCTGATGGCCTGACGCCATAACGATGCAGTGCGTTTATCCGCCACATTTTTTTCAACTTCTTTTCCCACCGCCTTGAGCTCAGAAATTTTCATGCCCAGTAAATTTCTCAGGGGCTCCTCATCCGGGTGGATGCAGCGGATGCAGGTCTGCTCCGGTTTTCCTGAGGTCGTTGCTTTAAACGTTTTGACGATTTCAAAATTGCCGTCCTCATTCAGCAGATGTTCTGAGGCGAGCGTGGTCTGCACCCTGTCGTCGATCATGATAAAATCGGGCAGGTCATCAAATTCACAGGCTATTTCAAAACGGCCGTCCCCTTCTCTTAGGCTGAAACAGTTCATGTCATTCTTGTCAGCCTTCATTCCTTCTGTTTCAAAAAAAATAGCCAGCGCTTCCAGAAGCGTTGATTTCCCAAAGTCATTACGACCGACAATACCCGTCATGCTTTCATCAATAATGATTTCAGTAGAGTTTCTGTAGCCTCTGAAGTTTTTCAGTTTTAATTTTCTGAGCCGCATATGAAGTCCTGTGTGTAAGAAAGCGTTTTGCTGCAACCTGAATACAAAATATATTTTCAAATGCCTGCCAACAAGCAGGGATAACCGTTATTCAGAATATCTTAACGACATTTCGGGATTATGATCTGGTCGCGCTTTCAGAACTTTACTGCCCCTCAAAACACCGGAAACTAACTTGTGGTTGGTTACATGGCAAAGTTAAAACTCCAGAATCACGGGTAATGATTTCAATGCTTATTATATTTTTTGGAATTGACTCATGAGCTTTATAATTTAAATGATAATAATAACCATTCTTTTATGCGTAATATTTGCTACTGACACTGATGAATTTAAAAGAAGATAGATTTTCATTTACGGATTATTTCCTAAATTCATCGATAATGTGATCGACATAAAATTTTCACTGAAGAATGAAGAGATAATTTAAGGCCGAGCGAAATAGCTCAAAATGGTGTATTTAACATAACAGAAGAAATGAAAGGCTCTATCGCAACCTGATACTTCAGGCCGCTAAGGGGTTAATCTTGTTGAAGAAAAATTAGACCGGGAAGCGCCAGGCGTCACCATTTCTCCCGCCTGGCTGGAAGTGAAGAATAATTGTGCATAGCTCCGTATTCGGGCTTTGCATCTGACAATGGTTCCCTGGATGAAAGTACGATCTCCACTCCAAGGACGCTGAACACCCTAAACAAACGCTCAAAACCCGCACTTGCAGGGTTGGCCTCTAGTCGGGCATAAGTTTGCTGTGTTATACCCAAACGTTCAGAAACATCTTTTTGCGTCAGTCCATTGGCTTTGCGAAAGCCGATTAAAACAGGACGTAACTGATTCAAAGTCTTCAAAGCGTATTGAGTGTTCATAAGTGACCTTCCGTATCGACGGGTTAACAAGCATAACGCAGGGATTTACAGCATATAGGCTGTAATGCTCATTAACAGACTATAGGCTGTAATACGAATCCTGCCAAGATGCGGCATCTTTCAAATACAAGGCCGTATTGGGTAAGCAGTACACCGTTATATAGCACCCCTTGCCCCTTTGCTGGAGAGGGACCCACGTGATCGCAGGTCTTTTAGACGTTGTTGCTAACCGGCATCATACACAGGTGGTAACCCCCAGGGAAACTCTATGAGTGATAATTTATTCCTGCCCCAGTCAAAATATAAAACCTTATCTAACTAGCTTTCTTAGTATTTTATAAATGAAGTGAAATTAGCGAAGAAGTTTTACATTGTAAAGTGAGCAAAAATATTTACCATTCAACTGGCAAAATTTACAATCTGCAGCCCTTAGCCTGAGAAAATGCACATTAACAGAATAATCATCAAGTCCGATAGAGGCATAACTTACGTCCTCAAAAATATCAGAAATAAATGAGTTGAAATTACAAAAATTAACTTCACTTAACATCTTGAACACCGCAGAAATATATCTATCATGCATTATCTTGACTTCGATAACCTTAGATAAACTTGAATGCGACTTACATTTGAAGAGATCAAAGAGAAAGTAAATCAGCATATTTTTATTGTCCAAAATCCATTTTAAAATTTTATTACGTGCACATGGTAATATATACACTGGATTTTTGAAAGGGTTTGAAACGTCAACCACAAGGGAACAATAACCATGAGGATTTATTCCACTTATAATTAAGTCACTAAGTCCTTTCACTGCATTCAAATAGTTATCAAAACAAACCTCATATAAACTGGTACTATGAACTGCACATTTAGATTCAAACAACCATCTATGACGCAGATAACCAATGCCTTTAGAGTGTATATCTTCAACAATACATTTGTGACAGTAACGAATGTTTGAGATGTTTACCAATGGATATGAATTAGTTATGTGAAAATTTTTCCGACAGGCATCTTCAACAGCGTTAAAATACCCGTAAACACCAGAAGATAACGACACTATATTGGAAGTTAGTATATAACCATTTCTGGTAATGGTGCCAACTTACTGATTTAGTGTATGATGGTGTTTTTGAGGTGCGCCAGTGGCTTCTGTTTCTATCAGCTGTCCCTCCTGTTCA
>NZ_JBMKHB010000009.1:0-160127 GCF_049238285.1 Enterobacter cloacae complex sp. IR53041 | reverse complement strand
GATGGTAGTGTGGGGTCTCCCCATGTGAGAGTAGGGAACTGCCAGGCATCAAACAAGAAGAACCCCGTACCGAAAGGTGCGGGGTTTTTTGCTTTGCACGCCAGAAAACATGCTGGATGACGGCTTCGCCTTATCCGGCCTACAAAACCTGCAGGCCCGGTAAGCGCAGCGCCACCGGGCATGGCAGACCGCATGATCCCACGGTAAAAAGAAGCAAGAATACTAAAGAAGGGATTTATAAACGCAGAAAAGCAAAAACCCAGCCATAGGCTGGGTTCTTTAAATAGTGGTGCCCGGACTCGGAATCGAACCAAGGACACGGGGATTTTCAATCCCCTGCTCTACCGACTGAGCTATCCGGGCAACGGAGCGCATTAAACCGCAATCGCGCCTTATCGTCAACATTATTTCGGGAAAAGCTGTTCAATTGCTTAACTTTGCGGCAATCTGATGGTTTACGCGTCGAATACGTCAAATTTAACAGGTTCGCTTACGTTAACGCCCCGCCCATACGGCACTGAGCAAAGCGCAGAATATCTTCCGCCAGTCGGTGCGCCGTATCCACATCGGCCTGACTACGGTTCACCAGCATGCGGCTCAGGCAGCCCTCCAGCACCAGCTCCATCTGTTTCGCCACCATTGCCGGGTCATCCACTTCAAGACGGGTAAGCAGCTCGTGAGTGAAGTCATGCGCAGCCCGTTTTTGCTGATCCGCCAACTGATGGACAGGATGGTCGGGATCGGGATAGAACGTACAGGCCGCAATAAACAGGCAGCCCGGATAGCGGTTGTTGCTGACACATTCCGTCAGGGCGGTATAGCGCGCCAGAAGCTTTTGTTCCGCAGTCAGTTCTTCATTCAGCATCAGCTGCCTGCGCCAGATATCAACCTGCTGGCTGAGATAGCGCAGAGCATCATAAACGAGCGCCTCTTTATCCGGCCAGAAGCGCTTAAGATCATCCAGGGGGTAATCGATACGGTCGGCTACCATCTCAAGCGTGGTGCTGGCGATCCCATAAATCTCAAGTAATTGCAGGGCTTGTCCCAGTACGTCTTCACGTTGCACGGTTATCTCCTCCGCTATTCCCAACGGTATGTTCCGTTTAAAGTGTTGTTTACGGTTGGCGATTGCGCAAATGCGCGCTAAATGCCGCTGCATCCATAAACCCGGTTACACGCTGTTCTGGCTGCTCCTGACCCTGTTGATTGAAGAACAGAATGGTTGGCAGCCCGAGCACGTTAAGCTGCTTCAGCAGAGCCTTATCCTGCGCATTATTGGCTGTCACGTTCGCCTGGAGCAGAACCGTCTCTTTCAGGGCGTTTTGCACCTGTGGATCGCTAAAGGTGTATTTTTCAAACTCTTTACAGGCGACGCACCAGTCGGCATAGAGATCGAGCATCACCGGTTTGCCCTTCGCCTGCGCAAGCGCGCTGTTGAGCTCATCGACGTTCTTAATCTGAATAAAGTTCAAATGTGCCTGCGTCTGGCCGACCGGCGAGCCGAACGCCCAATCCTGCAGAGGACGCACGCTCACCAGCGCGGCGGCGAGCAGGAGAATTTGCACCAGGCGCATCCACGCTTTTTTCGCCCCCAGACTGACGATAAATGCCCAGCAGAAGAACGCTACACCAAGCATCGCCCACAGGCGAGAGCCCCATACGTCACCTGTAATGCGTTCCAGCAGGAACACCGGCAGCGCCAGAATCACAAAACCAAATGCGGTTTTCACCGTCTCCATCCACGGGCCGCTCTTCGGCAGAAGTCGATTGCCGAAAACCGTAACCAGAATCAGCGGCAGGCCCATGCCCAGCGCGTAAAGGTACAGCGTACCGCCGCCAAGCCACAGATTGCCGCTCTGGGCAATATAGAGCAGGATGGCGCTCAGCGGTGCGGTGGTGCAAGGGGAGCAAATCAGTCCGGCGATGGCCCCCATCATAAACACGCCGCCTGCCGAACCACCCTGCTGGCGATTACTCATCAGCGTTAAGCGGGTTTGCAGAGCTGACGGTAACTGCAGCGTGAACAGGCCAAACATCGACAGTGCCAGCAGGATAAATATCGCCGACAGGCCAATCAGCACATAAGGGTGCTGAAGTGCGGCCTGGAACTGCAACCCGGCAGCGGCGACCACAAGGCCGAGTGCCGTGTAGGTCAGCGCCATACCCTGCACGTAAATAAAGGCCAGCAGCAGCGCGCGGGCGGTGGAAAGGCGCTGTTTGCCGCCCAGTACGATGCCAGAGATGAGCGGATACATCGGCAGCACGCACGGCGTAAAGGCAATGCCGATACCGATCAGCAAGGCCCACAGCGCGGAGAACGGAAGGTCTGCGGGAGCTTCACGCTTCTCGCCTGAAGGAAGAGGGGGAACCGTGGCAGAGGCTTTCACTTCACTAAGCGGAACCACCTTTGTTTCAGGCGGATAGCAGAATCCGGCATCCGCGCACCCCTGATAGGTCACCGTCAGGGTCGCACCTTTATCCGCCTGGTTCACCGTAACGGGCACGCTCAGGTGCTGGCGATAGATTTCGCTTTTGCCGTAAAACTCATCTTCATGCCACTCGCCAGCGGGCATCTGTAATGCGCCCACGCTGGCCTGAGCAGGCGTAATGCTCACCTGCTTGCGATAGAGGTAATAGCCCTCTTTCACCTGCCAGTTGAGCGTAAGGTCGTGCTGGTTTTGCTGGAAATCGAAAACAAACGCCCGATCGGCAGGAATGAAGTTCGAACGGCCGGGCGCGTCAAACAGCCCGGCAAAAACTGATGTGCTGCACAGCAGCAGGATCAGCGTAAGGAAGCGTTGAGCCATGAGAGATAGTCGTTATCGCCATGAACCACTGGCAAGACCAGCAGTTCCGGGGTTTGGTAAGGATGATGAGATTTGAGGCAGTCGAGGAGTGCCTGCTGGTTTGTCAGATTGGTTTTGAGCAACATCTGGACTTCGTACTCTTGCTCCAGCTTACCTTCCCAATAGTAAAGAGAGGTAGCGCCGGGGAGGAGCGTGACGCAGGCTGCCAGTTTTTCGGCCAGCACTTTGGCGGCGAGATCCTGGGCAGAGGCTTCATCAGGGGCGGTGCACAGTACGACAACGGCATCAGGCGTGTTCACAAGTCGACCTCCTCATCACGAAAGTCTTCACTATATCACGCAAGACGACTGGTCATTAATGAAACGGGCCGCTGAGCGGCCCGATTTTAACTATTTTTACAACGGCTAACCGTTTACAGCACAATGCCGCCGATGATAAAGCCGAGGATCACGCAAAGCGTAATCGCCACCACGCCCGGGATGAGGAACGCGTGGTTAAACACGTACTTACCGATACGGGTTGAGCCGGTGTCATCCATCTCCACCGCCGCCAGCAGGGTTGGGTAGGTTGGCAATACGAACAGGGCAGAAACCGCCGCAAAAGAGGCAATTGCCGTCAGCGGCGTCACACCCAGCATCAGCGCCGCAGGCATCAGCGCTTTGGTGGTCGCCGCCTGGGAGTAAAGCAGAGTAGCCGCGAAGAACAGCACGACAGCCAGCAGCCACGGATAGTTGTGCAGCAGGTCACCAGCGACGGTCTGGATATCACTGATGTGCGCTTTCACGAAGGTATCGCCAAGCCACGCCACACCCAGCACGCACACGCAGGCGCTCATACCGGATTTGAAGGTGCTGGCGTTCAGCACTTCGCTGGTATCAATTTTACAGGTGATGCTAATCAGCGTCGCGATGGTCAGCATGAACACCACAATCGCTTCGTTACGCGGCAGGACCGGGTTCTGGATCAGCCCCACGGTATCGCTGATGGCGGTCGCATAGAACATGACGGCAACAATACCAATCAGAAACAGCAGCACGGAGCGTTTCGCATGTGGCTTCAGTTCGAAGACCTGGCTGCCGCGCAGGCTCACTTCACCTTTTGCCAGACGCTCCTGATAAACCGGATCGTCTTTCAGTTCAGCACCGAGGAAGTTACACAGCACGGCGGTAATCATCACCGCAATCAGCGTCACCGGGATGCAGATCGCCAGCAGCGTCAGGTAGCTCACGCCCATCGGCTCCAGGATACCGGCGAAGAAGACCACCGCCGCGGAAATCGGCGAGGCGGTAATCGCGATCTGGGACGCGACGACGGCAATAGAGAGCGGACGCGACGGACGGATGCCCTGTTCTTTCGCCACTTCGGTGATCACCGGCAGCGTGGAGAAAGCGGTGTGGCCAGTACCGGCGAGAATGGTCATAAACCAGGTCACCAGAGGAGCAAGGAAGGTTATGTATTTCGGGTGGCGGCGTAGCATGCGCTCCGCCAGGCTCACCAGGTAGTCCATACCGCCTGCCACCTGCATGGCGGCAATAGCGGCAATGACTGCCATGATGATTTCGATAACGTCGAACGGGATTGCGCCGGGTTTAATCTGAAAGATAAGGGTAAGAACGAGCACTCCAAGACCGCCGGCAAAACCGATGCCGATACCCCCGAGTCGTGCTCCCAAATAAATCGCCAACAAGACGATGACGAGTTCTGCTCCAAACATAAGGACCTGCCTTGCTTATTAACAAGTTGATATTGAATTGTTGTATTTTGGTAACGCCTAAAAAGAAAAAAGGCACGTCACAAGTGACGTGCCTTAAGAAGCCTAGCCTGAACGGTTACTGTTCGCTTTCATCGGTATATCGTTTCGCTTTATAGGCCGGGTGCATCAGGTTCTGGGCTGAGAAAATATCGTCCAGCTCGGCTTCGGTCAACAGCCCGCGCTCCAGCACCACTTCACGCACGCTCTTACCGGTTTCGGCGCAAATCTTACCGACGATGTCGCCGTTATGGTGCCCGATGAACGGGTTGAGGTAGGTGACGATCCCGATGGAGTTATAGACATAACCCTCGCAGACTTCTTTATTCGCCGTGATGCCGTTGATGCATTTTTCCAGCAGGTTGTAGCAGGCGTTGGTCAGAATGTGGATAGATTCAAACATCGCCTGGCCAATGACTGGCTCCATCACGTTCAGCTGCAGCTGACCCGCTTCAGAGGCCATGGTCACGGTCGTATCGTTACCGATGACTTTGAAGCACACCTGATTCACTACTTCTGGCACAACCGGGTTCACCTTGGCTGGCATGATGGACGAACCTGCCTGCAGTTCTGGCAGGTTGATTTCATTCAGGCCAGCGCGCGGGCCGGAAGAGAGCAGGCGCAGGTCGTTACAAATTTTGGACAGTTTCACCGCCAGACGTTTCAGCGCGCTGTGTACCATGACGTAGGCGCCGCAGTCGGAGGTCGCTTCAATCAGGTCTTCTGCAGGCACAACCGGCAGGTTGGACACTTCAGCCAGCTTCTGTACCGCCAGCTGCTGATAGCCATCCGGGGTGTTCAGACGCGTACCGATGGCGGTAGCACCCAGGTTCACTTCCAGCAGCAGCTCGGAGGTGCGCAGCAGATTTTTGGTCTCTTCGTTCAGCAGGACGTTAAACGCGTGGAATTCCTGGCCGAGGGTCATCGGCACCGCATCCTGCAGCTGGGTACGACCCATTTTCAGAATGTCCTGGAACTCAACCGCTTTACGCTGGAAGCCATCACCCAGCTGGTTGATCGCATCCACCAGTTTCACCACGGATGCATACACCGCGATACGGAAGCCGGTAGGGTACGCGTCGTTGGTGGACTGGCATTTATTGACGTGGTCGTTCGGGTTCAGGTACTGGTATTCACCTTTCTGGTGACCCATCAGCTCCAGGCCAATGTTTGCCAGTACTTCGTTGGTATTCATGTTGACGGAGGTGCCCGCGCCGCCCTGATAGACGTCAACCGGGAACTGATCCATGCATTTGCCGTTGTTCAGCACTTCATCGCAGGCTGCGATAATCGCATTTGCCGCGCTTTTAGGAATGGTTTGCAGCTCTTTGTTGGCCAGGGCTGCGGCTTTCTTCACCATCACCATGCCACGAACAAACTCAGGGATGTCGCTGATTTTGCTGTTGCTGATGTAGAAGTTTTCAATCGCTCTCAGAGTGTGGACACCGTAGTAGGCATCCGCTGGAACTTCCCTGGTACCCAACAAGTCTTCTTCGATACGAATGTTGTTTAACATGTGAACCTTCTTTTCAAGCTGCCGATGGATTGTACTAAACACACAGTATTTATGTGGTTTTGAATATTTTCTGACCGACGATTATTCCCTCAATCAGCCAGATGCTCGAGATCATATGCTGATGATAGCGAATTGCCGTAAGCTGGATCACTTATTATCGAGCCGATTCCATGATAATTATTAATCTGTGAAATGGGTCACCGCTTTAATATTTCCAAAAAAAATATCCGTGCAAACTGATTGAATTTTCGCTAACCGTCACCATCTCATACGAACGCGTGTCGCGAACACATTCAGACAGGGGCCGATGGCCTCTGCCACACAGGAGATGCCAGTGCGCTGGATACCGTTTATTGCTTTCTTTCTCTATGTTTACATTGAGATTTCCATTTTCATCCAGGTTGCCCATGTGCTGGGCGTCCTGCTGACGCTGATTCTGGTGATTTTCACCTCCGTCATCGGCATGTCGCTGGTGCGTAATCAGGGTTTCAAAAATTTCCTGATAATGCAGCAAAAGATGGCCGCAGGCGAAAGCCCGGCGGAAGAGATGATCAAAAGCGTGTCGTTGATTATTGCGGGGCTGCTGCTGATTCTGCCCGGGTTCTTCACCGACTTCCTCGGCCTTCTGCTGCTTCTGCCGCCGGTGCAAAAGCACCTGACCATGAAGCTGCTGCCGCATCTGCGCTTTAGCCGTATGCCGGGCGGTGGTTTTAGTACTGGTCCTGGCGATACGTTTGAAGGGGAGTATCAGCGTAAGGATGAACAGCACGACCGTCTGGATCACAAAGACGATCGGTGATTTTGTTGCCCGGTGGCGCTTCGCTTACCGGGCCTACTCAAGCGCCAGCCACAACACCGCCAGCATGACGATGGCGTACATACTTTTCCACCCCACCATTGCCAGCAACAGCAGGCACAGTAGCCCCCCGACAAGCGCCAGTGCTTTATAACGGCCTTTCAGCAGACGACAACCTGCCAGCATGCACAGCAGGTAGATCATGATGAAAATGCCATTGGCGTAGACGAGCAGCGTATCCAGATTGACCTTCAGGGCGTAAATGCACAGCGTACTCACCACGCAGCAGCCCAGTACGGCATTCAGGGCATTCAGCGGCAGCTGGCGTTTAGACAGCCGTGCGAGGCGGTTATCAGGTCTGTAAAGCGCCTGAGACCACACCAGACGGGCAAAGCTCTGGATATAAATGTTGAGGCTGGCAAAACAGGCCAGATAGCCGATAACGCAGGCGATCCACAGCGCCTTCACACCAAACAGTTCAACCACGATACCCGGCAGCGATGCCGCGGCGGCGAGATCGGCTCCGAAAGCCTTGAAGTGCAACACCAGCACGGTACACGCCCAGTACACCGTGCCTGCCAGCAGCAGGCCGATCATCAGTGCGCGGGGGAAATCACGTTCAGGCTGCTTAAATTCTGACGCCAGATGAGCAAAGGCCTCCAGACCGACAAAACACCAGAACATGACGGAGAGCGCGGCAAAAAGCTGTGAGTGGTCGACGTCTGTCACGGCCGGGAAGGGAATCTCTTTTACGGTGATATCGCCCGCCCACCAGATAGCGGCAACGAGCGCGACAATCAGCACCGCAACCAGTGTCTGCAGGTTGGCGCTGGAGCGGGCTCCGCGTGAACCCACCCACCAGACGATAGCCAGCGTACCCAGTTCGGCCAACAGCAACTGCTCGTCATGCCAGCCAAACAGCGCCTGGCCAAAGCCGGTTGCAATGTGCAGCGCCGCAGGAAGCCCAACCGGAATAACGGAGAGAAACAGCCAGCCGGTCACACGCTCCAGTCGCGGGCCAAATGCCAGCCCGACAAAATGCGCCACGCCGCCCGCGCTGGGGAAATGCCGCCCCAGGATGGCAAACACAATGGCAATCGGGAAAACCAATACAATCAGAACGGGCCACGCCCACAGACTGTTATTTCCGGCTACCAGTGCCGCCAGTGCAGGTACGGCGAACACGCCCGTTCCTAACAAGGAGGTTGAGAGCAGGCCGACGCCCTGCGCCAGCCCCAACTCCTGCTTGAGTCCACTCATTGACATCGTCCTGCCAATTCCAAAAGAGAGGCGATGGTAACACTTTCGCAAAATTTTTTTTCAACTCCCCCTTGAAGGGGTAAAAAGCTATCCCCATCTCTCAGGGCACTAGTCGGAAAACCGCATGCGGGCCGGCGTCATCCATAACTGATAATGACTTTCTCAAAGGAGAGCTATCAATGAGTATTCGTCCGTTACATGATCGTGTGATCGTCAAACGTAAAGAAGTTGAAACCAAGTCTGCTGGCGGCATCGTTCTTACCGGTTCTGCAGCAGCCAAATCAACGCGTGGCGAAATCATCGCTGTCGGTAAGGGCCGCATCCTGGAAAACGGAACTGTGCAGCCACTGGACGTTAAAGTTGGTGACATCGTAATTTTCAACGATGGCTACGGCGTGAAATCCGAGAAGATCGACAATGAAGAAGTGTTGATCATGTCCGAGAGCGACATTCTGGCAATTGTTGAAGCGTAATTTACGCACGAGAATTTGAGGAAATAAGAACATGGCAGCTAAAGACGTAAAATTCGGTAACGACGCTCGTGTAAAAATGCTCCGCGGCGTAAACGTACTGGCAGATGCAGTTAAAGTGACCCTGGGCCCGAAAGGCCGTAACGTAGTGCTGGATAAATCCTTCGGCGCGCCAACCATCACCAAAGACGGTGTTTCCGTAGCACGTGAAATCGAGCTGGAAGACAAGTTCGAAAACATGGGTGCGCAGATGGTGAAAGAAGTGGCCTCTAAAGCGAACGACGCTGCAGGCGACGGTACCACCACCGCGACCGTTCTGGCGCAGGCCATTATCACCGAAGGTCTGAAAGCCGTTGCGGCGGGCATGAACCCAATGGATCTGAAACGTGGTATCGACAAAGCTGTCGCCTCCGCTGTGGAAGAACTGAAAGCGCTGTCCGTACCGTGCTCTGACTCTAAAGCGATTGCTCAGGTTGGTACCATCTCCGCTAACTCCGACGAAACCGTAGGTAAACTGATCGCGGAAGCGATGGACAAAGTCGGTAAAGAAGGCGTAATCACCGTTGAAGACGGTACCGGTCTGGAAGACGAACTGGACGTGGTTGAAGGTATGCAGTTCGACCGCGGTTACCTGTCCCCATACTTCATCAACAAGCCAGAGACTGGCGCTGTTGAGCTGGAAAGCCCGTTCATCCTGCTGGCTGACAAAAAAATCTCCAACATCCGCGAAATGCTGCCAGTGCTGGAAGCCGTTGCGAAAGCAGGCAAACCGCTGGTTATCATCGCTGAAGATGTTGAAGGCGAAGCGCTGGCGACCCTGGTGGTTAACACCATGCGCGGCATCGTGAAAGTGGCTGCGGTTAAAGCACCTGGCTTCGGCGATCGTCGTAAAGCGATGCTGCAGGATATCGCTACCCTGACCGGCGGTACCGTCATCTCCGAAGAGATCGGTATGGAGCTGGAAAAAGCGACCCTGGAAGACCTGGGCCAGGCAAAACGCGTTGTGATCAACAAAGACACCACCACCATCATCGATGGCGTGGGTGAAGAAGCCGCTATTCAGGGCCGCGTTGGTCAGATCCGTAAGCAGATCGAAGAAGCGACTTCCGATTACGACCGTGAAAAACTGCAGGAGCGCGTAGCGAAACTGGCAGGCGGCGTTGCGGTAATCAAAGTCGGTGCTGCGACCGAAGTTGAAATGAAAGAGAAAAAAGCGCGCGTTGACGATGCCCTGCACGCGACCCGTGCTGCGGTAGAAGAAGGCGTGGTTGCGGGTGGTGGCGTTGCGCTGGTGCGCGTTGCCGCTAAACTGGCTGGCCTGACCGCTCAGAACGAAGACCAGAACGTGGGTATCAAAGTTGCGCTGCGCGCAATGGAAGCGCCTCTGCGTCAGATCGTGTCTAACGCCGGTGAAGAGCCATCTGTGGTGGCGAACAAGGTGAAAGCGGGCGAAGGTAACTACGGTTACAACGCGGCAACTGAAGAATACGGCAACATGATCGACTTCGGTATCCTGGACCCAACTAAAGTGACCCGTTCTGCTCTGCAGTACGCGGCCTCTGTTGCTGGTCTGATGATCACCACCGAGTGCATGGTGACCGACCTGCCTAAAGGCGATGCGCCTGACTTAGGTGCTGCTGGCATGGGCGGCATGGGTGGAATGGGCGGCATGATGTAATCATGTTGTTCTGAACCTCTCAGAACGAACCCCGGGCAGAAATGCCCGGGGTTTTTTATTGCGTGCTATTCGAAAGTCCCTTTGACGCACACGGCACCTTCACGCACCATCTGGCGGCCTTTGGCCCAGACCTCGCGAATCTTCAGATCGTCCGTCAGTACCAGGAAATCCGCGTCGCATCCGGGTGCTATCCGTCCCTTATTCTCTAGCCCGAGAAACGCCGCCACGTTTCGCGTAAAGGGAAGAAGCGCCTCTTCCAGCGGCAGCTGATGTCGGCTGACCAGCTGCTGCAGCGTTTCGAGCAGGGATTCGAACCCCGCCACGCCCATCCCCACCAGATTGCCGCTCTCATCAAATTTCGGCTGGCTGCCGTTGCCGTCCGAACTGAGCGTAAGCCGGTTAAACGGCACCTGCGCCTCGCGGGCCATCACGATGGCGCTGGCGGCGTCAATCGGTTCACCGATGCTGGTTGTGATGTCGATATAGCCGCCTTCGCGGGCATAGCTCAGCGCGGCATCGAACAGCGCCCGGGCGCGGTTAACGTGGGTTGGCAGCAATTTTACGCGGGGAACGTCGGCGTTATTCAGGATGCTAAATAGCGGCTCCAGCAGCTTTGGGCTGTTGCCGAGGTGAAACACGGAGATACCCGCTTTGGCACCCAACAGCCCGCCTACGCGTGACTGGGCAGCCATACTGGCGAGCTGGTCCTCGGCTGGCGCGGAAGAACGATGGTCAGAGATCGCGCATTTCACGCCAATGATTTTATCAATCAGCGCCACGTCTTTTTCGACACTGCCGGTGATGGTCGGCGAAGGCAGCCCGTACGCCCCCGTCAGCATCCATGCGCTGATCCCTTCATGTTCAAGGGCCCGCGTTTTTGCCAGCAGCGATTCAGGATGCCGGGTCACGCCGTCGGTGCCTAGCAGGCCAACAACCGAGGTGATGCCTGCGGCAACGAGTGCAGACAGGCGAACCTCTGGCGTGCGGGTGTGAGGGCCCGCCTCACCGCCGCCACCGATCAAATGCACATGCTGGTCGATAAACCCCGGGCAAACCACCGCCCCAGCCAGATCGCTTTCCGGGCAGTCTGGCCTCGTTGTTCCGTGGTTCGCTTTTTCGATCGCCACGATTTTTCCCGCAGCGATCAGCAGATCGCAACGTCCCTTATCCTCCGGGGCGTAGAGATGTGCGTTGCGGAAAAGGTGAGGGTTCAGCACTGAAAAATCCATTTTTATCTCCTCAGAAGAGTAGCTGCATCACCCACATTGAGAGCAGGGCATTAATGACACAAAGAGTAATAATATGCGGATAATATTTCGGGTTTACGCCGGCGGTACCCAGGCAGCGGCCGGTGTTTTGCACCGGATTGCCCATCAGATAGATAGCGGGCAGCAGGATGGTGGCATCGTGGCCGTTGAGCGTGCCGGCGGCGACCAGGCTGGCGCAGACGCCCACGCCGCCGCCCATACTCATCACCGAGGCCAAAAGAACCGTTGCCGCCGCACCCGGAAGGCCCCACAGCGCCATAATTGGCTCGCATATCTTGCCGACTATATCCAGCAGGCCGGTGACCTTGAGCGCCTGAATGATGACAAACGCCATGACGACGTTCGGCAACAGGCTGGTGGTGGCGATAGTAAAGCCGCGCCGGGCGCCATCAATAAACATATCCATGATATTTTTACGCGGCTGGGCGATCATGTTCTTCCTCCTGAAGATGACGATTTTCCATGTGGGCGATCCACAGGCGCAGGACGTTCGCACCAACGAATTTAAACACCAGAATAACGGCCAGCGGCGTAATCACCGGGATGGTGATAACGGTGAAGAGCGCGGCACCGGAAGAAAAATAGTTGGTAATGATGGCGCTACCGCTGGTCTGGAAGGTGGCGAAAATAGCGCGCTCCTGATCCGTAATCGCGCCTTCATCGGTTAACTCTTTGGTCATCCCTGCCGCCGCATCGGTGTTTTGCAGGTTGGCTATCAGCGCCAGGGAGCAAACGCCCGGCACACCCAGCAGCGGACGTAAAATGGGAGTCATAAGCTGCTGTGCGGCACGCAGCCCGCCCAGACCTTCGGTGACGGCGATGATACCAAGCGATAAAATGACCGAGGGAGCCAGCTCAAGGGCAAAGAGGAAACCGTCTTTCGCCCCCGTTCCGCCCGTTCCGCGAAACGTCAGGGCGCCGTTGACCGGGCCAAAGCTGCCGTTTAAGACGGTAAAATCCAGCACGCGCCACCATTCGGTGCTTTTGGCGAAAAAGCCCGAGAAAAAAACGATGGTAAGTACAAACGCCACATAACCCACCCATGTCACTTTTTCCTCTCCTGAGGATGATGCACTCATAAAACCTCCTTTTTTAGTCGCGTACAAAAGTTGTACGTTGCATCACTAAAAACGATCGGGGGCTAAAACACGATATCCCAAAGGTTATTATCAGAATTCATTTAAGATGTCGGAGGAGTGCCTCGCGGAATCTGGCTCGCAGAAATGCGCGGGGGTTTTTCTTTTAGTCATCTTTTAGGTATAAGATTTACACACGGACAATTACTGTCCAGCTTATTGAAAACGAGGAATAACATGCGCGTAAAAGTCTGTGCAGGGATTGTAGGGGCAGCACTGCTGCTGGCGGGTTGTAGCTCCAGCAATGAGCTGTCGGCAGCGGGCCAGGGCGTTCGCTTTGTGGAAGATAAGCCTGGCAGTGAATGCCAGCTGTTAGGCACGGCAACCGGTGAACAAAGTAACTGGATGTCGGGTCAGCACGGTGAGGAAGGCGGTTCTATGCGCGGAGCGGCGAATGCCCTGCGTAATCAGGCTGCGGCAATGGGCGGCAACGTGATTTACGGCGTAAGTAGCCCAACGCAGAGTATGCTGTCCAGCTTCGTGCCGACCGCCAGCCAGATGACGGGCCAGGTCTATAAGTGCCCGAACTGATGTAATGTGCTAATGGCGCTGCGCCCGGCCCTGTAGGGCGGGTAAGCGTAGCGCCACCTGCCTTTTTAGTGCTGCCGCAGCTGCAAATCGAGCGGCGTCTTGCTCGGCTCTCCGCCAATCTCACGTGCCAGCTTCGGCACCATATAGCCTGAAACCAGCGTTAACAGTTCGCGCATAATCTGCCGGGCTTCTTCATCCGTCACCATGAAATGCGCCGCGCCCTGAACGCGATCCAGCACGTGCAGGTAATACGGCATCACGCCCGCATCAAACAGGGCATTGCTCAGATCGGCCAGCACGCGGGCGCTGTCATTCACGCCGCGCAGCAGCACGCTCTGGTTCAGCAGCGTCACGCCCGCTTTACGCAGTCGCGCCATCGCCGCGCGAAACGCATCGTCAATTTCGTTCGCGTGATTAATATGATTCACCAGCAGCACCTGCAGGCGAGATTGCTCCAGGCGTGCCACAAGACCGTCGGTGATACGTGCCGGAATAACAATCGGTAAGCGGCTATGAATGCGCAGGCGCTTAATGTGCGGGATGGCTTCAAGCTGAGTCAGCAGCCAGTCCAGCTCATGATCTTTCGCCATCAACGGGTCACCGCCGGAAAAAATAATCTCATCCAGCTCCGGATGGGCTGCGATATAGTCCAGCGCAACCTGCCAGTTGCGTTTATTGCCCTGGTTTTCGGCATAGGGGAAGTGCCGACGGAAGCAATAACGACAATTTACCGCACAGCCGCCTTTTACCAGCAGCAGGGCGCGGTTGAGATATTTGTGCAGTAAACCCGGCACCACGCTGTTCTGCTCTTCCAGCGGATCGGTGCTGTATCCCGGCGCAGTAATGAATTCATCCTGCGAAGTAAGCGTTTGTTTTAATAGCGGATCGTCGGGGTTACCTTGCTCCATCCGCGCCACAAACGCACGGGGAACGCGCAGGGCGAAAAGGCGCTTTGCCTCGCGGCCTGCAAGCAACTCTGGGTGCTGATCGAGGTCTAAAAGACGCAGCAATTCATCAGGACTGGTGATTACATCGGCAAGTTGCGATAACCAATCTTCTCTGGACGGGGTGTTTAGGGTTACAATATGCGCCATTTTGTGGCTTAGCTACCAGTTAACAAATTTAGAGGGCCTTATGGCAACGTACTATAGCAACGATTTTCGTGCTGGTCTTAAAATCATGATGGACGGCGAACCGTACGCGGTTGAAGCCAGCGAATTCGTTAAACCAGGTAAAGGCCAGGCATTCGCACGCGTTAAGCTGCGCCGTCTGCTGACCGGTACCCGTGTTGAGAAAACCTTCAAGTCTACTGACTCTGCAGAAGGCGCTGATGTTGTTGATATGAACCTGACCTATCTGTACAACGATGGCGAGTTCTGGCATTTCATGAACAACTCCACTTTCGAACAGCTGTCTGCTGATGAGAAAGCGGTAGGTGACAGCGCTAAATGGCTGCTGGATCAGGCTGAGTGCATCGTGACCCTGTGGAACGGCCAGCCTATCGCAGTGACCCCACCAAACTTCGTAGAACTGGAAATCGTTGAAACCGATCCAGGTCTGAAGGGTGATACCGCAGGTACCGGCGGTAAGCCAGCCAAACTGTCTACCGGCGCAGTGGTGAAAGTGCCACTGTTCGTACAGACTGGCGAAGTGATCAAAGTGGATACCCGCTCCGGCGAATACGTATCCCGCGTGAAGTAATTTACGTATGATTGAAGGCGCAGCGCCCGCTGCGCCCGATTTTTTGCAGGCAGGGATGATGAAACGTACCGTTAAAATTCTGCTTCTGTTAGCGCTCTCCAGTGCATTGCTTTCTGGCTGTAACACCACGCGTGGAATGGGACAAGATATCCAGGATCTGGGTCATATCATTTCTCACGCCGCCAGCTAAGTTCGTCTAATTTTCCTAAAAATGCTTCCTCTTCCGTCAACCGGCGGGATTTTGTCTATCCTTAAGTTGCTATACACAAAACAACTTTGGCTATAAAAGGAAGATATTATGGTTAAGAAGACAATTGCAGCGATCTTTTCAGTCCTGGTACTTTCTTCAGTGTTAACGGCCTGTAATACCACGCGTGGCGTCGGTCAGGATATTTCTGAAGGTGGTAGCGCGATCTCTGGTGCGGCAACAAAAGCTCAGCAGTAATGAATAAACGGTACGGGACCCGCCGGGTTTCGTACCGTCAGCTTTCTGATTCCTGCAGGGATAAGAACGGAGAAAAACGCGTATCCATATGTAATTTCATGCGGATATTGCGTTTATAGGTATAAACCGTTTTTCCGTTGATGCTCAGGTGAGCGGCAATTTTTTGATTGCTCGCGCCGTCCATCCATAATGTCAGCACCTTCTCTTCCTGTCGGGTCAGCAAAGGGGCTGCCGCCGTTGGCCTGTCAGCGCTGGCGCGCGAAATTAACGCATCGTTGATAACCGTTGCCACCTCTTCGAGACTGGCATTTTTCAACAGCGACGACCAGACCGGAAACTTCCCAAGCCAGTCGGTCATGCCGCTGTCCTCTCCCGACTGCAGCAAAATAAACGGTAATCGTTCACTGGCGTTAAGCAGGGAAGAGAGCTGCTGAAAATGGTGAATATCCTGCCTGAAGCCGTACAGGTCAGCGATAACCAGCGTCGGTTTCCATTGCAGAATGTGTTCTCTGGCAAGAAACAGATTATTCAGCCCGGTCACAACGTAGTGTCCCGGGAACAAACCGGAATGATTGAGCCATGCTTCAAACCCCGCGCGGGTGAAGTGACAACGGTCAATCAAAAGAATTTTGAACATATTTTATTCGCAGTCGGCTAGTGGTTTGGCTTCCTGCCATCAGAAAGCACATCATCATAGAGAAGTCGGATGAGTGCTAAAAGCCGGAACTCCGCGCCATACTGCGGCTATTTCTTGCCTTAACGTGTTCAGCAAAAAAGGATTGAAAAAAAATAGCACGCTAACCACAATAGGTGGCGTAATCTCTGCCTTACGGGACGACCCGTAAGCGTTTCTTTCACCGGGGACGGCCCCAACTTGCATTAAGTTAAGGAGCCTGACATGTCCTGGATCATTCTTTTTATTGCTGGCCTGCTCGAAGTGGTATGGGCGATTGGTCTCAAGTACACCCACGGATTTACCCGCCTGACGCCCAGCGTCATTACCGTTACCGCCATGATAGTCAGTATTGTTCTGCTATCCTGGGCGATGCGCTCTTTGCCTGTGGGAACGGCTTATGCCGTCTGGACGGGTATTGGCGCAGTGGGGGCCGCCATCACAGGCATTTTGCTACTCGGCGAGTCAGCGAGTCTGGCGCGTATCGCCAGCCTCGCTCTGATTGTGGCCGGGATCGTTGGGCTTAAGCTCAGCACCCACTAATGGGGCTGTTTTACCCAGATAAGTTTTGATACATCAAACCCTTGCCGGGTCGCGACGTCCAGCATCTGCTGCTTCATTTCGGGTGAAATCGTTGGCGTGCGGGAGAGTATCCACAGGTAGTCGCGATCCGGCCCACAGACCAGCGCATGGCGATACGCTTTGTCGAGCGCTATCACGTTATAACCGCCATAAAACGGACCAAAGAAAGAGACCTTAAGCGCGGCCCGTCGCGGGTCGCCAGTGAAGTACGCTTTTCCCACCGACTGCTGCCATATCTCCCGATCGGGATTATAGCCCCGGTTGATCACCTGAATACCGCCATCATCCATCGGACTGTAATTCGCCGTGACCTTCTCTAAACCCTGCTCAAACCGATGGTCGAGGCGCGCGATTTCATACCATGTTCCAAGGAAGCGTTGTGCATCAAAAGGCGTGACGACGGTGACGCCAGGAGGCGGGGTAGGGGAACTGCAGGCAACCATTAAAAACGCGGCTGTCACCGCGGCGATAACAGGCAGAATGCGCATAGGAGTTTCCTTACTGTTTTTTGTTAAGTGTAGATGACAGCAGGAAAAATGCGGAAGACTGTGCGGCGAATTTCGCCGCACATCGTGGTTTTGTAGGCCGGGTAAGGCGAAGCCGCCACCCGGCAATGTTTTACTGCAGCGCGTCGAGGATACGGTATGCCGCCTCAACGCGTGCCGGGTTCGGATAGCTTTTATTCGCCAGCATCACAATGCCGAGCTGCTTTTCAGGAATAAATGCCACGTAGCTGCCAAACCCGCCCGTCGAGCCTGTTTTATGGACCCAGGAGGCTTTGACCGGCGGCGCGGGTGGATTCACTTCTGCCACGGGCAATGGTGCCAGCGCCACCTTGTTATCACTGCCTCCGACGACGGTTTTGGCATCGACCGGCCAGTTGAGCATCTCCCAGCCTAACCCCTGATACATAGCACCCACGCGCCAGTAGCGAGACTGCGCCAGAGCAATGCCTTGCTTGAGTGAGGGAGCGTGAAGAGAATCCGGCTTCATGTTGGCTATCAGCCAGCTCGCCATATCCTTCACGTTAGTTTTTACGCCATAGGCTTCCGCGTCCAGCATCCCTGGCGAAACGTGGACCGCTTTACCCTCACGGTATCCCCAGGCGTAATGCGCCTCTTCCGCTTTCGGGACGTTAATCCAGGTATGGTCCAGCTTGAGGGGTTTAAAGACCCGCGTCGTCATGGCCTGCTCATAGCTCATGCCGGAAGGTTTGACCGCCAGCGCACCAAAAAGACCGATGCTGGCGTTAGCGTAAAGACGCGTGGTGCCCGGCTTCCACTGCGGCTGCCAGTTTTGATAAAAGCGCAGCAGAGAGGCGGTATCCGTGACCTCATCCGGCACCTGTAACGGCAGACCGCCTGCGGTATAGGTTGCCAGATCCAGCATGCGAATGCCCTGCCACTGCTTGCCCGTGAGCTCAGGCCAGTATTTTGCTACCGGATCGCCCAGCGCTATTTCACCCCGGGCAATGGCATCGCCGCCCAGTACGCCGGTGAAGGTTTTACTTATAGAGCCCAGCTCAAACAGGGTTTGCGGGGTGACGGGTTTGTTCGCCGCAACATCGGCTTTACCGAAGGTAAAGTAGTGTGGCTGACCCTGATAAATTACCGCCACCGCCATACCCGGAATGGCCTGCGCGTTCATCAGCGGCGTAACGGTACGTTCCACCACCTCAGCCAGCTGTTTTTCGGACATCGGTGCGGCGAATGCAGCGCTGGCGACGCTGAGCAGCAGGGCACAGCTTAGGGATTTTGTCATCATCGGTTATCTTCCGTAATAGCAGTTCAAGGGAGTGTCCGGGCCCGTCAGACCGCTGTAGTCTGTTGGATTTGACTGTGGCTGACAAACGGTTAAATTTAGCATTAGCTGTTAATTTTTCTAACGGATGGGACCATGACCCGCAGCTATCTTCCGCTTAATTCGCTTCGCGCCTTCGAAGCGGCCGCAAGGCACCTCAGTTTTACGCATGCCGCTATCGAGCTGAATGTCACCCATTCCGCGATTAGCCAGCACGTAAAGGCGCTGGAGCAGCACCTTAATTGCCAGCTGTTCGTCCGCGTTTCGCGTGGGCTGATGTTGACCACGGAAGGCGAGAATTTGCTGCCGGTGCTGAATGACTCGTTCGACCGAATTGCCGGAATGCTGGATCGCTTTGCCAGCCAGCGCGCCCAGGAGAAGCTAAAAATTGGCGTGGTGGGTACCTTTGCTACCGGGGTGTTATTCTCGCAGCTCGCTGACTTTCGTCGCTGCTATCCGCATATCGATCTTCAGCTGTCGACGCATAACAATCGCGTCGATCCGGCAGCCGAGGGGCTTGATTACGCCATTCGTTATGGCGGCGGGGCGTGGCACGGCACGGAAGCGACGTTTCTTTGCCCTGCACCGCTTGCACCGCTTTGCACGCCTGACATTTCAGCCGCGTTGCACACCCCTGCCGATATCCTGAAGTTTACCCTGCTGCGTTCTTACCGGCGCGACGAGTGGACCGCCTGGATGCAGGCCGCGGGAGAAAACCCGCCTTCACCGACGCACCGGGTAATGGTATTTGATTCGTCCGTGACCATGCTGGAAGCCGCGCAGGCAGGTACGGGCATCGCGATTGCCCCTGTCGATATGTTCACCCATCTGCTGAACAGTGAGCGCATTGTGCAACCCTTCGCGACGCAGATTGACCTTGGCAGCTACTGGCTCACGAGGCTGCAGTCACGCGCAGAAACGCCCGCAATGCGCGAGTTTGCCCAGTGGCTGGTGGGGAAGATGCAGAAATAAAAGGCCCGCCGGATGGCGGGCCAGAGGCGTCAGATAGTGATCACGGCAATCAGCGTGACCACGGTCAGGATGGTCGCCAGACCGTAGAATACCCATTTCCCGCTCGGTACATGGATTTTCAGGTCATGCATCGCATGGTGAATACGGTGCAGGCCACACCACAGCGGCAGGACGATCATCAGGAAGATGAACACGCGGCCGATAAAGCTGCTCGTGAACGCCAGTACGCGTTCGTAGCTCAGCGCATCGCCCGGGAACAGCCCCAGCGGCAGCATAATGCCCACCAGCAGAATGATGACGGGGGCAATGATGGCACTCCACATGCCGCCTGCGCCAAAGAGGCCCCAGAAGACCGGCTCGTCAGAACGTTTTGGATTTGGATTGATCACAGTAGTCTCCTTACCAGAACAGTGCGACAAAGAGAATGACCACAGTGACCAGAATCGTCACCGCCCAGAGCCCCTTAATCATCGGCTCTGGCCCCATTTTCTCGCCTTTTACGATGATGTTCGCCGCTTTTGGTGCCAGTTCAAACCAGGTTTTGGTATGCAGCAGCGCGGCTGCAAGCACGATCAGGTTCAGAATGACAATGATCGGGTTTTGCAGGAAACCGACAAAGCTGGCCCAGGTTTCCGGGCCATGCTTGAGGGCAAAAACGCCGTACATCAGCTCAAGGCTGAACCAGACCGCCGGTACCGCCGTGCCTTCACGCAGCATGTAGAAGCGATAAAACGGCAGGTTTTTCCACCAGGTGGACGGCACAGGCCGCACATAGGCTTTGCGTTTAGTCGTCATCATGCACTCCTTAGCGTGGTTTTAGGGTAGCGATAAGAAAGTCTTTCGAGCTTTCCACTTTACCCTGCTGAATGGCGGCGGCCGGGTCGACGTGCTTCGGACAGACTTCGGAGCAATAACCCACAAAGGTACAGGTCCAGACGCCGTTCTGGCTGTTAAGCTGCGCCATACGTTCTTTTTTACCGTGGTCGCGGCTGTCTTCGTTATAGCGGTGCGCCAGGGTAATGGCGGCCGGGCCGATGAACTCGGGGTTCAGGCCAAACTGCGGACAGGCGGCGTAGCAAAGACCGCAGTTAATGCAGCCTGAGAACTGATGGTATTTCGCCATCTGAGCCGGGGTCTGGGTGTTTGGCCCCTGATCCGGCGTGCGCGGGTTGCCAATAATGTAAGGCTTAATGGCTTCCAGGCTTTCGATAAAGTGGGTCATATCGACCACCAGATCGCGCTCGATAGGGAAGTTGCCCAGGGCTTCGACCTTGATGCCTTTGGTGTAGTCACGCAGGAAGGTCTTACAGGCCAGCTTCGGCACCTTGTTGACCATCATGCCACAGGAGCCGCAGATCGCCATGCGGCAGGACCAGCGGTAGCTCAGGTCTGGTGCCAGGTTGTCTTTGATGTACCCGAGCGCGTCCAGCAGGGAGGTTTGCTCGTCGTAAGGAACTTCATAGAAAGCGCTGTGCGGTGCGGCATCCACTTCCGGGTTGTAGCGCACCACTTCAACTTTCAGTTTTTGCATCTCAGCCATTCGCCTTCTCCTTCTTCTCGGCGGCTTCTGCTTCTGCACCGTACACGCGTTTAGCCGGCGGCAGCGTGGTGATTTTCACGTCGCTGTAGTCCAGACGTGTGGTGCCATCCGCATCGCGCCAGGCGAGAGTGTGTTTCAGGAAGTTGACGTCGTCACGTTCGGTACAGCCTTCATCAAGACGCTGATGCGCCCCACGCGACTCTTTACGCGCCAGCGCAGAGTGCGCCATACATTCTGCGACGTTCAGACCGTGGCCCAGCTCGATGGTGTAGAGCAGGTCGGTGTTGAATACGCTGGAGGTGTCGGTGATGCGCACGCGCTTGAAGCGCTCCTGCAGTTCCGCCAGCTTATCGACGGTTTTTTGCATCAGCTCAGGGGTACGGTAGATACCGCAACCTTCTTCCATCGACAGGCCCATCTCGTCGCGGATCTTAGACCAGTTCTCGTTACCTTCCTGGTTCACCAGGTCTTTCAGGCGTTTTTCAACGTCTGCGACCTGCGCATCCAGCGCGGCACCGTTAGCTTCGCCTGCGGTTGCCGCGCGTTCCATCGCGCGCTCGCCCGCCATGCGGCCAAAGACCACCAGCTCGGCCAGCGAGTTTGAGCCGAGGCGGTTGGCACCGTGCAGGCCCACGGAGGAACATTCACCGACGGCGAACAGACCCTTAATACGGGTTTCACACTGCTGGTCGGTTTCGATCCCGCCCATGGTGTAGTGCGCCGTTGGGCGGACCGGAATCGGCTCTTTCACCGGATCGACGCCGACGTAGGCTTTCGCCAGCTCGCAGATGAACGGCAGACGTTCCAGCAGCTTTTTCTCGCCCAGGTGACGCAGGTCGAGGTGAACCACGTCGCCACGCGGTGTGGAGATGGTGTTGCCTTTGCGCCACTCGTGCCAGAAAGCCTGAGAGACTTTGTCGCGCGGGCCGAGTTCCATGTACTTGTTCTTTGGCTCGCCGAGCGGGGTTTCCGGGCCCATGCCGTAATCCTGCAGGTAGCGGTAGCCGTTTTTGTTGACCAGGATACCGCCTTCACCGCGGCAGCCTTCCGTCATCAGAATGCCGGAGCCCGGCAGACCGGTTGGGTGATACTGCACGAACTCCATATCGCGCAGCGGCACGCCGTGGCTGAGCGCCATACCCATACCGTCGCCGGTAACGATGCCGCCGTTGGTGTTATAACGATAAACGCGGCCCGCACCGCCCGTCGCCATCACCACCGCATTGGCGCGGATCTGGACGAGCGTGCCTTCCATCATGTTCATCGCCACCAGGCCGCGCGCGTGCCCATCATCCACCAGAATGTCGAGGACGAAATGCTCATCAAAGCGCTGGATTTGTGGGAACTGAAGGGAGGTCTGGAACAGGGTGTGCAGCATGTGGAAGCCGGTCTTATCGGCGGCGAACCAGGTACGTTCGATCTTCATGCCGCCGAAGCGACGAACGTTGACGCTGCCGTCCGGACGACGACTCCACGGACATCCCCACTGTTCAAGCTGGGTCATCTCCGTTGGACAATGGTGCACAAAGTAGTCAACGACATCCTGTTCGCAAAGCCAGTCGCCCCCTGCAACCGTGTCGTGGAAATGGTATTCAAAGCTGTCATGATCCTGCGCAACGGCGGCGGATCCTCCTTCTGCGGCCACCGTGTGGCTGCGCATTGGATAGACTTTTGAAATCAATGCGATTTTAGCGTTGGGATTAGCTTGCGCTGCAGCAATCGCAGCACGTAATCCAGCCCCGCCAGCGCCTATTACGGCAAGATCGGCCTGAAAAGTTTGCACGACATTCCTCCAGATTTTTGTTATTTCGCAACGCGACAAACTAAAGGTAGTTCACCCGTCCAAAAGGACGATTGCGAAAGCGTTTCCACTGCTCCTTTATGGGTAAAACAGTATAACCGTGTAGATGTCAGGGAAATTTGACGTGTTCGATTTTTTTGCTGTTCTGTCCGGCGATTTATCATTGAGATTGATGAATTGCATCACGCAATTGTTCACCTAAATGAAATGCGCTTTTTTACTGCGCAAAATTTGTCTCTGTCCCTGCTAACGAGTAGACTTCGTGCCCTTGTCTGAAATCGGAGAACAACTCATGAGCGAAACGGCCACCTGGGAGCCGAGCGCATCCATCCCTAATCTGTTAAAACGCGCTGCAATTATGACGGAGATTCGCCGTTTCTTTGCCGACCGCGGCGTCCTGGAGGTGGAAACCCCGTGCATGAGTCAGGCAACGGTAACGGATATTCATCTGGTCCCGTTTGAAACCCGTTTTGTTGGCCCCGGCCACTCTCAGGGCATGAATTTGTATCTGATGACCAGCCCGGAATACCACATGAAACGCCTGCTGGCGGCGGGATGTGGTCCGGTCTATCAGCTGTGCCGTAGCTTCCGCAACGAAGAGATGGGTCGTCACCACAACCCGGAATTCACCATGCTGGAGTGGTACCGCCCGCATTATGATATGTACCGCCTGATGAATGAGGTGGACGATCTGCTTCAGCAGGTTCTGGATTGCTCAGAAGCGGAAACGCTCTCTTATCAGCAGGCCTTCCAGCGCCATCTGGAAATCGATCCGCTGTCGGCGGACAAAACCCTGCTGCGCGAAGTGGCGGCAAAACTGGATCTGAGCAACGTGGCAGATACCGAAGAGGACCGCGACACGCTGCTGCAGCTGCTGTTCACCTTCGGCGTGGAACCGCAGATTGGCAAAGACCGTCCGACGTTTGTCTATCACTTCCCGGCAAGCCAGGCGTCACTGGCGCAGATCAGTACCGAAGACCACCGTGTGGCAGAGCGTTTTGAGGTCTATTACAAAGGTATTGAGCTGGCGAACGGCTTCCACGAATTGACCGACGCGCGCGAGCAGGCGCAACGTTTCGAGCAGGATAACCGCAAGCGCGCCGCGCGCGGCCTGCCGCAGCAGCCTATTGATGTTAATCTGCTTGAAGCATTAAAAGCAGGCCTGCCAGATTGCTCCGGCGTGGCGCTGGGCGTAGACCGTCTGGTCATGCTGGCCCTGGGCGCAGAGCAGCTTGGCGATGTGATTGCCTTTACGGTCGATCGCGCTTAAAGAATTGCCGGGTGGCGCTGTCGCTTACCCGGCCTACTCGGTCATTTGGCCCTGCCACATTAAAAACTGTCATATTATCAATATACGGGTCTTTTTCTTAATTTGCCCCTTATAGCCACAATATTAGTCTGGTCATCTGCTACCATCCGCGCAGTTTAATTCCTTTTCGGATGGTTCTATGTCCCAGTCACTCAAAAAGATGACCCTCACCGGGCTCATCCTGATGATATTTACCTCAGTCTTTGGCTTTGCCAACAGCCCATCAGCGTTCTATCTGATGGGTTACAGCGCGACGCCGTTTTATATCGTTTCGGCTCTGTTCTTCTTTATCCCGTTTGCGCTGATGATGGCGGAGATGGGCTCGGCTTACCGGAAAGAAGAGGGCGGGATCTACTCCTGGATGAACAACAGCGTCGGCCCGCGTTATGCCTTTATCGGCACGTTTATGTGGTTCTCCTCTTATGTCGTCTGGATGGTCAGCACGGCGGCCAAAGTCTGGGTGCCATTCTCCACGTTTCTTTTCGGTGCCGATAAAACGCAGGTCTGGTCTCTGGCGGGGCTGAGCTCCACGCAGGTCGTCGGTATCCTGGCGGTATGCTGGATGGTGGTGGTCACGCTGGTGGCGTCAAAAGGCATCAACAAAATTGCCCGTATCACTGCCGTTGGCGGTATTTCCGTGATGTGCCTGAACCTGGTGCTGCTGTTGGTGAGTATTGCCATTCTGTGCCTGAACGGTGGTCATTTTGCGCAGGAGGTGAACTTCGTTTCCTCGCCTAATCCAGGTTACCAGTCCGGGCTGGCCATGCTCTCCTTCGTGGTGTTTGCCATCTTCGCCTACGGCGGTATTGAAGCGGTGGGCGGGCTGGTCGACAAGACCGAGAACCCGGAAAAGAACTTTGCCAAAGGGATTATTTTTGCCGCTATCGTGATTTCCATCGGCTATTCACTGGCGATTTTCCTCTGGGGCGTCAGCACCAACTGGCAGCAGGTATTGAGTAACAACACCACCAACCTCGGGAACATTACCTACGTGCTGATGAAAAGCCTGGGGATGACGCTGGGTAACGCCATGCACCTGACGCCGGAAGCATCGGCCACCATGGGGATCTGGTTTGCGCGCATTACCGGCCTGTCGATGTTCCTTGCCTATACCGGCGCATTCTTCACGCTGATCTACTCGCCGCTGAAAGCGATCATCCAGGGTACGCCAAAAGCGCTGTGGCCGGGACGCATGACCCAGCTCAATACCGCAGGCATGCCTGCCAACGCCATGTGGATGCAGTGTCTGCTGGTGTGCGTGTTTATTCTGCTGGTCTCATTTGGCGGTGATACCGCATCGGCGTTCTATAACAAGCTGACCCTGATGGCGAACGTGTCGATGACCCTGCCGTACCTGTTCCTGACCCTGGCGTTCCCGTTCTTTAAGGCGAAGCAGGAGCTTGAACGTCCGTTTGTGATTTTTAAAACCCGCGCGGCAACGCTGCTGGCGACCACGGTGGTGGTGCTGGTGGTGGCGTTTGCCAACATCTTTACCATTATTCAGCCGGTAATTGAGGCGAACGACTGGAACAGCGCGCTGTGGATGGTGGGCGGTCCCATCTTCTTCTCGCTGTTAGCGATGGGGATTTATGAGAATTACCGTCGACGCGTGACGGCGTACATCGCAGAAGTGGCGTAGCGGGAATATTCCCCTCCCGAAAGGGAGGGGAGATGCGTTATAAGCTGCCCGCCGGGCGCGTACGCGCCGCTGACGTCAGCGTTCTTCCCGTTTTACGCCCGTCCAGGCTTTCCAGACGCATCTGGAACGGTGGGAACGGCATATCAATACCGTGTTCGCGGAAGCCCGCCAGAATCAGCTGGTGGATCTCATGGCGCAGCGGCATACGGTGGCCCATTTCGGCGGCGTAGATACGCAGCTCGAAAATCTGAATCCCCTGCTGTAAATCCACAAGGAAGACTTCCGGCGCCGGGTTGTCGATGACCAGCGAGCAGCGCTCCGCGGCAGTGTAGAGGATCTGGGTGACCTCTTCGCTGTTCGCGTCCGACGGTGCCGGTACCGTCAGCACCACACGGGTAACGGAGTCTGAGAGCGACCAGTTGATGAACTGCTCGGTAATAAACGCCTTGTTTGGCACGATGATCTCTTTCCGATCCCAGTCGCTGATCGTCGTCGCACGGGTGTTGATCTTCGTGATGCTGCCGGTCAGATCGCGGATCGTGACGGTATCGCCAATACGGATCGGTTTTTCGAACAGAATGATCAGGCCCGAGATGAAGTTGGCGAAGATCTCCTGTAAACCAAAACCTAACCCAACGCCGAGCGCTGCGACGAGCCACTGGAGCTTCGACCACTCAATGCCGATCATCGAGAAGCCAACCAGACCGCCAAACAGCATGATCAGATACTTGGTAATGGTCGTGATTGCATAGCCCGTACCCGGCGTTAAATCCAGATGCTGCAGCAGCGCCAGCTCCAGCAGCGCCGGGAAGTTACGCACCAGTTGGGTGGTGATGATCAGCACCAGAATGGCAATCAGCACCGCCCCTAAGGTGATCGGCTCCAGGCTTTCAACACCCTGCACCGTGGACGTCACGTCCCACAGCGAGATGTTCTCCAGGAAGCCAAACGCGGAGTGGATCTCCGACCACAGGAAGATGACCGAGAGGAGGGCAATCAGCATCAGGATGGAGCGAACCAGACGCAGGGACTGGGTACTGATGGCATCCAGATCCAGTTCGACCTCATCCGCCTCCGTCGTACCTTCCGTACTGTTAACGTGGTTTGGCTCTTCCTCACCCCGCGCGCGCTGGGCGAGGATCTCCGCCCGGCGATGCTTGGCACGGTCAAACGCCAGACGGCGGCGCTGGATCAGCATCCAGCGGCGGATCACGTGATACACCACCAGCAGCAGGAACCAGATGGCCACCGAGGTTTCGAGACGTGCCAACAGCGCCTGCGACGTCGCCAGGTAACCCACCGCGGCTGCCAGCATCGCAATCAACGGTGCGCTGAGCAGCAGGTTCCAGAGCAGCCGGTTGAACATATTGTCGCCGCTGCCGGTTTTATCCAGATAGAGCGGAATACCCGCGCGCTTCAGGCTGAGCGTGACGATGGCCAGCGCTCCGCATATCAGCATAAAGCAGAGGCGGCCCAGCGAGCCTGAAAACTCCCGGTCGTTGAGATTATCGAACATGATCAGCGCCATAATCAGCGGCACAATCAGCCCGATGCTCATCAGATAGTAACGCATGGCGCGCGCCACGCGATTACGCGGCCAGCCAAAGTGGGCGATGAACAGGCCATTGGGTCGCGCAAAGGTGGCGCAAATCATTACCACCCACAGCAGCGGTACCGTGGCGGTGACGCCATCGCCAATCGCTACCGCGAGCGGATAGGGCCAGGCTTCCCGCAGGCCATAGCCCAGCGTCATCCACAGCACCGGCAGCGGGGAGGCGACGAGAATCGACCAGAATACGGTGCGCAACGTCAGCCAGAAGTGATCCTGGGTAACCTTCCCCACCCGGGAACTGGAACGCTCGAGGAAGCGGGTGAAATGTCTGCGCGAGTAAATGCTGAAGCCCACCAGAATTAACGCCCCCAGCAGCGGGAAAATGGTCTCTTTGCTGGTGAGCATCATCACGCTGGCCTGTCCCAGCTGGCTGAAGGTATCCAGCGAAATCAGACGGCGCAGATCCTGGACAATCTCAATTGGCCACGAGAAGGTCATCGGACGCACGTCGGACGTCCAGAAGAGATAACGGTGCGTCGCCTCGTTCACCTCTTTCAACGCATCTTCCAGCTGGCTGTTGGACACTTTTAGCTTGGTCAGCTCAAGAATCAGCGTATCCCCGCCCTGGAGCAGAGAGTTCAGCAGTTCACGCTGGGTACGCAGCTGGGCTTCCAGAATGCGGCTTTGCTCGCCGGTCAGAGGCTGTCCGTCAGCCTGACGGATCTGGCGGATTTGCGGCTGCTTATTGAGAAGATCTTCAAAATGCAGTCGCTGAACGCGCAGCTGGGCCATTTCGGTATCCAGCTGCTGCGGCTTCGGCATCTCCGGCAGGCGCGCGACCTGGGCGCGTAGCGCTTCGCCCAGCAGGTTTGACGATCCGAGCCACTGGGACTGTTCGCGCAGGGTGTTGAGCGCCTGGCGAACCTGAAGGGTTTGATTAGTGGCCTGACGCTGCTGCGAGGCCACCAGATCCATACGCTGCGCCTGTTGATTCAGCGCGGCCGAAAGCTCACGGTTGACCTTAAACTGCTCGACGATGCCGGCAGGCAGGTTATCGCTATTTTCTGCCAGCAGCTCGGTACTTTCCAGCGCGCGCTCCGCTTCACGCTGGCGCTGGCTATTGAGCTGGTTGCGCAAGGCCTGAAGATAGGCGTCCAACTGCTCGCTCTGCTTTTGAGCGAGTTCTGAGCGCATCCGCGACAGCTCCTGGCGGTTATTGGCGGAAAGCTGCGCCAGCTCGAGCTCATCGACAAGGGCCTTCAGGCGAGCTGATTCTGCCTGCAGGCCCAGATTTTGGGCCTGCGCCTGTGGCGTGTTGCCGTTTTGTGTCCCCACGCGGCGCTCAACTTCATTAAGCTGGCGGCGGGCGTCGGTTTGCTGCTGCGGAAGCTGGCTGAGGGAGTCGGCAATTTCGCGCGCTCGCTCCTGCTCCTGCTGAGCAAGGCGGCTCTTTTCCAGAAGCTGGCTGCTGACCTGCAGGATCTCCTGGTTCAGCGCGTCGGAGGTCATGCCTGCCGGCACATCGCGCGGTTCGTCGCGCAAGTTATTGAGCTGCGCGCGCAGCGTCTGCGAGAGTTTGGGGAAGTTGTCGATAACCTGCTGATACTGCTGAGCGCGCTCAAGCGAGCCTTTCCGCTCCTCAAGCGCGTTCAGTGCGGACTGGAGCGACTCGACGGTCTCTGGCTGAGCGGGTTTGGCCGCTTTTGCCTGCTCCAGTTCCTGGGTTATCTGTTTGGCGTCGGGGGCTGTCGCTGCGTACGCCCCCATGCTGAGGCACCAGGCCATCAGTAGAACGATAATCGGGCGCACGTCAGCGATCCTTCTGTTGTTAGCCTTCGTCTTTTTTGTCGTCAACCAGCGGGCTGGCGTCGTGCTCGGCCTGGATCTCTTCCTGTGACAGCGGAGCCGGTTCTGCTTCTGGCGTCACGAAGGTTTCAGTAGAGACCGCCAGCGGCTGGCCCAGCTTTGTCACCGACAGGCTTTCAAGCTGTTCAGCCAGCTTCACTTTGCCCGGCGCAAACAGGTTGATCACGGTGGAGCCCAGCTTAAAGCGGCCCATCTCCTGACCTTTGAGCAGGGCCACGGAACCTTCCGCTTCACCGGCAGGCCAGGTCCAGCGTTTGATCACGCCTTCGCGCGGCGGGGTGATGGTGCCTGCCCAGACGGTTTCGATGCTGCCAACGATGGTCGCACCGACCAGAATCTGGGCCATAGGGCCAAATTCAGTATCGAACAGGCAGATGACGCGCTCGTTACGGGCAAACAGGTTTGGCACGTTCTGCGCGGTCAGGTGGTTCACGGAGAACAGATCGCCCGGGACGTAAATCATTTCACGCAGGATGCCGTTACACGGCATGTGCACGCGGTGGTAGTCGCGCGGTGACAGATAGGTGGTGGCAAAGGTACCGTTGCGGAACAGATCCGCCATCAGGTAGTTACCCGCCAGCAGCGCTTCCAGGCTGTAGTTATGGCCCTTCGCCTGCAGAATTTTGTCGTCTTCGATGTTACCCAACTGGCTGATCACGCCGTCTGCCGGCATCACCAGGACGTTAGGGTCGGTGTTCACCGGGCGCACGTCGTCACGCAGCGGGCGCACGAAGAATTCGTTGAAGGTGCGGTAGCTGGCGGTATCCGGCTTCTGCGCCTCTTTCATGTCGACCTTGTAATATTTTACGAAAAGGTCGATGACCAGTTTGGTCAGCCAGCCTGCGCGTTTGCTCGCGCCCCAGCCCGCCAGGCGAGTGAGCCACAGTTTTGGCAGAATGTATTGAAGCGAAAGTTTAAATGCGTTTAACAAGGTAGCCTCCAGGCCATTGTTTTGTCGTTCCTGATCCGGCGTTAAGCCGCCGGAACCTGAAAAAAGGGGACGATTTTAGCGATGCTTAGCTTAGTTGTCAGTTATCAGAATCAGAAAAGTTTTTACGCGTTTTTACCTGATCCATGCTCTCAAGAATGCGGTGATAATTCTCGAAGCGGGTCTCCGCGATTTCGCCTTTCTCAACCGCTTCACGGATAGCGCAGCCTGGGTCGTTATCGTGTTTACAGTCGCGGTACTTGCAAGCGCCTAAATAATCATGGAATTCGACAAATCCGTTAAAGATTTGTTCCGGCTCCAGGTGCCATAAACCGAACTCTCGCACGCCCGGGGAGTCGATCACGTCGCCGCCGTGCGGGAAGTGATACAGGCGTGACGCGGTGGTGGTGTGCTGGCCGAGGCCCGAGACGTCAGACACATCGTTGGTGAGGATCTCTTGTTGCAGGCCAAGCAGGTTGTTCAGCAGGCTCGATTTACCCACGCCGGACTGGCCCGCAAAGATGCTGATGCGGTCGGTCAGTGCCTCTTCAAGCGGTTTCAGGCCATCTTTGGTGTAGCTGGAGACCATCAGGACGCGATAGCCAATTTTGCGATAGATATCCATCTGCTCATTGACGAAAGCCATCCCGTCTTCGTCCAGCAGATCGATTTTGTTCAGCACGATGATCGGTTCAACCTGCAGCGTTTCGCAGGCGACGAGGTATCGGTCGATAATATTGAGCGACAGTTCGGGCAAAATCGCCGATACGATAACAATCTGGTTAATGTTGGCAGCAATCGGTTTGACCCCGTCGTAGAAATCGGGACGGGTTAACACGGACGTACGCTCATGGACCGCTTCAACAATACCTTTTACCGTTACGCCTTCCGCCGCCTCTTTACCCGGTCGCCAGACGACGCGGTCGCCGGTCACCAGAGAACGAATGGTCCGGCGGATGTTGCAGCGGTGAATGGCACCATCGGCGGATTCCACGTCAGCGTGCATACCGAAACGGCTGATGACTACGCCTTCCGTTGGGTCGCCAAACAGGTTGTCGTCGTAATCGACCTTCTCCGCAGTGGTTTTAAGACGGCGCTGGTGATTGGCATTCACGCGGCGCTGCTGCCCTTTGGAGAGTTTATTTTTACTCAATCGCACTGGCTCCTGGTCGCCCGTAGGGGGCAAAACCTCTATGATACACTCTAATTAATACTAGTTAACCTGCTACTGCCGGTTATGCGAGAAGGGTGGAAAATAACATGAGCGCGGATGAAAACAACCTGATTTGGATCGATCTCGAAATGACCGGGCTGGATCCCGAGCGCGATCGCATTATTGAAATTGCGACCCTGGTGACGGACGCCAACCTGAATATCCTGGCGGAAGGGCCTACGATTGCGGTGCATCAGTCTGATGACCAGCTGGCGTTGATGGACGAGTGGAACGTGCGTACCCACACCGGCAGTGGCCTGGTGGAGCGCGTGAAGGCGAGCACCATGGGTGACCGTAAGGCGGAGCTGGCGACGCTTGAGTTCCTGAAACAGTGGGTTCCGGCGGGCAAATCACCTATTTGTGGGAATAGCATCGGCCAGGATCGTCGTTTCCTGTTTAAGTACATGCCGGAGCTGGAGTCTTACTTCCACTACCGCTATCTGGATGTCAGCACGCTGAAAGAGCTGGCGCGTCGCTGGAAGCCTGAAATCCTCGACGGCTTTAAAAAGCAGGGGACGCACCAGGCGATGGACGATATCCGAGAGTCCGTGGCGGAGCTTTCTTACTACCGCGAAAACTTTATTAAGCTGTGATTTTGAGATCCGGCGCCTTGCGTGGCCGGGTTTTTGTCGTTAAATTGTGCAGCTTGCCGATTAAATAAGCATTTGAACTGAATTTCGAAAAAATCGCTTTAAGGGGGGTTGCAGCTAAAAGGATTTCTCGTATAATGCGCCTCCCGTAACGACAGAGAATTACACGTTACGACAGCAACAAAAGCAGTGCAGATTTGCGGGAATAGCTCAGTTGGTAGAGCACGACCTTGCCAAGGTCGGGGTCGCGAGTTCGAGTCTCGTTTCCCGCTCCAAAATTTGAAAGTGCTTTCACAGCACAGACTGCCCAAGCGGGAATAGCTCAGTTGGTAGAGCACGACCTTGCCAAGGTCGGGGTCGCGAGTTCGAGTCTCGTTTCCCGCTCCAAAATTTGAAAGTGCTTCCACAGCACGGACCACCCAAGCGGGAATAGCTCAGTTGGTAGAGCACGACCTTGCCAAGGTCGGGGTCGCGAGTTCGAGTCTCGTTTCCCGCTCCAAATTCTTCTTCATCTCTAAAATATCCACAGCGAAAAGAATCGCTGGGGACGTTTTCTGTTTTCTCTGAAATACTCTTGTGAACAGAGTTATCCACAGAAACTGCGCTTAACCGAAACAGGGTTAAAACTTAGTAGGGTGAATAATATCTTCATAAGATACTGTATTTACTTAATAAAATTTGATTTCAAAATGTTATTGAGATCACTTGAACTCTTCTCCAGCCCTGATGGCGCTTGAGTTTGTAATTTTATTCACAGGCTGTGAATAGTTCAGGCATCCCGCGGAAGCCCTTTTTCAATCACCCTCACCAGACGCTGTTTCTTCGGTAGCTGCACCTCGACCACACAGGCATTACGTTTCTCAACTTGCTGCGCAATCGCCCATTCTATGTGTTCATCAAGAAGTGGGTGCTCACCTCTACGGCTTTCAAGCGCCCGAATATTCGCTTCATCCCACGGGGCATTCCCCAGCGCGACGGCCACATTTCGCAGCCAGCGCAGATGGCCGATACGGCGGATGGCCGAACCCTCCGTCACTTTCAGGAACCAGGCTTCGGTCCAGGCGAACAGTTCAGCGAGCGGCGGGGCATGGAGCGCCTTGCGCGGGCTGAAATCCTCTTCGTCGGTGAGCTGTGAATAGCGGTTCCACGGGCAGATGAGCTGGCAATCGTCGCAGCCGTAGATGCGGTTGCCGATAAGCGGTCGGAACTCCTCCGGAATGGCGCCTTCCAGTTCGATCGTGAGGTAGGAGATACAGCGGCGCGCATCAACGGTGTAAGGCTCAACGATGGCGCCGGTGGGGCAGATGGTCATACAGGCCACGCAGCGGCCACAGCCTTCATCTACCGGGCCGTCTACCGGCAGCGGTAAATCAATCAGCAGTTCACCGAGGAAGAAGAACGATCCGGCGTCGCGGCTAAGAATAAGTGAGTGCTTACCTGTCCAGCCAAGCCCGGCTTTTTCGGCGATCGGACGCTCAAGAATAGGCGCGGAATCGACAAAGGGTCTAAAATTCAGCGAAACACAGTGCTGCTGAATAGTTTCCCCGAGTTTTTTTAAACGGTTACGCAGAAGCTTATGGTAATCACGACCGAGGGCGTACCGGCTAACGTAACCCAGCGAGGGGTCTTTGAGCGTGCGCGCAAAGGCCGCGTTGGCGGGCAGGTAGTTCATGCGCACGCTGATGACGCGTAATGTGCCCGGCAAAAGCTCGTGTGGACGGGCGCGCATCATGCCATGACGTGCCATCCACTCCATTTCGCCGTGGTATTGTTTGTCCAGCCAGGCCTGCAGTTTGGGCTCGCTGGCGGAGAGGTCGGTATCGGTAATGCCTACCTTCTGGAAGCCAAGCTCAGCACCCCACTGTTTGATTTTTTGCGCTAATTCATTGAGAACGAGGGGCTGTGAC
Organism: Enterobacter cloacae complex sp. IR53041; assembly: GCF_049238285.1. Classification (NCBI taxonomy): domain Bacteria; kingdom Pseudomonadati; phylum Pseudomonadota; class Gammaproteobacteria; order Enterobacterales; family Enterobacteriaceae; genus Enterobacter; species Enterobacter cloacae complex sp. IR53041. The sequence goes on along the minus strand of NZ_JBMKHB010000009.1, from coordinate 126,397 downwards.
ATGACGGACCATACGGTGAAGAAAAACCCCGCAAGTATACCACATTCCATCTGGCATGCGGATGACCTCCGGCGCGCCGAAAAAGAGGCTGCAGACAGCCTCGGGATTACCCTGTATGAACTGATGCTCCGCGCGGGTGAGGCAGCGTTTGACGTTGCCCGTAGCGCCTGGCCGCAGGACGCCCACTGGCTGATTCTGTGCGGGCACGGCAACAACGGCGGTGACGGCTACGTCGTCGCCCGTCTCGCGGTCGCTGCGGGTATCCGCGTGACCTTGCTGGCTCTCGAAAGTGATAAACCGCTGCCGGAAGATGCCAGCGCGGCGCGGGAGGCATGGCTGAACGCCGGCGGTGTGATTCATGCGCCTGATATCGTCTGGCCAGAGGATGTTGATCTGATTGTTGACGGGCTGCTGGGCACCGGGCTGCGCAGCGCGCCGCGCGAAAACGTTGCCGCACTCATTGAACACGCTAACAGACATTCCGCGCCGGTAGTCGCCCTGGATATTCCCTCTGGCCTGATTGCACAAACCGGCGCGACGCCGGGGGCGGTGATTCAGGCGGCACATACGGTGACCTTTATTGCCCTCAAGCCGGGGCTACTGACCGGCAAAGCGCGGGACGTCGTTGGCGTGTTGCACCACAGTGCGCTGGGGCTGGAGAGCTGGCTGGCCGGGCAGGAAACGCACCTCGCGCGTTATGATGCGTCGCAGCTTGCAGCGTGGCTCCCGCCGCGACGACCAACGTCACATAAGGGCGATCACGGCAGGCTGGTGATTGTGGGCGGTGACCACGGTACGGCGGGTGCGATTGGCATGACCGGTGAAGCGGCTCTGCGCAGCGGCGCCGGATTAGTGCGAGTGCTCACTCGCATTGAGAATATTGCGCCGATCGTCACGGCCCGACCGGAGCTGATGGTCCATGAGCTTACGCTCCAGACGCTGGAGGAAAGCCTCGAATGGGCGGACGTGGTGGTGATCGGTCCCGGGCTTGGGCAGCAGACGTGGGGTAAACAGGCTCTGCAAAAGGTCGAGAATTTTCGCAAACCGATGCTGTGGGATGCCGACGCGCTTAACCTTCTGGCAATAAACCCGGATAAGCGTCACAATCGCATTCTGACGCCACACCCCGGCGAAGCCGCGCGGCTGCTTAACTGCAGCGTGGCAGAAATTGAAAGCGATCGCTTACTTTCTGCTCAGCGTCTGGTAAAACGTTACGGAGGTGTTGCCGTTTTAAAAGGGGCGGGAACCGTTGTCGCCTGTGACGAGACGCAGGGCATTATTGATGCCGGAAATGCGGGCATGGCGAGCGGCGGCATGGGCGATGTGCTTTCCGGTATTATTGGCGCATTGCTTGGACAGAAACTTCCCCTTTATGATGCAGCCTGTGCGGGCTGCGTGGCCCACGGCGTTGCGGCAGATAAACTGGCTACGCGTTACGGTACGCGCGGTATGCTGGCCACCGATCTCTTTTGCACGCTGCGGCGTGTAGTTAACCCGGATGTGATTGACGTAGAAAATGACTAATCGAGCGATTCCTTTACCTGATGAACAAGCCACTTTAGATCTCGGCAAGCGCGTGGCGCAGGCCTGTCAGGGGGCAACCGTCATTTATCTGTATGGTGATTTAGGGGCGGGTAAAACCACCTTCAGCCGGGGTTTTTTGCAGGCGTTAGGGCATAACGGGAATGTGAAAAGCCCAACCTACACGCTGGTAGAACCGTACACCCTTGAAAATCTCATGGTGTACCACTTCGATTTATACCGCCTTGCGGATCCTGAGGAGCTGGAATTTATGGGGATCCGTGATTATTTTGCCAACGACGCCATTTGCCTGGTGGAGTGGCCGCAACAAGGTGCGGGTGTGCTGCCTGACCCGGATGTCGAAATTCACTTAGATTACCAGGCTCAAGGGCGTGAGGCACGCATCAGTGCTGTTTCCTCATCAGGCAGTTCCTTACTGGCGCGTCTGGCCGGTTAAGCGTAGGGATGACGGGATGATAAATCGCGTTAAAGGTTGGTTGTTGGCTGCCACCGTGCTGCTGTGCGCGCAGGCCGGGGCGGCAAATCTTTCAGATATTCAGGTATCGAACGGCGAAAGCCAGGCCCGGATCACGTTCAGCTTTATGGGCGATCCTGAGTATGCGTTTTCACAGCCAGACAGCCACAGCGTGGCGCTGGATATCAAGCAGACAGGCGTGATCCAGGGACTCCCGCTGCAGTTCAGCGGCAACAACCTGGTGAAAAGTATCCGTTCGGGTACGCCGCAGGATAGCCAGTCGTTACGCCTGGTGGTCGATCTGACCGAAAAGGGCAAAACGAAGGCGGTGAAGCAGCAAAACGGGGCGAACTATACGGTGGTCTTTACCATCAATGCCGATGTCCCGCCACCGCCTCCACCGCCGCCTGTCGTTGCCAAACGCGTGGAAGAACCGGTGTATACGCCGCGTCCTGCTGAACCTGCGCGTAATCCATTTAAATCACAGAACGATCGCATCACTACGGCAACCAGCAGCAATACGGTGACCCGTCCGGCGGTGAGTACGCGCCGTGCTGCGACCAGCGGTGACAAAGTGATTATCGCCATTGATGCAGGTCACGGTGGACAGGACCCGGGTGCGATTGGCCCGGGTGGGACGCAAGAGAAAAATGTCACCATCGCCATTGCCCGTAAGCTGCGTGCACTGCTCAACGACGACCCTACGTTCAAAGGCGTGTTGACCCGCGACGGGGATTACTTCATTTCGGTAATGGGGCGTTCGGACGTCGCGCGCAAGCAGAATGCGAATTTCCTGGTTTCCATCCACGCAGATGCTGCGCCTAACCGTAACGCGACCGGTGCCTCGGTATGGGTACTCTCGAACCGTCGCGCCAACAGCGAAATGGCCAACTGGCTGGAAGAGCATGAGAAGCAGTCTGAACTGCTAGGCGGCGCGGGCGATGTGCTGGCAAACAGCCAGTCAGACCCGTACCTGAGCCAGGCGGTGCTGGATTTACAATTCGGTCATTCTCAGCGCGTCGGGTATGATGTGGCCACTAACGTATTGAACCAGCTGCAAAGCATTGGTGTGCTGCATAAGCGTCGTCCTGAACATGCCAGCCTCGGCGTTCTGCGCTCGCCAGATATCCCATCCATCCTTGTAGAGACGGGCTTTATCAGTAACAACGGTGAAGAGCGTCTGCTGGGAAGCGACAGCTATCAGCAGCAAATTGCCGAAGCGATTTATAACGGTCTGCGTAAATACTTTGATGCCCATCCGCTGCAGTCTGCGCCACAGAGCGGCGCTGCCCAGACGGCCAGCGCAGCGCTACCGGGTGAGATGACCGCGACCAACTAAGGAGAATTCATGCCGATTCAGGTTCTGCCGCCGCAGCTTGCGAACCAAATCGCCGCCGGTGAGGTGGTGGAACGTCCCGCGTCGGTCGTGAAGGAGCTGGTGGAAAACAGCCTCGATGCGGGCGCGACCCGCATCGATATTGATATCGAGCGCGGCGGCGCGAAGCTTATCCGCATTCGCGACAACGGCTGCGGCATTAAAAAAGAGGAGCTGGCGCTGGCGCTGGCCCGTCACGCCACCAGTAAAATTGCTTCTCTGGATGACCTGGAAGCGATTATTAGCCTCGGCTTTCGCGGTGAAGCGCTGGCCAGTATCAGCTCGGTTTCGCGCTTAACGCTGACCTCCCGTACCGCCGAACAGCAGGAAGCCTGGCAGGCTTACGCCGAAGGGCGCGATATGGATGTGACGGTCAAACCCGCGGCGCACCCTGTCGGCACGACGCTTGAAGTATTAGATCTCTTCTACAACACTCCCGCCCGACGCAAGTTCATGCGTACCGAGAAGACCGAATTCGGACACATCGACGAGATCATCCGCCGTATCGCGCTGGCGCGTTTCGATGTCACCATCAACCTCAGCCACAACGGCAAGGTGATGCGCCAGTATCGCGCGGTGGCAGAAGGTGGACAGAAAGAGCGTCGGCTGGGCGCCATTTGCGGGACCCCGTTTCTGGAACAGGCGCTGGCCATTGAGTGGCAGCACGGCGATCTGGCGCTGCGCGGCTGGGTAGCCGATCCGAACGCGAGCAGCGCTGCGTTTGCGGAGATCCAGTATTGCTACGTCAACGGCCGCATGATGCGCGACCGTCTCATCAATCACGCCATTCGCCAGGCCTGCGAAGACAAGCTCGGGGCCGATCAGCAGCCTGCTTTCGTGCTTTATCTGGACATCGACCCGCATCAGGTGGATGTGAACGTCCATCCTGCCAAGCATGAAGTGCGGTTCCACCAGTCGCGACTGGTGCATGATTTTATCTATCAGGGCGTGCTGAGCGTGCTGCAGCAGCAGGGTGAAACGCCGTTGCCGCTGGAGCACGCAGAACCTGCGCCACGCCCAATTCCTGAAAACCGTGTCGCTGCGGGCCGCAACCATTTTGCGGAGCCCGCCGTTGCGCGTGAACCGGAAGCGCCGCGCTTTTCCTCCGCAGGGGCCGCACCGCGTCCAACGGGTGCCAACTACCCGAATGCCCAGCCTGGCTATCAAAAGCAGCAGGGCGCGTTGTACCGCAAACTGCTGGAGACGCCAGCCGTAGAGCGTAAAGAACCCATTCCGGCACCTCAGCCTTCTCTGGACGGCCATAGCCAGAGTTTTGGCCGGGTGCTGACGATTATCGCGCCGGATATGGCACTGCTGGAACGTGACGGCAAATTGATGCTTCTGGCACTGCCGGTTGCCGAACGCTGGCTTAAACAGGTGCAGCTCACGCCGGGCGAAAATGCCGCCTGTGCGCAGCCGCTGTTAATTCCGGTTCGCCTGAAAATATCCCCTGATGAAACAAGGGTATTGCAGCGTGCCGAAGCACAGCTGGCGCAAATGGGTATTGAAATTGTGCTCGAACCACAACATGTGACAATTCGTGCAGTGCCTTTACCCTTACGCCAACAAAATTTACAAAACTTGATTCCTGAACTGATAGGCTACCTGGCGCAGCAAACATCGTTTGATGCCGCTAACACCGCGCAGTGGATCGCCCGCCATCTGGCCAGCGAACACGCGCCGTGGAGCATTGCACAGGCCATCAGCGTGCTGGCGGAGGTTGAACGCCTCTGTCCGCATCTGGTGAAAGCGCCGCCGGGTGGGTTATTACAACCTGTTGATTTAAAAACGGCGATGAACGCCCTGAAACATGATTGACGTAAGTAAGGCGAGCCTGCCTAAGGCAATTTTTTTAATGGGCCCAACGGCCTCCGGCAAAACGGCGCTCGCCATTGAGTTGCGTAAAGTTTTGCCGGTAGAGTTGATTAGCGTCGACTCCGCCCTCATCTACCGAGGGATGGACATCGGCACGGCGAAGCCTGACGCAGAAGAACTGCGCGCGGCACCGCACCGTTTGCTGGATATCCTCGACCCAGCTCAGGCTTACTCCGCAGCGGATTTTCGCCGGGATGCCTTAGCCGAGATGGCCGAGATAACGGCGGCGGGGCGTATACCGCTGTTGGTTGGCGGAACCATGCTCTACTTCAAGGCGCTGCTGGAGGGGTTATCACCTCTGCCATCCGCGGACCCGGAAGTAAGAGCGAAAATTGAGCAGCAGGCGGCAGAGCAGGGATGGGACGTTTTGCATCAGCAACTGGCGGAGATTGACCCGGTTGCCGCAGCGCGGATCCATCCAAATGATCCGCAAAGGCTTTCCCGGGCACTGGAAGTTTTTTTCATTTCGGGTAAAACTTTAACGGAACTGACGCAAACGTCAGGAGACGCTCTGCCGTATCAGGTGCATCAGTTCGCCATCGCCCCGGCGAGCCGTGAACTGCTCCATCAGCGAATTGAGCAGCGTTTTCATCAGATGTTAGCTTCAGATTTTGAAGCAGAAGTGCGGGCGTTATTTGCCCGTGGAGATTTGCATACGGACATGCCTTCCATTCGTTGTGTGGGATACCGCCAGATGTGGTCGTATCTTGAAGGTGAGATTTCATACGATGAAATGGTTTATCGAGGTGTTTGCGCCACGAGACAGTTAGCGAAGCGCCAGATCACCTGGTTGCGCGGTTGGGAAGGTGTTCACTGGTTAGACAGTGAAAAACCACAACAGGCGTTAAACGACGTGATTGAGGTTGTTGGTGATATCGCTCACTGAATGTGTACAATTGAGACGTATCGTGCGCAATTTTTCAGAATCGCAAGGTTCTAAGTACAAAACAAGCATATAAGGAAAAGATAGAATGGCTAAGGGGCAATCTTTACAAGATCCGTTCCTGAACGCATTGCGTCGGGAACGTGTTCCAGTTTCTATTTATTTGGTGAATGGTATTAAGCTGCAAGGTCAGATTGAGTCTTTCGATCAGTTCGTGATTCTGTTGAAAAACACGGTCAGTCAGATGGTCTACAAGCACGCTATTTCTACTGTTGTTCCGTCCCGTCCGGTATCTCATCACAGCAATAACGCTGGCGGCGGCACAGGTAGTAACTACCATCATGGCAGCAACGCGCAGGGTTCTTCAACGCCAGCGCAGGGCAGCGACGAGACCGAATAAGGTTTCGCACTGTTATCCTCACGGGGAGCCAGGGATCCTGCGTTCCCCGCTGATCTTTTTAGAGAGGTTTACGCTTGTTTGACCGTTATGATGCCGGTGAGCAGGCGGTGCTGGTACACATCTATTTTTCGCAAGACAAAGATATGGAAGACCTCCAGGAGTTTGAATCTCTGGTCTCTTCCGCCGGTGTCGAAGCAATGCAGGTGATTACCGGTAGCCGTAAAGCGCCGCACCCAAAGTATTTTGTTGGTGAAGGTAAAGCAGTCGAAATTGCGGATGCCGTAAAAGCAACCGGCGCGTCAGTCGTGTTGTTTGATCATGCGCTGTCTCCAGCCCAGGAGCGCAACCTGGAAGCTCTCTGCGAATGCCGTGTTATCGATCGCACGGGATTGATTTTAGACATTTTTGCTCAGCGTGCACGTACCCACGAAGGGAAACTGCAGGTTGAGCTGGCGCAGCTGCGCCATCTGGCAACGCGTCTGGTGCGTGGCTGGACCCACCTTGAAAGACAAAAAGGCGGGATTGGTTTGCGCGGCCCGGGTGAAACCCAGCTCGAAACCGACCGTCGTTTGCTGCGTGGCCGAATTACCCAGATCCTCTCGCGTCTGGAAAGGGTCGAGAAACAGCGTGAGCAGGGGCGTCGGGCACGCACCAAAGCCGACATCCCGACGGTGTCGCTGGTGGGGTATACCAACGCCGGTAAATCCACCCTGTTTAACCAGATAACCGAGGCCCAGGTTTATGCCGCAGACCAGCTGTTTGCGACCCTGGACCCGACGCTGCGCCGTATTGACGTTGCAGACGTCGGTGAAACGGTGCTGGCGGATACCGTAGGGTTTATCCGTCACCTGCCGCATGACCTGGTGGCGGCGTTCAAGGCCACCTTGCAGGAGACGCGACAGGCGACCCTGCTGCTGCACGTGATTGATGCGGCAGACGTGCGCGTGCAGGAGAACATCGACGCGGTGAACGTGGTGCTCGAAGAGATCGACGCCCACGAAATCCCAACGCTGTTGGTGATGAACAAGATCGATATGCTGGAGGATTTCGAACCGCGTATCGACAGAGATGAAGAGAACAAACCGATTCGGGTCTGGCTTTCTGCCCAGACCGGTCTTGGTGTGCCACTGCTTTTCCAGGCTTTGACAGAACGTCTTTCCGGTGAGGTAGCTCAGCACACGCTGCGACTGCCGCCACAGGAAGGCAGGCTGCGCAGCCGGTTTTATCAGCTTCAGGCGATAGAAAAAGAGTGGATGGAGGATGACGGCAGCGTGGGGATGCAGGTGCGTATGCCGATCGTTGACTGGCGTCGCCTCTGTAAACAAGAACCTGCGCTGGTCGACTATATCGTCTGATCAGAAAGGGGATGCCTGAATAATTCGCCCTTGCATAACAAATATGGAGCATATACATGGCGTGGAATCAGCCCGGTAATAACGGACAGGACCGCGACCCGTGGGGAAGCAGCAATAATCAAGGCGGCAACTCTGGGGGAAATGGCAACAAAGGTGGTCGCGAGCAGGGGCCGCCGGATCTGGATGATATCTTCCGCAAGCTGAGCAAGAAGCTTGGTGGTCTTGGCGGAGGTAAAGGTTCTGGCTCAGGTGGAAATTCCACCCAGGGGCCGCGCCCGCAAATGGGTGGCCGCGTAGTCGGTATTGTTGCCGCTGCAGTGGTAATCATCTGGGCTGCTACCGGGTTCTACACCATTAAAGAAGCGGAGCGCGGTGTCGTTACGCGTTTTGGTAAGTTCAGCCATCTGGTTGAGCCGGGCCTGAACTGGAAACCGACCTTCATTGACGACGTGACCGCGGTCAACGTGGAATCGGTTCGTGAACTGGCGGCGTCTGGTGTGATGCTGACGTCTGATGAAAACGTGGTGCGCGTTGAGATGAACGTGCAGTACCGCGTGACCGATCCTGAGCGTTATCTGTTTAGCGTGACCAGCGCCGATGACAGTCTGCGCCAGGCGACCGACAGCGCCCTGCGCGGGGTGATCGGTAAATACACCATGGACCGTATCCTGACCGAAGGTCGTACCGTTATCCGTAGCGATACCCAGCGTGAGCTGGAAGAGACCATTCGTCCATACAACATGGGGATTACCCTGCTGGACGTCAACTTCCAGGCCGCTCGTCCGCCGGAAGAGGTGAAAGCGGCCTTTGACGATGCGATTGCTGCACGTGAAAACGAACAGCAGTACATCCGTGAAGCAGAAGCCTACACCAACGAAGTTCAGCCACGTGCTAACGGTCAGGCGCAGCGTATTCTGGAAGAAGCGCGTGCGTATAAGACGCAGACCATCCTGGAAGCACAGGGTGAGGTCGCTCGCTTCGCGAAGATCCTGCCGGAATATAAAGCGGCGCCGGAAATTACCCGTGAGCGTCTCTATATTGAGACCATGGAAAAAGTGCTGAGCCACACCCGCAAAGTGTTGGTTAACGACAGTAAAGGCGGAAACCTGATGGTGCTGCCGCTGGATCAGATGCTGAAAGGCAGTTCTGCATCGGCAGCAAAAGACAACAGCGGTGCGAACAACCTGCTGCGTCTGCCACCTGCGTCATCCGGTAGCACAAGCGCAACAACCACGTCTTCTTCGAGCGATGGTGACATTATGGACCAACGCCGTGCTAACGCGCAGCGTAACGACTACCAGCGTCAGGGGGAATAAGGATGCGTAAGTCAGTTATTGCGATCATTGTCATCGTACTGGTCGTGCTTTATACCTCGATCTTTGTGGTGAAAGAGGGCGAGCGTGGGATCAAGTTCCAGTTCAGCAGCGTCGTGCGTGATGGCGACAAACGCCCGGTGATCTACGAACCGGGCCTGCACTTCAAGGTGCCGTTCATTCAGTCAGTGAAAACGCTTGATGCGCGTATCCAGACCATGGATAACCAGGCCGACCGTTTCGTGACCAAAGAGAAGAAAGACCTGATCGTTGATTCCTATATCAAATGGCGCATCAGCGATTTCAGCCGTTACTTCCTGGCAACGGGCGGCGGTGACGTTTCTCAGGCAGAAGTGCTGCTGAAACGTAAGTTCTCTGACCGTCTGCGTTCTGAGATTGGTCGTCTGGATGTGAAAGACATCGTGACCGACTCCCGTGGCCGTCTGACCCTGGAAGTTCGCGATGCGCTGAACTCCGGCACAGCGGGCACTGAAGATGAAGTTTCAACGCCTGCAGCAGATGATGCGATTGCCAAAGCGGCTGAACGCGTTCAGGCTGAAACCAACGGTAAAGTGCCGGTGATCAACCCGAACAGTATGGCTGCGCTGGGTATTGAAGTGGTAGACGTGCGTATCAAGCAGATCAACCTGCCGGTGGAAGTGTCCGAGGCGATTTACAACCGTATGCGCGCCGAGCGTGAAGCGGTCGCCCGTCGTCACCGTTCACAGGGCCAGGAAGAGGCGGAGAAGCTGCGTGCTGCTGCGGACTACGAAGTGGCCAAAACGCTGGCGGAATCTGAGCGTCAGGGCCGTATCCTGCGCGGTGAAGGTGATGCCGAGGCGGCGAAGCTGTTTGCCGATGCCTTCAGTCAGGATCCTGACTTCTATGCCTTTATCCGTAGCCTGCGTGCTTACGAGAATAGCTTCCAGAGCAACCAGGATGTGATGGTGCTCAGCCCGGACAGCGATTTCTTCCGTTATATGAAGACGCCGACTAACGCAACACGATAAACTCAGACTCGTTTGAGTATTCAAACCACCGCTCCCCACGGAGCGGTGGTTTTCTTTTATAAGGAACAAACATGAATTCAACGATCTGGCTCGCGCTGGCCCTGGTCCTGGTGCTGGAAGGTCTGGGACCGATGCTCTATCCACGCGCCTGGCGTCGAATGATCGCCACCATGAGCCAACTGCCGGATAATATTTTACGTCGTTTTGGCGGCGGTCTTGTGGTTGCAGGCATCGTGATCTACTACATGTTGAGGAAAACGATTGGCTGATCAAAAAGTGGTCGGATTTGGGATATTCTGAGGTCAAAAAGTGCTGTATATCTGAAAAAGCGATGGTAGAATCCATTTTTAAGCAAACGGTGATTTTGAAAAAAATGGGTAACAACGTCGTCGTACTGGGCACCCAATGGGGTGACGAAGGTAAAGGGAAGATTGTTGATCTTCTGACTGAACGGGCTAAATATGTTGTGCGCTACCAGGGCGGTCACAACGCAGGCCATACTCTCGTAATCAACGGTGAAAAAACCGTCCTCCATCTTATTCCATCAGGCATTCTTCGCGAAAACGTCACCAGCATCATCGGTAACGGCGTTGTGCTGTCTCCAGCGGCGCTGATGAAAGAGATGAAAGGTCTGGAAGACCGTGGTATCCCTGTTCGTGAGCGTCTGCTGCTCTCCGAAGCCTGCCCGCTGATCCTGGACTATCACGTGGCGCTGGACGTTGCGCGTGAAAAAGCGCGTGGCGCGAAAGCGATCGGCACCACCGGTCGTGGTATCGGTCCGGCTTACGAAGATAAAGTTGCACGTCGCGGTCTGCGCGTGGGTGACCTCTTCGACAAAGCAACCTTCGCTGAAAAACTGAAAGAAGTGATGGAATATCACAACTTCCAGCTGGTGAACTTCTACAAAGCTGACGCTGTTGACTACCAGAAAGTGCTGGATGACGTCATGGCGATTGCAGACATTCTGACCGGTATGGTTGTTGATGTGTCCGATCTGCTGGACCAGGCGCGCAAGCGTGGCGATTTCGTCATGTTCGAAGGTGCGCAGGGTACGCTGCTGGACATCGACCACGGTACCTATCCGTACGTTACTTCTTCTAACACCACCGCGGGTGGCGTGGCGACCGGCTCTGGCCTGGGTCCACGTTATGTGGATTACGTTCTGGGCATCATCAAAGCGTACTCTACTCGCGTAGGTGCGGGTCCATTCCCGACCGAACTGTTTGATGAAACCGGCGAGTTCCTGTGCAAGCAGGGTAACGAGTTTGGCGCGACCACCGGTCGTCGTCGTCGTACCGGCTGGCTGGATGCGGTTGCCGTGCGTCGTGCAGTGCAGATCAACTCCCTGTCTGGCTTCTGCCTGACCAAGCTGGACGTGCTGGACGGCCTGAAAGAAGTGAAAATCTGCGTAGGCTACCGTATGCCAGATGGCCGCGAAGTGACCACCACGCCGCTGGCTGCTGACGACTGGGAAGGCATTGAGCCAATCTACGAAACCATGCCGGGCTGGTCTGAGACCACTTTCGGTGTGAAAGAGCGTAGCGGCCTGCCGCAGGCGGCGCTGGATTACATCAAGCGTATTGAAGAACTGACCGAAGTGCCGATCGATATTATTTCTACCGGCCCGGATCGTACTGAAACGATGATCCTGCGCGACCCGTTCGACGCATAATCTTCGTGACTGCTGGCCTGCGGGGAGACCCGTAGGCCGGATAAGCGTAGCGCCATCCGGCGACCGCTCCTGGATCTCCGCTTTTTCGCCCCGTCTGTCAAATAAATTAGCCGCTAACTATCTGGCTGGTTTATCATCATTAATGAATATCTCTGCGGTTTGTCCGCGATTTCCCTTTTTCCTGAGGTTGATGTGCAGTTAACAAGTTTCACCGATTACGGCTTACGCGCGCTGATCTACATGGCGTCGTTACCCGATGGGAAAATGACCAGTATCTCTGAAGTCACTGAGGTCTACGGCGTATCCCGTAATCATATGGTCAAAATAATCAATCAACTTAGTCGTGCCGGATACGTTGCTGCCGTCCGCGGGAAGAATGGTGGGATCCGTCTCGGTAAACCGGCACAGAGTATTCGTGTTGGCGATGTGGTACGTGAACTGGAGCCGCTGTCTCTGGTGAACTGCAGCAGCGAGTTCTGCCACATCACGCCCGCTTGCCGCCTGAAAAAGGCGCTTTCTAAGGCCGTGCAAAGTTTTCTCAAGGAGCTGGATAACTACACGCTGGCCGATTTGGTTGAAGAGAATCAACCGCTTTATAAATTATTGCTGGTGGAATGAAGAAAATTTCCACCGGAGCTGACAACGGAGGAACCGACATGTCACACGATCCTTTCCAGGAACGCGAAGCCGAAAAATACGCGAATCCTATCCCCAGCCGCGAGTTCATCATTGAACACTTAACAAAACGCGAAAAACCCGCCAATCGTGAAGAACTTGCTGTTGAATTAAACATTGAAGGTGAAGAGCAAATTGAAGCCCTTCGCCGCCGCCTGCGCGCGATGGAGCGTGACGGGCAGCTGGTCTTTACCCGCCGCCAGTGCTACGCGCTGCCAGAACGCCTCGATCTGCTGAAAGGGACCGTCATTGGTCACCGCGATGGCTTCGGCTTCCTGCGCGTGGAAGGCCGTAAAGACGATCTGTATCTCTCATCTGAACAGATGAAAATGTGCATCCACGGCGACCAAATTCTGGCGCAGCCGCTGGGCGCTGACCGTAAAGGTCGCCGAGAAGCGCGCGTCGTGCGCGTCCTGGTGCCAAAAACCAGCCAGATTGTTGGCCGCTACTTTACCGACGCGGGCGTGGGCTTCGTGGTGCCGGACGACAGCCGTCTGAGCTTCGACATCCTGATCCCACCTGAAGAGGTGATGGGCGCCCGCATGGGCTTTGTGGTGGTGGTGGAACTCACCCAGCGCCCAACCCGTCGCACCAAAGCGGTAGGTAAAATCGTCGAAGTGCTTGGCGATAATATGGGCACCGGCATGGCCGTTGATATGGCGCTGCGCACCCACGAAATTCCATACATCTGGCCGAAAGCGGTTGAAGAGCAGATCGAAAGCCTGCGTGAAGAAGTGCCGGAAGAATCCAAAGTGGGCCGCGTGGATCTCCGCTCCCTGCCGCTGGTTACGATCGACGGTGAAGACGCCCGTGACTTCGATGACGCCGTCTACTGCGAGAAAAAACGCGGCGGCGGCTGGCGTCTGTGGGTAGCGATTGCAGACGTAAGCTACTACGTTCGTCCGCATACTCCGCTGGATAACGAAGCGCGCAGCCGTGGTACGTCGGTCTACTTCCCGTCGCAGGTTGTACCGATGCTGCCGGAAGTGCTGTCTAACGGCCTGTGTTCCCTGAACCCGCAGGTTGACCGCCTCTGTATGGTTTGCGAGATGACCATCTCCAACAAAGGGCGCTTAACTGGCTATAAATTCTACGAAGCGGTGATGAGCTCGCACGCGCGTCTGACCTACACCAAGGTCTGGCATATGCTGCAGGGCGACCAGGATCTGCGCGAACAGTACGCGCCGCTGGTTAAACACATCGAAGAGCTGCATAACCTCTATAAAACGCTGGATCAGGCGCGCGAAGAGCGCGGCGGGATCTCCTTTGAGAGCGAAGAGGCGAAATTTATCTTCAACGCCGAGCGCCGCATTGAGCGCATCGAGCAGACTCAGCGTAACGATGCGCACAAGCTGATTGAAGAGTGTATGATCCTGGCGAACATCTCGGCGGCACGCTTCGTTGAGAAAGCCAAAGAGCCTGCGCTGTTTCGTATTCACGATAAACCGTCGACGGAAGCCATCACCGCGTTCCGCTCCGTGCTGGCCGAGCTCGGTCTGGAGCTGCCGGGCGGCAATAAGCCAGAGCCGCGCGATTACGCCGAGCTGCTGGAATCCATTAGCGATCGTCCTGATGCAGAAATGCTACAGACAATGCTGCTGCGCTCGATGAAGCAGGCGATTTACGATCCGGAAAACCGCGGTCACTTCGGCCTGGCGCTGCAGTCTTACGCCCACTTTACGTCGCCGATCCGTCGTTACCCTGACCTTTCGCTGCACCGTGCGATCAAGTATCTGCTGGCGCAGGAGCAGGGCCATAAAGGGAACACCACTGAAACCGGTGGCTACCACTATTCGATGGAAGAGATGCTGCAGCTGGGTCAGCACTGCTCCATGACCGAACGCCGTGCCGATGAAGCAACCCGCGACGTGGCGGACTGGCTGAAATGTGACTTTATGCTGGACCAGGTCGGTAACGTCTTCAAAGGCGTGATTGCCAGCGTGACCGGCTTTGGCTTCTTCGTTCGTCTGGACGAGCTGTTTATCGACGGTCTGGTGCACGTCTCCAGCCTGGATAACGACTACTACCGCTTCGACCAGGTCGGTCAGCGTCTGATCGGCGAATCTGGCGGCCAGACCTATCGTCTGGGCGACCGTGTGGAAGTGAAGGTTGAGGCCGTGAATATGGACGACCGTAAAATCGACTTCAGCCTGATCTCCAGCGAGCGCGCGCCGCGTAACGTCGGTAAAACCGAGCGCGAAAGAGCGAAAAAAGGCGGAAACGGCAAAACGAGCGGCAAGCGCCGTCAGGCCGGTAAGAAGGTGAACTTCGAGCCGGACAGCGCGTTCCGCGGCGAGAAGAAGCAGAAGCCGAAGGCGGCGAAGAAAGAAGCCCGTGCCGCGAAGAAACCTTCCGCGAAGACACAGAAAATAGCGGCCGCCACCAAAGCGAAGCGCGCGGCTAAGAAAAAGCAGGCGGAGTAAATTCTCCCCTCACCCTGACCCTCTCCCCAACCGGGAGAGGGGAAATACTTATTACGAGAACCATCAATGAGTGAAATGATTTACGGCATCCACGCGGTGCAGGCCCTTCTCGAGCGCGCACCGGAGCGTTTTCAGGAAGTGTTTATTCTGAAAGGGCGTGAAGACAAACGTCTGATGCCGCTGATCCACGCCCTGGAAGCGCAGGGCGTGGTGATCCAGCTGGCTAACCGCCAGTTCCTGGATGAGAAAAGTGAAGGTGCTGTTCACCAGGGGATCATTGCCCGCGTGAAGCCGGGGCGTCAGTATCAGGAAAACGATCTGCCGGATCTGATCGCTGAGCTCGAGAATCCGTTCTTCCTGATCCTCGATGGCGTTACCGATCCGCACAACCTCGGCGCGTGTCTGCGTAGTGCGGATGCGGCGGGTGTGCATGCGGTGATCGTGCCGAAAGATCGTTCCGCGCAGCTGAACGCGACGGCGAAGAAAGTGGCCTGCGGCGCGGCGGAAAACGTTCCGCTGATCCGCGTGACCAACCTGGCGCGCACCATGCGTATGCTGCAGGAAGAGAACATCTGGATCGTCGGTACTGCCGGTGAAGCGGATCATACCCTGTATCAGAGCAAAATGACCGGCCGTCTGGCGCTGGTGATGGGGGCGGAAGGTGAAGGCATGCGTCGTCTGACGCGCGAGCACTGCGACGAGCTGATCAGCATCCCGATGGCGGGCAGCGTGTCCTCCCTGAACGTGTCTGTTGCGACGGGCATCTGCCTGTTTGAAGCGGTGCGTCAGCGCGGGTAGCCTGTTATGCCGGGTGGCGGCTTCGCCTTACCCGGCCTACAAAGGCACGGTACCGTAGGCCCGGTAAGCGTAGCGCCACCGGGCATTAACCTCATTCCTCCAGTGACCGCAGATGGTCATCCTTCCTCAGCGTCATCAGCGCGAAAATACTCACTACTGCCGTCGCCATCACGTAGTACGCCGGAATATCCAGATTGCCCGTCTGCTTAATCAGCCCGGTTATGATTAACCCTGCGCATCCCGAGAAAATCGCGTTCGATAACGAGTAGGCCAGCCCCAGCCCCGTATAGCGCACGCGGGTCGGGAACATCTCAGAGAGCATCGCCGGGCCCGGCCCTGCCAGCATGCCCACCAGACCGCCCGCAATCAATACCACTATCGCTTTCACCGCCAGCGTGCTGGACTCCGCCTGCAGAAGTTTCAGCAGCGGCAGGGCGAGGATCAGCAGCAGCGCGGTGGCGATAATCATCACCGTGCGACGCCCGATCCGATCGCTCAGGATCCCCGACGGAATGATCGTCAGCGCAAACCCAACGTTCGAAATCACTGCGATCAACAGCGCCTGATTAAACCCGGTGTGCAGCGCCGACTGCAGATAGGTCGGCATAATGACCAGGTAGGTGTACCCCGCCGCAGACCAGACCATCACGCGGCCAATCCCCATCACGATGGCCCGGAGCGTGGCGGCAATGTCCGCCTGAGCGACGGCCGGTTTGTCCTGCTGCTGCACAAAGCTGGGTGTCTCCTCCATGCTGACGCGAAGCCACAGCGCAACAGCGCCCATGGGCAGCGCCAGGAAGAAAGGAATGCGCCAGCCCCAGTCGTGCAGGGCTTCAGGCGTGAGGATGGCGGAGAGCAGCGCCACGATGCCGGCACCCGCTAACAGCCCCAGCGCCACGGTAAAGGACTGCCAGGCACCATAGAGCCCGCGCTTGCCTCGCGGGGCGAACTCCGTCATCAGCGAGACTGCACCGCCGTACTCGCCGCCCGCGAACAGCCCCTGCAGGATCCGAAGCAGCGTAACGATCAGCGGTGCGGCAATCCCGATGCTGGCGTAGACCGGCACAATGCCGATGGCGGCGGTGGCCAGCGTCATGAGCACCAGCACAATAATAAGCGTCGGTTTACGGCCAATCCGGTCGCCGATGCGGCCAAACACCACCGCCCCCAGCGGGCGGAAGAAGAAGGCGATGGCAAATGAGGCGTAGGTGAGGATCAGGCTGGTAAGCCCCGCTTCCCCTTCAAGCTGAAAGAAGTTCTTCGCAATGACGGTCGCCAGAAAACCGTAGACCGCAAACTCATACCACTCGATAAAGTTACCAATGGAGCCGGCAATTAATGCTCGCTTGTGCGCATCCGGTTGCATAACTTTCCTCACTGAAAGGGGGAGAGAATAAATTATTCAACAAAAGCGAAGTCATGAAATAGTTTATTCTTATGTTCTGTGAGCTATTTCACGAATGATATCAGCGGGATCGTGAACGTGTGACTCCCCTCCCATGCAGCGTGTGCGCGGTCTGTCCATACTTATCGTCATTGCCACTGAAGGAGGGAGACAGTATGCACTGGCAGACTCATACCGTTTTCAATCAACCTGCACCACTCTCTAACAGCAACCTTTTTCTCTCGGACTGCGCGCTGCGTGACGCAGTCTCGCGTGAGGGTGCCGAGTGGGATATCGAACTGCTCGCCAGCATCGGACAGCAGTTAGGCACAGCAGAGTCGCTGGAGCTGGGCAGGCTGGCGAACGTGAATCCGCCGGAGTTGCTTCGCTATGACGCCACCGGAGAGCGACTGGATGACGTTCGCTTTCACCCGGCATGGCACCTGCTGATGCAAGGGCTGTGTGCCAATCGGGTACATAACCTGGCATGGGAAGAGGAGGCACGTAAAGGGTCGTTTGTCGCCCGGGCCGCACGCTTTGTGCTTCATGCTCAGGTTGAGGCAGGCACGCTTTGTCCCGTCACCATGACGTTTGCCGCGACACCGCTCCTGCAGCAGGCACTCCCTAAACTATTTCACGACTGGCTGACGCCTCTGCTCAGCGATCGCTACGATCCTCATCTGGCGCCTGGCGCGCAAAAACGCGGCCTGCTGATCGGTATGGGGATGACGGAAAAACAGGGCGGCTCGGACGTGCTGAGCAACACCACCAAAGCGGAAAAATGCAGCGACGGTAGCTACCGGCTGGTGGGCCATAAATGGTTTTTCTCCGTCCCGCAAAGCGATGCGCATCTGGTGCTGGCACAGGCGAAGGGCGGGTTGTCCTGCTTTTTTGTGCCGCGCTTTTTACCTGACGGACAGCGCAACGCCGTCCGGCTGGAGCGCCTTAAGGACAAGCTCGGGAACCGTTCCAACGCCAGCAGCGAGGTAGAGTTTCTTGATGCCTCCGGCTGGCTGCTGGGAGAAGAGGGCGAAGGGGTACGGCAGATCCTCAAAATGGGCGGCCTGACGCGCTTTGACTGCGCGCTGGGCAGCCACGGACTGATGCGTCGTGCGCTGTCCGTGGCGCTATACCACGCGCATCAGCGTCAGACCTTCGGCAAAAATCTTATCGCTCAGCCGCTCATGCGTGAGGTGTTAAGTCGGATGGCGCTGGTGCTGGAGGGGCAAACGGCGCTGCTGTTTCGCCTGGCCCGGGCGTGGGATAAACGCGCGGATCCCCAGGAAGCGGCATGGGCGCGGCTGTTTACCCCGGCCGCGAAATTTAGCGTGTGCAAAGCGGGCATCCCGTTTGTGGCGGAAGCGATGGAGGTGCTGGGCGGAGTCGGGTACTGCGAGGAGAGCGAACTTCCCCGCCTGTATCGCGAGATGCCGGTGAACAGCATCTGGGAAGGGTCCGGCAATATCATGTGCCTGGACGTGCTGCGCGTGCTGGTGAAGCAGCCGGGTATTCACGATCTGCTTGCCGATGAGTTTGCACAGGTAAAAGGGCAGGACAGACACTTCGACCGCAGCTGGCGACAGCTTCAGCAAAAACTGCGTAAACCGCAGGAGGCGCAGGGGCGGGAAATTGCGCAGCAGCTTTTCCTGCTGGGTGCCGGAAGCGAAATGCTGCGGCACGCATCGCCCCCGGTGGCGCAGGCGTGGTGCCGCATGATGCTGGATACCCGTGGCGGTACGCTGATGAGCGAGCAGGTGCAAAATGACCTGCTGCTGCGTGCGACGGGCAGAGTCGGTTAGTCTTTTAGCTGGAACAGACTCACCAGTTGAGCCAGATGTGACCCTTTCTCGCGCAGCGTTTGAGCGGTTTGTTCGCTGCGTGAGATACGATCCGCATTAATATGCGACGCTTCGCCAATGTGGGTCATGGCGAGATTCACCTGGCCAATCCCTGCGGACTGCTCGCGTGAGGCATGGTTAATCTCGGTGACCAGCTGGCTGATGTTATCGATATGAATGATGATGTCATCCATCGCCAGGCGCGTCTGTTCAGACAGCGCATGGCCTTCGCTCACTTTCCTGAGCGTATCGCCAATCAGCTGTTCAATCTCCTTCACCGCGTTAGCGCTGCGTCCGGCCAGGGCGCGAACTTCCTGCGCAACCACCGCAAACCCTTTCCCGTGCTCGCCCGCGCGGGCCGCTTCCACCGCCGCATTCAGCGCCAGGATATTGGTCTGGAAAGCGATGGACTCAATCACGCGCGTGATGTCTTCGATGCGTTTTGACGCCTCGCGAATGTCGTCCATGGTCGACACGGCGTGGGTGACCGTCTCACCGCCCTGATGGACCGCGAGGGAGGTTTCACCCACCAGCTGCTGCGTTTGCTCCATGTTGGCGGCATTTTGCTGTACGGTGGCGGCCAGCTGCTCCATGCTGGCGGAGGTCTCTTCCACGCTGCTGGCCTGCTTGTTGATCTGCTCAGAAATCTCGCCGGTATCGGAAGCCAGCGCGTTGGTGCCCAAATGGATCTCGCCTGCGGCCTCGCGAACCTGCAGAACAATTTTTTGCAGGCCGCCGCCGATGCCGTTAATGGCGTCGATCAGCTGGCCGACCTCGTCCTGACGCGTCACGGGCAGGCTGGAACGGAGATCCCCTGCAGCATATTGCCGGGCAAGATGGATCACTTTGCTCAGCGGTCGGGTCAGCACACGGCGAATAAGGACCACGAACAGGCCAGCAAACAGGATAGATAAGACCACGCCGGCCAGCAGGAAGCGATCGCGCATGGCGTTAACGCTTGAGAGCAGCACCGATTTATCCACTTCGCCCACGATAGTCCAGTTCCAGCCTGGCAGCGGGGTATACGCCATTTTAAGCGTGCGGCCGTCGTCGCTTACGCGTTCCAGGGTGCCGGGCTTGTCACCCAGAAGCTGCTGCTGCGTCGCGTCGTCCCACTTCGGCAACTGCCCCTCTTCACCGGCATGGAACAGGTATTGCCCGCGCGTTTTGCCGTTGCTGCGATCCAGCACGAAGAAGTGACCGCTCTCACCCAGGCGGCGGGTGAGGATTTTCTCGCGCATGACGTTCCAGGAGTGCGTAATGTCCACGCCAACGAAGACGATCGCAATGACCTGTCCTTCGGCGTTTTTAACCGGCTGATACTGGGTGATATAGCGTTTGCCAAACAGCAGCGCCAGTCCGCGGTAGACTTCCCCTCTGTTGACGGCGGCAAAGGCCGGGCTGGCGGTATCCAGCACGGTGCCCATCGCCCGCTCGCCATTCTCTTTGCGCAGGGAGGTGGCTACGCGAACAAAGTCATTACCGCTGCGTACAAACAGCGTCGAAATGGCTCCCGTACGGTTCAGGAACTCGTCAGACAGGGTGTTGTTTTGATGCAGTCCGGTGTCACCGCCTTTCAGAAGCGGGACGCTGAGTCCGTTAATCGTCTGAGCCTGGGAAGTATCAATATTCAGTGGCTGCGGTAAAAAAGTGGTAAACAGCCGGGTATAACTCTCAACCTCTTCACTCAGGCTGGTGTTAAACATCTGCACCATGTCGACCATGCCGGTGGACTGATTGTGCAGGTCTTCTACCGCAAGGGCTTCAAGCTGCTGGCTGGCTTTTTGACTGAGCAGAAAAGTGAAAAGCAGAAACAGCGTGGCGACACTGACGCCCGTAAGCAGCGACAGCTTCGCCCCCAGGCCAGCACGGCGAAAAACGTTGATCATAAATTGCTCATCATTGAATAGGTATGGTTCTTCAACGGCAGAGCGGAGATTACGTTTACTAAATTAATGTAACAAAATGTTATTTTGTTGTTATTGATTGGTTTTTAATAAGATAAAAAATTTGCAAAAGCGAAAAGCCACTAAAAATAAGTGGCTTTTATCAGGAGGGAGTTTACACGTAGAGAATGGCCTGTACCCGCCAGTGGTCGATATGGTTATCTTCCTGCATCTGGATGATGCGATACCAGGAAGCACCCTGCTCATCGGCCTTTAATGCCACGACGCGTTCAACGTCTTGCGGGCTCCCCGAGATATTATTCACGGAGATCTGGCCAATTTCATTCAGGCCAGTTACACAGTCAGCACTGGCGAATTCTGCTGACTGCGCGGTGGTGCTCACCAGGCCTGCGGAGAGCAACAGAGAGGTCAAAGCAAGAGTTCGTTTCATCGTCAGCTCCATTTCACATATTTCCGGTATCCGCCGGGCAATCCTTCGCGAATAAACTCCCATCCCTTGTCGCTGGCATGGAGTTTATTGTGGACAGGAAAATGTCTATGGACGCAAAGCAGTGTAAATGTCGTTCAAAGGTAAACCATTATTTTCGGTACAAAATGGCCTGTGAATACCACTGCCCCGTTATGATGGTTTCGTCGATCATAATAATGACGTAATAATCTGCTTTGGCGGCGACGGCTTGTGCCTTTATTGCCTCTTCTGCGTCATCCGGCGAACCGCGAACCAGCGCGGAGACGGTGCCCATTCGTTGTAATCCTTCCGTCTGATTACGACGAATCTCCTGCGGATGATCGGCAACCGGGGGAGCGGGTTGCGGTGTTCCCTGCAGTGCGCTACAGCCGCTAAGCAGAAACACCAGCAATAAAGCAGCAAACCTGTGCATAACCATATCTCGTTTCCTGATAGCCATAGTGTAGTTGTCTGTGAATTTAGTTTTGGGGGAATGTTCCCGAAGTGTTAGCTGGGACGTAATTTTCGAATGAAAATAGCCTGAAACCGTAATCCAGTTCTCAACATTATGAATCATCCATTCGTGCAGGGTCGACAATGATTGAAATTGAAATACGCCATCTCGGCGACCATGAAATCTTACACGCTATGCCAGCGGGTAAACGTGATAAACCGCTGCCTGTTGTGGTTTTTTATCATGGATTTACCTCATCGAAGCTGGTTTACAGTTACTTTGCGGTCGCGCTGGCGCAGGCAGGTTTTCGCGTGGTGATGCCGGATGCGCCTGACCACGGCGCACGATTTATGGGTAATGAGCAGGCGCGCCTTGGGCAGTTCTGGCACATACTGCACGGGAGTCTGACCGAGTTTGCCGGATTGCGCGATGCGCTTTATGAGGCAGGGCTGGTGGCCGAGAATCGTCTGGCCGTGGCCGGGGCGTCGATGGGCGGTATGACAGCCCTGGGGATCATGACGCACCATCCAGAAGTGAGGTCGGTCGCCTGTCTGATGGGCTCGGGTTATTTTACCTCGCTGGCGAAGACCCTTTTTCCCCCTCAGGATTTAGCGGAAATCACCGCGAGGCTGGAAGAGTGGGAAGTAACCCGGGCATTGCCGCGCCTCGCAGATCGCCCGCTTTTGCTGTGGCACGGTGACGCGGATGATGTGGTGCCACCTGACGGTACCTTCCGCCTGCAGCAGGCGTTAAAGAAGGAAGGGCTGGACGGTAATCTGACCTGTTTGTGGGAATCAGGCGTTCGCCACCGCATTACGCCAGCGGCGCTGGACGCCACGGTAGCGTTTTTCCGCCAGCACCTTTAAACGCGCAGCACTTTTACTCCCTGATCTTCCAGCTTCTGGAGGATCTCGGGGTTAGCCCCTTTGCCGGTGATCACCAGGTCGATCTGTTCTGCGCGGCTGAACAGCATGCCTGCGCGTTCACCGACTTTACTGCTGTCGACCAGCACCACGAGTTTGCCTACCACGTTGAGCATGTTTTGTTCCGCCATCGCGGTCAGCATATCGGTTTTATACAAACCTTCAGCGGTCAGGCCTTTGCCGCTGGTAAACATCCAGTGTCCGGCGTAGAGACTGTTTTCGCTGTCCTGTGGGCTAAGCGTAATCGACTGACTTTTATTGTACTGACCACCCATGATCACCACGCTCTCATGCTCCTGATCGATGAGATAGTTGGCGAGCGGTAAGTAGTTCGTGATGATTTGCACCGGCTTGCCGCACATCTCGCGGCCCAGCAAAAACGCCGTAGAGCCGCAGTTGATAACGACACTCTCACCGGGATTCACCAGCTGCGACGCGGCTCTGGCGATCCGTACTTTTTCATCGTGATTCTGCGCCTGATGAATGTTCATCGGCGTCCAGCGGGGGCGCTGCTGGCTAATGGCTTCCGCACCGTTGCGAACTTTTTTCAGCTTGCCGCTTTCATCCAGCTTGTTAATGTCTCGCCGCGCGGTGGCGGGGGAAATCCCTAAACGTTCGATCACTTTCTCGACGGTGATAAACCCTGTTTGCGCCAGGAGTTCCAGTAAAATTTGATGCCGTTGCGCTTCCGTCATGAGCTATTCCGATAAGAATTGATTTGAAAAGATGATATTTGAAATAGCGTGAAATTACTAAAATAAATATGAAATCGCCAGACACAAGTCTGGCGATGTGGCCTCGGAATCAGAGGAAGGACTTAAACGGCAGGTCAGGCTCAATGGTGAAGCAATCATCGAAACCACGCGGGTAGTGGTACTCAAGATTGTCTTTGTCCAGCGGCCAGGTGAACTTGCCGCCTACCTGCCAGATAAATGGCTTGAAGCCGTACTTCAGGCGGTCTTTTTTCATCTCCCACAACACGCGAATTTCCTGCGGATCGGCCTGGAAATTTGACCAGATATCGTGGTGGAACGGAATAACGACTTTTGTGTTCAGCGCTTCCGCCATGCGCAGCATGTCGGCGCTGGTCATTTTATCCGTAATACCGCGCGGGTTCTCGCCGTAGGAGCCCAGGGCCACGTCAATCTGATGCTCGTTACCGTGCTTAGCGTAGTAGTTGGAGTAGTGGGAGTCACCGCTGTGATACAGGGAGCCGCCCGGCGTTTTGAACAGGTAGTTCACCGCGCGCTCGTCCATGCCGTCTGGCAGTACACCTGCCGCTTTTTGATCGGCCGGCAGCGTAATCAGAGCGGTACGGTCAAAGGCATCAAGAGCATGGATTTCAATGTCTTTGATTTTCACCACGTCGCCCGGTTTCATCACGATGCAGCGCTCTTTCGGCACACCCCAGCCAATCCAGAGATCCACGCAGGTCTGCGGCCCGATAAACGGCACATCGTCCGCGCAGTTTTGCATCACCGCTGCCGCCACGTTTACATCAATATGGTCGTTGTGATCGTGGGTAGAGAGTACGGCATCGATCTGACGAATGGCAAAAGGATCAAGCACAAACGGTGTAGTACGCAGGTTCGGCTGGAGTTTTTCAACGCCGGCCATACGCTGCATCTGGTGGCCTTTTTTCATCAGCGGGTTACCGTGGCTCTGTTTGCCGGTGCCGCACCAGAAATCGACGCAGATATTGGCGCCACCTTCTGATTTCAGCCAGATCCCGGTGCAGCCCAGCCACCACATTGCAAACGTGCCAGGAGCAACCTGTTCCTGCTCGATTTCTTCGTTCAGCCAGCTACCCCACTCCGGAAAGGTGCTCAGAATCCATGATTCACGGGTGATGGTTTTCACTTTACTCATCGTTTTGACTCCTGGTTTTAATCAAAAGTAATCACATTGTGATTCGTTGTGATTAATGCTGGCACCATTTTACGCGCTTTGCAATAGCGAAAATGCGGAATTTTATCTGCTCAACGTCACAGACTCTCTGCTTGTTACTTGTTAGATTATCGCGCAATAAACATTAATTTCATGAATTATAAGGACTAATTTATTTCTTTTGTGCGGTAGTGAAAATCATTACTAACTGAAGGGAAATAAATTGCGTGATGCGTCACAAATAATCAAATTCAATCTTGTGGTGATTATTTGTGATTAATAGAGTGATGGCACCAACCGCACAGGGATTGCCCCTCGTGTTCTCATTTCTGGAGAGAGTTATGGAGATCCTCTACAACGTCTTTACCGTTTTCTTTAATCAGGTAATGACCAACGCCCCGCTGTTGCTGGGTATCGTGACGTGCCTGGGATATATCCTGCTGCGTAAAAGCGTCAGCGTGATTATTAAAGGCACCATCAAAACCATTATCGGTTTCATGTTGTTGCAGGCGGGGTCGGGCATACTGACCAGCACGTTTAAGCCAGTCGTTGCCAAAATGTCGGAAGTGTATGGCATTAATGGGGCTATCTCTGATACCTACGCCTCAATGATGGCGACCATCGATCGTATGGGCGATGCCTATAGCTGGGTAGGTTACGCCGTTCTGCTCGCGCTGGCGCTGAACATTATCTATGTTCTGCTCGCGCTGGCGCTGAACATTATCTATGTTCTGCTGCGCCGCATTACCGGTATTCGCACCATCATGCTCACCGGGCACATTATGTTCCAGCAGGCGGGGCTGATTGCGGTTTCTCTCTATATCTTCGGTTACCCAATGTGGACCACGATTATCTGCACCGCGGTGCTGGTCTCGCTCTACTGGGGTATCACCTCCAACATGATGTACAAGCCAACCCAGATAGTGACCGACGGTTGCGGTTTTTCCATCGGTCACCAGCAACAGTTTGCTGCCTGGATTGCTTATAAAGTTGCGCCGTACCTGGGCAAAAAAGAAGAGAGTGTTGAAGACCTTAAGCTGCCTGGCTGGCTGAATATCTTCCATGACAACATCGTGTCGACCGCGATTGTGATGACCCTCTTCTTCGGCGCCATTCTGCTCTCCTTCGGTATTGATGTGGTGCAGGCGATGGCGGGGAAAACCCACTGGACGGTTTACATCCTGCAGACCGGTTTCTCTTTCGCCGTGGCTATTTTCATCATTACTCAGGGCGTGCGTATGTTCGTCGCCGAACTGTCTGAAGCTTTCAACGGTATTTCTCAGCGCCTGATTCCTGGCGCGGTACTGGCCATCGACTGTGCCGCTATCTATAGCTTCGCGCCAAACGCGGTGGTCTGGGGATTTATGTGGGGCACCATCGGCCAGCTGATTGCGGTGGGTATCCTGGTCGGCTGCGGCTCCTCAATCCTGATTATTCCGGGCTTTATCCCGATGTTCTTCTCCAACGCCACCATCGGCGTATTCGCTAACCACTTCGGTGGCTGGCGCGCGGCGCTCAAGATCTGCCTGGTAATGGGCATGGTTGAAATCTTTGGCTGCGTGTGGGCGGTCAAGCTCACCGGTATGAGCGCCTGGATGGGCATGGCGGACTGGTCAATTCTGGCACCGCCGATGATGCAGGGTTTTGCCTCCATCGGACTGATCTTTATGGCCATCATCATCCTGATTGCTCTGGCTTATATGTTCTTCGCTGGCCGTTCGCTGCGAGCTGAAGAAGATGCGGAAAAACAAACAGCAGAAGTGTCTGCTCATTAAGGAGTTTCGATTATGACCGTACGTATCCTGGCTGTGTGTGGTAATGGGCAAGGCAGCTCCATGATCATGAAGATGAAAGTGGACCAGTTTTTAACCCAGTCCAACATCGACCACACGGTGAACAGCTGCGCAGTGGGTGAATACAAAAGTGAGCTGAACGGCGCGGACATCATCATCGCCTCTACTCATATCGCCGGCGAAATTAGTGTGTCGGGTAATAAATATGTGGTGGGCGTACGCAACATGCTGTCGCCTGCGGATTTCGGACCAAAACTGCTGGAAGTGATCAAAGAACACTTCCCACAAGACGTGAAGTAAGGACGCCACATGAAACTACGTGATTCGCTGGCAGAGAATAACTCCATCCTTTTACAGGCCGAAGCCAGTACCTGGCAGGAAGCGGTGAAGCTGAGTGTGGATCTGCTGGTTAAGGCTGACGTTGTCGAGCCGCGTTACTACCAGGCGATTCTGGATGGCGTAGCGCAGCATGGCCCTTACTTTGTGATTGCGCCAGGCCTGGCGATGCCGCATGGCCGCCCGGAAGAGGGCGTTAAGAAAACCGGCTTCGCGCTGGTGACGCTGAAAACGCCGCTGGTGTTTAACCACGAAGATAACGACCCGGTCGACATCCTTATCACTATGGCGGCTGTCGATGCCAATACCCACCAGGAGGTGGGCATCATGCAGATCGTCAATCTGTTTGATGACGAAGCCAATTTTGACCGTTTACGCGCCTGCCGCACCGCGCAGGACGTGCTGGATTTAATTGATAACGCCACTGCGGCGGCCGTTTAAGAGGAATTGAATATGTCATTACCCATGTTGCAAGTTGCGCTGGATAACCAAACGCTGTCTCACGCTTACGAAACCACCCGCCTGATTGCGGAAGAAGTGGACATCATTGAAGTGGGTACCATTCTGTGCGTGGGCGAAGGCGTTCGTGCGGTTCGTGACCTGAAAGCGCTCTATCCGCATAAAATCGTGCTGGCGGATGCCAAAATCGCCGACGCAGGCAAAATCCTCTCCCGCATGTGCTTCGAAGCCAACGCCGACTGGGTCACCGTGATCTGCTGTGCGGATATCAACACCGCCAAAGGCGCGCTGGACGTGGCAAAAGAGTTTAATGGCGACGTGCAGATTGAGCTGACCGGCTTCTGGACCTGGGAGCAGGCGCAAGAATGGCGTGACGCAGGCATTCAGCAGGTGGTGTATCACCGCAGCCGTGATGCGCAGGCCGCAGGTGTGGCGTGGGGCGAGGCGGATATCAGCGCCATCAAACGTCTGGCCGATATGGGCTTCAAAGTGACCGTCACTGGCGGTCTGGCGCTGGAAGATCTGCCGCTGTTCAAGGGCATTCCGATTCACGTCTTTATTGCCGGTCGCAGCATTCGTGATGCGGCGTCCCCGGTGGAAGCGGCGCGTCAGTTCAAACGCTCAATCGCTCAGCTTTGGGGCTAAGGAGCGGGTATGTTGTCAAAACAGGTCCCGCTTGGCATCTATGAAAAGGCACTCCCTGCGGGGGAGTGCTGGCTGGAGCGGTTACAGCTCGCAAAACAGCTGGGCTTCGATTTTGTCGAAATGTCGGTGGATGAGACGGACGAGCGTCTTGCTCGCCTCGACTGGAGCCGCGAACAGCGCCTGGCACTGGTAAGCGCCATCGCGGAAACGGGCGTGCGCGTGCCGTCCATGTGCCTGAGCGCTCATCGTCGTTTTCCGCTCGGCAGCGAAGATAATGCCGTGCGCGCGCAGGGGCTGGAGATCATGCGTAAAGCCATCCGCTTTGCGCAGGACGTGGGTATCCGCGTGATCCAGCTGGCGGGTTATGACGTTTACTATCAGGAAGCCAACAATGAAACGCGCCGTCGTTTCCGTGATGGTCTGAAAGAGAGCGTTGAGATGGCCAGCCGTGCGCAGGTCACGCTGGCAATGGAGATCATGGATTACCCGCTGATGAACTCCATCAGTAAGGCGCTGGGCTACGCGCACTATCTGAACAACCCGTGGTTCCAGCTTTATCCCGATATCGGCAACCTGTCGGCATGGGATAACGACGTGCAGATGGAGCTGCAGGCAGGCATAGGGCATATCGTGGCGGTGCACGTCAAAGATACCCGTCCAGGCGTGTTTAAAAACGTACCGTTCGGCACCGGGGTGGTGGATTTCGAACGGTGCTTCGAGACGCTCAAGCAGACAGGCTATTGCGGGCCTTACCTGATTGAGATGTGGAGCGAAACGTCGGACAACCCTGCTGCGGAAGTAGCAAAGGCGCGGGAATGGGTGCGCGAGCGTATGGCGCGCGCGGGATTACTGGAGGCTGAACATGCTTAAGCTTAAACAGCAGGTCTTTGAAGCCAACATGGATCTGCCCCGCTATGGCCTGGTCACCTTCACCTGGGGTAACGTCAGCGCTATCGATCGCGAGCAGGGGCTGATCGTGATTAAGCCGAGCGGTGTGGCGTATGACACCATGAAAGCTGACGATATGGTGGTGGTCGATCTTGAAGGAAACGTTGTTGACGGTAAATGGCGTCCTTCTTCGGACACGGCGACCCATCTGGCGCTGTATCGGCGTTATCCGTCCCTTGGCGGTGTGGTGCATACTCACTCCACGCACGCGACCGCCTGGGCACAGGCGGGGCTGGCGATTCCGGCGCTGGGCACGACACATGCGGACTACTTCTTTGGCGACATCCCCTGCACGCGCGCATTAACGCAGGATGAAGTGGAAGGAGAGTACGAACTCAACACCGGAAAGGTGATTATCGACACGCTGGGAGAATGCGAGCCGCTGCATACGCCGGGGATTGTGGTGTATCAGCACGGCCCGTTCGCCTGGGGAAAAGATGCCCACCACGCCGTCCATAATGCGGTCGTCATGGAGGAAGTGGCACGTATGGCGTGGATTGCCCGCGGCATTAACCCACGGCTTCAGGGCATTGATGATTACCTGATGAACAAGCATTTCATGCGCAAGCATGGCCCGAATGCCTATTACGGGCAGAAGTGAATAAGTGCTCTGGAATACCGAAAAACAGTTGTAACCGGTGGTATTCCGGAGCCATTCACAAAAAAAGCCCCCGGGCAGGGGGCAACGTCAACTATGGCTATGTTCTCGTTGTTGGCTTTCCTGGTGCTAGCGTTAAGGCGTTATCGGTAAATATCTGCACTGGCGTGCATATTGCCGTTGCTGCCGGGCTCACGGATTAACATCACGTGGTAATAAGTTGCGCCCTGGGCGTCGGTCTCTTCATTTAGTGCCTGATCTGCTTCGCTTTCGGTGGCGAAATTATGATTAATATAGATTACGCCTAAGCTGTGCACATCATCCATGTTTCTGGCCTGTCGGCTGTCTATCTTGATGGCTGCCATCGCGTTTGCACTGAGCAAAAGCGCCGCCATTATGGCTAATGCGATTTTTTTCATGATATGCGCTCCACGACTGCGTGCTGTGAGAGGGGGGATGCTCCTTCTTCTGTTTCGGTTATCTCTGATTAAAGTGTAATCATTCCTCCGGCGGGGATGCGTGACCATTTCTGATGCAGTTGTTCAAAAAAACACCGCTTACGGATGTGAGTAATTTTAAATCACCCACTTAGACCCGCTTCGCGCTTTGTGCGAATTATTTGTGCAATCAGCTTGAGTTTCCAGGGGCGCGCAAGTATTATGACGCGTCAATTTTTCAGCCGACCTTTAACACGTTCCTTGCCTCCCCGGGCCTCGGCTGACCCAGACAGGAGGCTGAATAATCCGTAAGGAGCAATTCGATGCGTCATTACGAAATCGTTTTTATGGTCCATCCTGACCAGAGCGAACAGGTTCCGGGTATGATCGAGCGCTACACTGGTGCAATCACTGCAGCAGCGGGCACGATCCACCGTCTGGAAGACTGGGGCCGCCGTCAGCTGGCTTATCCGATCAACAAACTGCACAAAGCACACTACGTTCTGATGAACGTTGAAGCGCCGCAGGAAGTGATCGATGAGCTGGAAACTAACTTCCGCTTCAACGATGCCGTTATCCGCAGCATGGTTATGCGTACCAAAAACGCAGTGACCGAAGCATCTCCGATGGTTAAAGCGAAAGACGAGCGCCGTGAGCGTCGCGATGATTTCGCAAACGAAACCGCAGATGATTCTGATGCTGGGGATTCTGAAGAGTAATTTCTGATGACCAACCGTCTGGCGTTGTCCGGCATCGTATGCAGGGCTCCCCTTCGAAAGGTCAGTCCATCAGGAATTCCGCATTGCCAGTTCGTGCTTGAGCATCGTTCTGTGCAAGAGGAAGCCGGGTTTCACCGGCAGGCGTGGTGCCAAATGCCCGTTATTATTAGCGGACACGAAAACCAGGCCATTACTCACAGTTTAACGGTCGGTAGTGCAGTAATCGTTCAGGGGTTCATCTCTTGCCACAAGGCAAAGAACGGTCTGAGCAAAATGGTTCTGCATGCCGAGCAGATTGATTTGATAGATTCTGGAGACTAGCCATATGGCACGTTATTTCCGTCGTCGCAAGTTCTGCCGTTTCACCGCGGAAGGCGTTCAAGAGATCGACTATAAAGATATCGCAACGCTGAAAAACTACATCACCGAAAGCGGTAAGATTGTCCCAAGCCGTATCACCGGTACTCGTGCAAAATATCAGCGTCAGCTGGCTCGCGCTATCAAACGCGCTCGCTACCTGTCCCTGCTGCCGTACACTGATCGTCATCAGTAATCGGGCACGGTCCATTAATACGACTTTAAGAGGATAAGGTAATGCAAGTTATTCTGCTTGATAAAGTAGCAAACCTGGGCAGCCTGGGTGATCAGGTAAACGTTAAAGCGGGTTACGCTCGTAACTTCCTGGTTCCACAGGGTAAAGCTGTTCCAGCTACCAAGAAAAACGTAGAGTTTTTCGAAGCACGTCGCGCTGAACTGGAAGCCAAACTGGCTGACGTTCTGGCGGCTGCTAACGCTCGCGCTGAAGCAATCAACGCACTGGGCACCGTTACCATCGCGTCCAAAGCTGGCGACGAAGGTAAACTGTTCGGTTCCATCGGTACCCGCGATATCGCTGATGCAGTTTCTGCAGCAGGCGTTAAAGTGGCTAAGAGCGAAGTTCGTCTGCCGAACGGCGTTCTGCGTACCACTGGTGAGCACGAAGTTGACTTCCAGGTTCACAGCGAAGTGTTCGCTAAACTGGTTGTTAACGTTGTAGCTGAGTAATTTTTTACTCTGCTCACATTGAAACGCCGGCCTTGTGCCGGCGTTTTGCTTTTTACAGAACCCCGCCCTTAACGTACCCTGATAAAGCTGCCGTCTGTCTGGCGGGTAAACAGCACCTGTTGTCCATTTCCGGTATCAATCGTTAATCCTGTCACCACCCCGCTGGCATTCTGGCGAATTTGCACCATCTGGCCATTCTGCAGGTTACTGAGCGGTTTACCCGCGCCTTCCACCTTCGCCATGGCATACACGTCTGTCGGCGGCAGGTTGTGGTCACGGAACAGCTGCGCCAGCGTTTTACCCGGCTCTACGCGATAGGAACGCCACTGTTGCTCAATGCCGGTGGGTTGTTGGGTCTGAGGCTGAGACGGGGCGGCGGCCTGTTCCTGTGGCTGTTCGTCCTGAATCGGCTCTGGCTCAACCGGCGCGACCTGACCCGGATCGTTAGACGGGGTAACGAGCTGCGTCTGCATCGGCTGTGCGTCAGGCTGCGGTCGCGTTTGCGACTGAAGGTCCAGCTGAGCATTGCGGGTGACGGGGGCAGTATCAACATCATCGCCACCGGAAGGAAGCAGGAAGCCCACAATCACCATCAGCGCACCAATGATGATCCCTCTGCGATGCAGAGGAGGCAGCGGATCCATGATGCGAAAATTGTCCGGCGCCTGCCAGATTTTCGCCAGGGTAGGTTTCAGTTCAAATCGCCCGGGCATGGCACTCCTCCTGCTCCGCGTATTTTTTATCCTGTGCCCCGAAGTATAGTTTGCTAACTGCCTGAACGGCGTAGTAAACCCGACATCCGTGACATCAGTTCGGGATTAATCCTGGTTCTCTCTATTGTTTCTGTTTCGTCGCGGTTTGTCACCTTAACTTCAGACAAAGTTTTACCCATAAGGGCATGGCTGATATGCTGCCCGCTACTTTAAATGTGATGGAAGGAAAACCCATGACCACCCCGACTTTTGACACTATCGAAGCGCAGGCAAGTTACGGTATCGGCTTGCAGGTAGGACAGCAGCTGAGCGAATCCGGCCTGGAAGGTCTGTTACCTGAAGCGCTGGTGGCGGGTATCGCTGACGCGCTGGAAGGTAAACAGCCTGCCGTTCCGGTTGACGTTGTGCACCGTGCGCTGCGTGAAATCCACGAGCGTGCTGACGCCGTGCGTCGCGCGCGCTTTGAAGAGATGGCCGCCGAAGGTGTGAAATATCTGGAAGAGAACCGTGAGCGTGAAGGCGTGAACAGCACCGAGTCTGGTCTGCAGTTCCGCGTGATCAATCAGGGCGATGGCGCAATCCCGGCGCGTACCGACCACGTTCGCGTACACTACACCGGTAAGCTGATCGACGGTACCGTCTTCGACAGCTCCGTCGCGCGCGGCGAACCGGCTGAGTTCCCGGTGAATGGCGTTATCGCGGGCTGGATCGAAGCGCTGACCCTGATGCCAGTCGGTTCCAAATGGGAACTGACTATCCCGCACAACCTGGCTTACGGCGAGCGCGGCGCTGGCGCGTCCATCCCGCCATTCAGCACTCTGGTCTTTGAAGTCGAGCTGCTGGAAATTCTGTAATCGACTTTTCTTATTTCCTCTCCCCGGTTGGGGAGGGGAAAATAGCGTGAAAACCTATAGTTAAGTCGGAATCAATATTTTATCTTGCAAACGAAACTGTTGCGTGTATTTTTGTGAGCTGTTTCGCGCTGCATGAGTGATATGACACTCACTTTCAACATATTATTAACATAATATCTAAATCATAGTATTCATCCCGCCGATTCTTACCTAATATCGATTAGCCCTAACAAGGGAACGTCATTTTTTTGACGTATTTAAAGGCCAGAAGAGCCTTAACAACACAGACAGGCATAAACAGGAAAATATCACATGGTAGATCAGGTCAAAGTCGTCGCCGACGAAGAGGCGTCGTCTGAACAGTCGCTACGGCGCAATCTCACAAACCGTCATATTCAGCTCATTGCTATTGGGGGTGCCATCGGTACCGGGCTGTTTATGGGGTCAGGCAAAACCATCAGTCTCGCCGGACCGTCAATCATATTCGTTTATATGATTATCGGTTTTATGCTGTTCTTCGTGATGCGTGCAATGGGTGAACTGCTGCTCTCGAACCTCGAATACAAATCCTTCAGCGACTTCGCTTCAGACCTGCTCGGGCCATGGGCGGGCTATTTCACCGGCTGGACCTACTGGTTCTGCTGGGTCGTGACCGGTATGGCGGACGTCGTGGCGATAACCGCCTATGCGCAGTTCTGGTTCCCCGGGCTGTCGGACTGGGTGGCCTCGCTGGCGGTTATTGTTCTGCTGCTGAGCCTGAACCTCGCCACCGTTAAAATGTTCGGTGAGATGGAGTTCTGGTTCGCGATGATCAAAATCGTGGCCATTGTCGGGCTCATCGTGGTGGGCCTGGTGATGGTGCTCACCCACTTCCAGTCACCAACCGGCGTTCAGGCGTCGTTTACCCATCTGTGGAATGATGGAGGCTGGTTCCCGAAAGGTATCAGCGGCTTCTTTGCCGGCTTCCAGATTGCGGTGTTCGCGTTTGTAGGGATTGAGCTTGTCGGAACGACCGCTGCGGAAACCAAAGATCCGGAGAAGTCTCTCCCGCGCGCCATCAACTCCATTCCGGTGCGTATCATCATGTTCTACGTCTTCGCGCTGATCATCATTATGTCCGTGACGCCGTGGAGCTCGGTGGTGCCAAGCAAGAGCCCGTTCGTTGAGCTGTTCGTGCTGGTGGGGCTGCCTGCGGCGGCGAGCCTGATTAACTTCGTGGTGCTGACCTCAGCGGCGTCTTCCGCGAACAGCGGCGTGTTCTCAACCAGCCGTATGCTGTTTGGTCTGGCGCAGGAAGGTGTGGCGCCGAGCGCGTTCGCCAAGCTGTCTAAGCGTGCGGTACCTGCGAAAGGGCTGACCTTCTCCTGCATGTGCCTGCTGGGCGGCGTGGTGATGCTCTACGTAAACCCAAGCGTGATTGGCGCGTTCACCATGATTACCACGGTCTCAGCGATCCTGTTTATGTTCGTCTGGACCATCATCCTCTGTTCCTATCTGGTGTACCGCAAACAGCGCCCACACCTGCATGAAAAATCGATCTACAAGATGCCGCTGGGCAAGCTGATGTGCTGGGTGTGCATGGCGTTCTTCGTCTTCGTGCTGGTTCTGCTGACGCTGGAAGATGATACCCGTCAGGCGCTGATCGTCACGCCGCTGTGGTTTATCGCGCTGGGGCTGGGCTGGATGTTTATCGGTAAGAAACGGATGGCTGGCATGCGTTAAGCATGTTGCCGGGTGGCGCTGACGCTTACCCGGCCTACGTTCGAGGACCTTGCAGGCCCGGTAAGCGCTAGCGCCACCGGGCTTTTTTATTCCCCCGCTAATGCCCGCGGGAACAGAACGTTGTTCTCAAGGCTGATGTGTTCCATCAGGTCGTCAATCATCTCGTTAATGCCGTTGTACATCGCTTTCCACGTTGTGCACGCTTCTGGCGGCGGCGTGACGTTGTGGGTGGTGTGTTTGATCACTTCCAGCAGTTCGCCCGCGTCATCATGCTCGCTTTCCATCACGCTGATGGGCCCCATCGCCTGGCTTCCCATTCCCTGTTTAATCATCGGGAAGAGGATCTGCTCTTCTTTCATCATGTGGCTGGAAAGCTCTTCGTGCAGCAGGGTCAGGTATTTCGCCAGACCGCGCGGTACGGAAGGTTTGTCGGCATGCACGCGCTCGACTTTGGTCGCCTGCAGGATCAGCTCAGGCAGCTGTTCACGGTGACGGTCATGGTAACGCACGATGATATGGTCGATGATTTCCGCGAGCGGAGCGGTTCGCCAGTCTTTGTCGACGGGCTGCTCGGCCAGCTTCGCCAGCTCGGCTTCAATCACCTCAACGTTCAGCTCTTTGCGTAGGGCCGCCCGTGCCAGGGTTTGCTTACCGCCGCAACAGTAGTCCATATCGTATTTGCGAAACAGCGCAGAAGCGCGAGGAATGGAGAGCGCCAGCTCGCCCAGGGGTTGGTCGCGAAAGGCCATAGCAGTTACCTCATCATCAATAATAAAAGATGCATATTAAATGCATCTTTTAAGCGACGCTATAACCCTTTAGAGGGAAGGGTAAAAGTGAGATGCAGATCACAAAAAATATCCGATTTAACTCTCTGAATGGGTTCAGGAAAGTGGTTTCGAAACTTTTTAAAGGTGGAGAAACAGTAAACAACCCGCTGCAC
The DNA here is from genome assembly GCF_049238285.1 of Enterobacter cloacae complex sp. IR53041. Lineage (NCBI taxonomy): Bacteria > Pseudomonadati > Pseudomonadota > Gammaproteobacteria > Enterobacterales > Enterobacteriaceae > Enterobacter > Enterobacter cloacae complex sp. IR53041. The sequence continues at coordinate 90,570 of NZ_JBMKHB010000009.1, read as the reverse complement.
CTGCCGATATATCCACGTCAGACAAACCTGCATATAACAAAGGCAACGCATGTTTAAACGTATAAAAGTCATTACCCTTCTGATTTCGGTGCTGCTTGTGCTCGGCATCATGCAAATGATTTCCGCCGGTATCTTTATCAACGCCCTGAATAACGATAAAGACAACTTTACCGTGTCGCAGCTCTCCAGCAAGAACGTGGCGGAGTTTACCGATGCGTGGATCAGTCTGAACCAGGCGCGCGTCACCCTGAACCGCGGAATGCTGCGCCTGCAAAGCAGCATGGCCTCGCAAATTAACGGCGGTCAGCTGAATGAGCTGGTGACCACGGCGAAAAATCTGCTGACTGAAGCCCAGGTTCATTACGATAAATACTATGCCTTGCCGAATACGCCAGGCCTGGATGAGAACCTGACCAACCAACTCGAGGAGCAGTACCGCATTTACTCTGCAACGCTGACGCAAATGAATGTTCTGCTGAGCCAGGGCAATCTGGAAGATATGTTCAAGCAGAATGCCGAACAAAAACAGAATGCGATGCAGACGGTTTATCGTGAATGGCGTGAAGCGCAGGCCGCGCTCACGGATAAAGGCATTCAGGATAACGAAAGTGATTACAAGCGCATCCTGTGGATCCTCTCTGCGGTCATGCTGCTGGTGATCGTGGTGATTATCTCCAGCTGGATTGCGATGCGCCGCGTGCTGCTGCTGCCGCTGGAAGAGGTGATCAACCATATTCGCGCCATTGCGGCAGGCGATCTCACCCAGCCGATTCAGGCAGACGGAAAAAATGAAATGGCCATCCTGGCGCGCAACGTGCAGGAGATGCAAACTTCGCTGGCGAACACCGTGGGCGTGGTGCGCGAAGGCGCAGATACGATTTATACCGGTGCAGGCGAAATCTCCGCTGGCAGTAACGACCTCTCTTCCCGTACCGAGCAGCAGGCCGCGTCTCTGGAAGAGACGGCAGCCAGCATGGAACAGCTGACGGCGACCGTGAAGCAGAACGCCGATAACGCGCGTCAGGCTTCCCGTCTGGCGCTGGATGCCTCCTCCACGGCGAAGAAGGGCGGTAACGTGGTGGAAGGCGTCGTGCGGACGATGGACGAAATCGCCACCAGTTCCAGCAAAATCGCGCAAATTACCAACGTGATCGACGGGATTGCCTTCCAGACGAATATTCTGGCGCTGAACGCGGCGGTAGAAGCGGCCCGTGCAGGCGAGCAGGGCCGTGGTTTTGCGGTGGTGGCAGGGGAAGTGCGTACCCTTGCCCAGCGCAGCGCTCAGGCGGCGAAAGAGATCAAAGCGCTGATCGATGACTCCGGCGAACGCGTGAACGCGGGCTCGCAGCTGGTTAACGAAGCCGGGGCCACGATGGCTGAGATCGTCAATGCGGTCACCCGCGTCACCGACATTATGGGCGAAATTGCTTCGGCCTCTGACGAGCAGAGCCGCGGTATCGACCAGGTGGGCCAGGCGGTAGCCGAGATGGACCGCGTGACCCAGCAGAACGCCTCACTGGTGGAGGAGTCTGCGGCCGCGGCGGCGGCGCTGGAAGATCAGGCTGCACGCCTGAACGAAGCGGTGGCGGTGTTCAAAATTACCCGCAACCAGGCGGTCAAAGCGGCGCCGGTAAAAACCTATGTGCCAAAAGCGCAGCCTGCAGCGGCGGCGTCTGAAGCAAACTGGGAAACGTTTTAACATCATGCCGGGTGGCGCTGGCGCTTACCCGGCCTACGAAACGGCTCCTTGTAGGCCGGGTAAGGCGGAGCCGCCACCCGGCAAATATCACACCTCCGACGCCGGAACGACCCTCGGTTTTTCCGGCTTCGCTCTCACCGCCATCACTACCCCCACAACCAGCAGCACGATCCCACAGGTCGTGAACAGCGGCGGTACGCTCTGGCGCATGAGGAAGGTATAAAGCAGTCCGGCCAGGGTTTCGAAGACAATCAGCGGCCCTAATATCACCGTCGGCAGCTTCTGGCTGGCAATATTCCAGCACAGCGCGCCTACCCATGAACACAGCACCGCGATCGCCACCATCAGGCCGATAAACACCCAGGGTCTTGGCCCGAAGGGCTGGACGAAGTCCGGCTGCTGATGGCCCAGCCAGAGGCATGCGCCGAGATACCCCACGACGGATACGGGCAGCGTGACCAGCGCCTGCGCCGTCGCCCACATCATCGGGTGCTTGTCCGGGTTCTCACGCAGCCAGCGCGCGTTGCGCAGGGCATACCATGCCCAGCACGCCACGGAAATGAACGCCAGCAGAATGCCAGAACCGTACCGCCACAGGTCAACATCGCCCTGCCCATGGCGCAGCTCGGCAATATTGACGCATATCAGCCCCAGGGCGGTGCATACCAGCGCCGGGGCCATTTTTGACCACGCCAGTTTACCATCGCGCTGGCTGTAGAGCAGGTTAGCAAAGACGGGAATGACGACCGGCAGCGTGCCGATAATCATGGTCGATACCGGCGCACCGGTACGCTGAATGGCACTCGCGAGGCAAACGTAATAGATAAGATTGCCCATCATGGTCAGCGCCAGTGCGGTCCCCCAGTCCTGACGGCTGAGCTGGCGCAAGCGCGCGCGTCCCAGCCACGCCAGGGGCAGGGCAATCAGCCCCAGCGCCAGATAACGTCCGGTCGACTGTAATATTGCCGGATACTCGGGCACGATCAGCGGGCCGACAAAAATCAGTCCCCACATCATCCCGGCCAGCAGGGCATACAACACTCCACTAATCATTTTTCCATCCACAGGTATTTACGCTGTAGTCAGTGTAGGAGGGGCGAATGCGCGCGTATTGTATGAGATTGCGCATTAGCGCCGTGTAACCTGCTTCTGGTAGCGCACGGGCGTAATGCCGTAGCGGTGGGTAAACGCGCGGGTCAGATGTGACTGATCGGTCAGCCCGGTTGCGGCGGCAACCTCTGCGGCGGGCATGCCGTGGGTGAGAAACGCTTTGGCGCGCCAGAGTCGAATGGCCATCAGCATCTGATGCGGCGTCACGTGAAAATGGGCTTTGAACTGGCGCTGGAAATGATACTGGCTGAGCGAGACGACGCTGGCCAGCTCGTCCAGCGTCAGAGCGCGCATATAGTTGTCGTGCAGGTACTCGCGTACCCGTTCGAAGCGGTGCGCGCCTTCCTGAACCCGTGGCGCGTGGTGGGCAAACGGCTGGAAGGTCTCAATCAGATCCAGCAGTAATCCTTTTTGCGCAAGCGGATCGTCCGTGTGCCACAAGCCGTAAATAAGCCTGCCGATTTGCTGTGAGCGTAACGGATCATGACGGGTCACGTCGCTGAACCACCAGTGTCGGAGGCCGGTCACCTCTTCCAGCAGATCGGGTTCGATATAGACCATCCGGTAGCGCCAGCCGCCCTCGGTGGCGGATTCGCCGGTGTGGATCTCGTCCGGGTTCATGGTAACGACGGATTTCTCCGCCGCGAGATGCTGGCTGCCGCGATAGCGAAAGCGTTCGGCACCGGTTTCAATCGTGCCGATGCCGAAGGCTTCATGGGTGTGAGGCTCAAAGGCGTAGTCAGAAATGTGCGCGTGATACAGCTCCAGGCCCGGCAGCTGCGCCAGATGGCGAAAGCGCGCGCTGTCTCTTTCATCATTAAACTGTTCCGGTACGCCTTGCACGGTGAGCCTCCTTGTGGGTCATCTTTTCATTATCAAAGATGCCCCGAGGGGATGCCACAAAAAATAACCATCCCGTAACAATTACAGAATGGCTTTAATGCTCTCCGCCAGAGTAGTGGTTGGGCGCCCGATCAGTTTGCTCAGCGTATGGCTGTCGTCAAAGAGCCCGCCTTTGGAGGCCCCGATATCGGAGTCCGCCAGCATATCGGCCAGCCCGGCAGGCAGGCCGACGCTCTTCAGCGCGGCAGCAAAATCCGCTTCGCTGAGATTCTGGTAGGTGACCGGCTTTCCGCTCTGTTTGCTGAGTTCAGCCGCCAGTTCGCTCAGCGTCCAGCCGTGGTCGCCCGCCAGTTCATACACCTTGCCCGCATGGCCCTCTTCAGCAATCACTTTCGCTGCCGCCGCGGCATAGTCTGCGCGGGTGGCAGAGGCAATTTTGCCTTCGCCTGCCGCACCAATAAACACGCCGTGTTCCAGCGCAGGCGGCGCGCTCGCCAGATAGTTTTCGGTATACCAGCCGTTGCGCAGCAAGGCATAAGGAATGCCGGACGCCGCCAGCGCTTTTTCAGTGGCAACGTGTTCAACGTGCAGACCGAGCGGCGAGGTATCCGCATGCAGCAGGCTGGTGTAGGCGATAAATTTCACCCCTGCCGCTTTGGCGGCGTTAATCACGTTCTGGTGCTGGATCGCGCGCTGGCCGACTTCGCTGGACGAGATCAGCAGCAGCTTATCCACGCCGTTCAGCGCGGCGGTGAATGCGGCTTCATCCGTGTAGTCCGCCTGACGAACCACAATTCCCTGCTGGCTTAAGGCTTCAGCTTTTGCCGGGTTACGTACGATGGCCACAATCTGGTTCGCCGGTACGGTGTTCAACAGCTGTTCGATAACGAGATGGCCAAGCTGGCCGGTGGCGCCGGTAATCGCGATCATGATGAATCTCCTTCGTGTTTGTCTGGTGTTGTGGCACACTAGCACCATAGCTAACTTTTAGTAAGTACGTACAAAAAGGTAAGTATGAAAACAACGATACCGACGCTCAGCGAACAATTGCGCGATGGCAATCTCTTCGCGGAACAATGCCCTTCACGAGAGGTGCTCAAACACGTTACCAGCCGCTGGGGGGTACTGATTCTGCTGGCGCTGCGCCAGGGAACGCATCGCTTTAGCGATCTGCGCCGTAAAATGGGCGGGGTGAGCGAAAAGATGCTGTCCCAGTCGCTTCAGGCGCTGGAGCAGGACGGGTTTGTCGATCGCGTATCGTACCCGGTTGTGCCGCCGCACGTAGAGTATAGCCTGACCCCGATGGGGATCGAGGTCAGCGAGAAAGTCGCCGCGCTGGCGGACTGGATTGAGGTGAATACGCCGAAGGTGATGGCGAATCGGGACGATCGCGCGGCGTAAAAGCCGGGTGGCGGCTTCGCCTTACCCGGCCTACCCATAATCTTCCATCCCGTAGGCCGGGTAAGCGAAGCGCCACCCGGCACAATCGCCGCTACTTACTTAAATCCAGGTGATAAATCGCGAACCCAATATCATCCGTCGCGACCTGTTTCATCGGATACTGCGCCTTCTCCTTAATAAACGCGGCTGCCTTCTCGGACGGTGACGTTTCAAAGCGGATATCCAGCGGCGTATCGCTGTGGATCGGCGCCAGACGCCAGTTGTTATCCACCGCCGGATGAATTTCGCCGGCCTTTTTCGACTCGGCGCTGATCCACGCCGCCAGCACAGAGCGGTTCTCGTCCGGCGAGGCAAAGGCGATGTGGCTATCTCCCGTACCGGCAAACTTACCGCCGTAGGCACGGTAGTTATTGGTCACCACCAGGAAAGTGGCATTCGGGTCGATCGCCTTGCCGTTGAAGGTCAGGTTTTTAATGCGCTCCGCCTGCGGGTGGATCGCCTGACACTCGCCGTCATATTTCGCCGGCTGGGTGACGTCAATCTGGTAGTTCACGCCGTCGATCACGTCGAAGTTGTAGGTGCGGAAGCCGTCCCAGTTAATCAGCGACTGCGGCTTGCTGCTGTGTGGGTCAATCTGGTTAAACTGTCCGGCAGAACACTCCAGCCACTCTTTTACCTCTTTCCCGGTGGCTTTAACCACTACCAGCGTATTCGGGTAGAGATAGAGATCGGCGGCATTACGGAAGGTGAGCTGGCCCTTTTCGACCTCCACATAGCTTGCCGGGTCATTCTTACGTCCGCCCACTTTGAATGGCGCAGCGGCGGAGAGCACCGGCAGTTTCGCCAGATCCGGATCGCCCTGCACAAAGTGTTCGGCATAGGCTTTCTGCGCCATGTTGACGACCTGGACGGTCGGATCGTCCTGCACCAGCGCCAGGAAGCTGTACATGCTGTCGGCGGATTTGCCGATCGGCTTGCTGACGAATTCGCGCGTGGCGTCGTGATCGTGCTTCAGCACGTCGACCAGTTTTTTATCTTCCGCCGCCAGCGATTTTTTCGCAGCAGCGTCGTAAATTGGGCGCGCTTCGGCTTTTGACTGCGTAACCTTCCAGCGGCCGCCGTCGTTATTCAGCACCAGATCCACCACGCCAAGATGGTCGCCCCACATGCCCGGCATCACCGACGGCACGCCGTTAAGCGTCCCTTTCTCTATATCGGCCCCTTTGATGCTGGCAAAGTCTTTGCCCGGGAAGACCGCGTGGGCGTGGCCGAACAGGATCGCATCGACGCCCGGGACCTCACTCAGGTAGTAAACGGAGTTTTCTGCCATGGCCTGGTACGGATCGGCGGAGAGGCCCGAGTGGGCGACAACGACCACCAGATCGGCGCCTTTTTCGCGCATTTCCGGCACGTATTTACGCGCGGTTTCGGTGATGTCGTTAACGGTCACCTTACCGTCGAGGTTGGCCTTATCCCACGTCATGATCTGCGGCGGGACAAAACCGATATAGCCGATTTTCAGCGTCTGTTTTTTCCCGTCCTGATCGACAACCTCAGTCTCTTTAATCAGGTAAGGCGTAAAAAGCGGCTTTTGGGTCTTAACGTCGATGATATTGGCGTTAACGTACGGGAATTTTGCGCCTGCCAGGGCATCATGCAGGTATGTTAGACCGTAGTTGAATTCATGGTTGCCGAGGTTACCGACGGTATAGTCCAGGGTGTTCATCGCTTTATAAACAGGATGGATCTCGCCTTTTTTCAGCCCCCTGGTCGCCATGTAGTCCCCGAGCGGACTGCCCTGAATGAGATCGCCGTTATCGACCAGCACGCTATTTTTCACTTCGCCACGCGCCGCATTGATCAAACTCGCCGTGCGTACCAGTCCGAATTTTTCCGTCGGGGTATCTTTGTAGTAATCGAAATCCATCATGTTGCTGTGCAGATCGGTCGTTTCCAGAATACGTAAATCGACCGTCGCTGCCTGCACGCTCGCCGCAATCAGCGTCGCCAGGAGCGTTGCGCTAAACTTAATCATCAGAAGAGTCCTTTTTTCGATCCAGGCCACAAAAGAGTATGTATCTATAACGTGTTGCTTACATAAATGTGAATCCTGACAGAAAAAAGCAACCTGAAACCGGAATTGCTTCACAGATAGCGGAATTGTTCACATTACGATATAACTAAAACAAAGAGTTAACCTCACTGCGTTAACAAAGAGGTGGAAAATGCTAGATAAAATTTGTCAGCTCGCACGGGATGCGGGGGATGCCATCATGCAGGTGTATGACGGTAGTAAACCCATGGAGGTTGTCAGCAAAGCGGACGACTCTCCGGTCACGGCGGCAGATATCGCGGCGCATAAGGTGATCCTGAAAGGGTTACAGGCCTTAACGCCGGACATCCCCGTCCTGTCAGAAGAAGCGCCGCAAAGCTGGGAAGAGCGCCAGCACTGGCAGCGCTACTGGCTGGTGGACCCCCTGGACGGGACAAAAGAGTTCATCAAGCGCAACGGTGAATTCACCGTCAATATCGCCCTGATTGAGAAGGGTAAAGCGGTGCTGGGCGTGGTCTACGCGCCGGTCATGAAGGTGATGTACAGTGCTGCAGAAGGGAAGGCGTGGAAGGAAGAGTGCGGCGTGCGCAAGCAGATCCAGGTGCGCGACGCGCGTCCGCCGCTGGTGGTGATTAGCCGCTCGCACAGCGACAGCGAGCTGCAGGAGTATCTGCAGCAGCTGGGTGAACACCAGACCACCTCGATTGGCTCATCGCTGAAATTCTGCCTGGTGGCGGAAGGACAAGCTCAGCTCTATCCCCGCTTTGGGCCGACGAACGTCTGGGACACCGCCGCCGGGCATGCCGTTGCCGCGGCCGCCGGGGCGCATGTTCATGACTGGCAGGGCAAGCCGCTGGACTACACCCCGCGCGAATCCTTCCTCAATCCCGGCTTCCGCGTCTCTCTTTATTGAGCCAGCAGCTTATGCAGCAGGTCGACAACCTGCTGCACCTCTTCCTGGGTCAGCGCCCCGTCTTTCACCCACTGTACGCGGCCGTTCTTATCCAGCACGACAATCGCAGAGCTCTCTTCCTCCAGCTGCCAGGCCTTACGGGTGACGCCGTTGCTGTCGACGATAAACTGCGACCATGGGTAGAGCTTTTTATTGCTCTCAAGGCTTGAACGCACAAACATCCCGGAGCCCGGAATGGCGTCATCGGTATTCACGATCGTGGTGGTCTGGTAGCGGTCGTGTGGGAATTTTGCCGCCTTGATCGCCTCCACCAGGTTGGCATTTTTCTCTTTTGCAGATGTACGACCGGCAATATGTTGTACAACTCTCACTTTGCCCGCGAGCTGCGCGCTATTCCAGGCTTTATAGCTAAACTTATCATTGTCGAGAATCAATTCTCCCCGGTCAGCAATGCCGACTGGCGGTACACGTTGTCCTTTTTCAATGTTGTGAGCACTCGCCCACAGGGGCAGCAGCAGGCAGGCTGCTGCAAGGATAGTACGTAGGGTCATGGCGTTTCCTTATTGTTTGCAGGTGATCCGACCACTTGGTCATGCATTTTTAATGATAAGTGCGATCAATGTGGTTTTCCCGCAATCCCGATGCCACTTTGCGGGTGAACGCACATATCCATGAAAAAACGACGGCTTATACTGCGCTCAGTCACGCTTTGCAAAGATTATTCTGAATAATTGTAATCAAACGGTAAATAAACTTATGCACACTGGGTAACACCGTAGTTCTGGTCTATAGTCATTGGGCATTAAAATTTGCGCTCAGGACAGTCGGGCCGATTGTGGCACCGCAAGAGCGTATGATTCGCAGGAGATACAAGAATGAAAATTTTCCAACGCTACAACCCGCTTCAGGTGGCGAAGTACGTGAAGATCCTGTTCCGTGGACGGTTGTATATCAAGGATGTTGGCGCTTTTGAGTTTGATAAGGGCAAAATCCTTGTCCCAAAAGTGAAGGACAAACAGCACCTGTCTGTGATGTCCGAAGTCAACCGTCAGGTTATGCGTCTGCAAACTGAGATGGCTTAACCAACGTGCTATGCAGCAGTAAAAAAACGGCTCCCGATGGGAGCCGTTGATGTTTGTGGGGGCAGGAACCTTACGCCGACACCTTCTCTTCCGCATCCGGCAGCTTCGGCACCAGTACGGTCGGTTTGTTGTCGATGCGCGTCACCAGCAGCTGGTCGATGCGGTAGTTATCAATATCCACCACCTCAAACTTGTAGCCGGAGAACTTCACCGAGTCGGTACGTTTCGGGATCTTACGCAGCATAAACATCATAAAGCCGCCGATGGTCTCGTAGTTTCCGGACTGCGGGAACTCGTCGATATCCAGCACGCGCATCACGTCTTCAATTGGCGTGCCGCCATCAATCAGCCATGAATTATCGTCACGCTGAACAATCTGCTCTTCCAGCCCCTGGCCTACCAGGTCGCCCATCAGCGTGGTCATGACGTCGTTGAGGGTGATAATACCCACCACCAGCGCGTATTCGTTCATGATCACCGCGAAGTCTTCCCCGGCGGTTTTGAAGCTTTCCAGCGCTTCTGAGAGCGTCAGGGTGTCCGGCACAATCAGGGTATTGCGGATCTGCACGCCGCTGTTCAGCGCCAGGCTCTGGTTCGCCAGCACGCGGTTCAGCAGGTCTTTGGAGTCGACGTAACCGATGATGTGGTCAATATCTTCATTACAGACCAGGAACTTGGAGTGCGGATGCTGCGCCACTTTGTTCTTCAGGCTCTGCTCATCTTCATGTAAATCGAACCAGATAATGCTTTCACGGCCCGTCATGGAAGAGGGCACGGTACGGGATTCCAGTTCGAATACGTTCTCAATCAGCTCGTGTTCCTGCTTACGCAGTACCCCGGCCAGGGCACCGGCTTCCACGACCGCATAAATGTCGTCAGAGGTGATGTCATCTTTACGCACCATCGGCAGCTTAAAGATGCGGAAAATGACGTTTGCCAGGCCGTTGAAGAACCACACCAGCGGGCGGAACACAAACAGGCAGAAGCGCATCGGGTTGATGATACGCAAAGCCACGGCTTCTGGCGCAATCATACCGATGCGTTTCGGGGTCAGGTCGGCGAAGAGGATGAACAGCCCGGTCACCAGCGAGAAGGAGAGGATAAAGCTCAGCTGTTCGGCCAGTTCGGCGGACATGTACTGCGCAAAGAGGCTATAAAACGCCGGGGAAAATGCCGCATCGCCCACGATACCGCCCAGGATAGCCACCGCGTTCAGACCAATTTGTACCACGGTAAAGAAGGTACCGGGGTTTTCCTGCATTTTGAGAATGCGTGAGGCGTTGATGTTGCCCTCGTCGGCGAGCAGCTTCAGTTTGATTTTACGGGACGCGGCCAGCGAGATCTCGGATATCGAGAAAAATGCACTGACGGCAATCAGACAAAGTATTACTAAAATACTGTTTAACATAGTTTATCCGGCTTCTCGCCAGATCCTCAGAAGGGGAGTTGATACCATTTGTGTGGAAACACATTGAACATCAGCTCGTAGCGTTGAGCCGATTATTTCAGCGGCTAGTATAGCGTAAAGAGATGTAAATCTGCCAGAGGTCACATTTTTACATAAAACAGACCGGACAGCGGGTGCTGCCCGGTACGGGCGACGATCTAACGGCTGATAATCAGGCCAGCTGTGGCGGCAGGCAGACGCCGATACCTCCGATTCCGCAGTAGCCGTACGGGTTTTTATGCAGATACTGCTGGTGATCGTCCTCGGCGTAGTAGAACGGTTTCGCGGTGGTGATTTCCGTGGTCACCTCGCGCGTATCGCCCGCTTCACGCATGGCCTGCTGGAAACGCTCAAGGCTGGCGCGCGCGGCGGCATCCTGCTCAGGGGTGAGCGGATAGATAGCCGAGCGGTACTGCGTGCCGTGGTCGTTGCCCTGACGCATGCCCTGCGCCGGGTCGTGGTTTTCCCAGAAGACCTGCAGGAGCTGTTCGTAGCTGATTACCGTCGGGTCGTACACTACGCGTACCGCTTCCGCATGGCCGGTTTCGCCGGAGCAGACTTCGCGGTAGGTTGGATTCGGCGTGTAACCGCCCGTGTAGCCGGCTGCCGTGCTGTAAACGCCAGGCAGCTGCCAGAAGAGGCGCTCAACGCCCCAGAAGCAGCCCATAGCGAACAGGGCGATTTCCATGCCATCAGGAACGTTAGTCATGGAATGGCCATTGACGGCGTGTAAAGTCGCCACAGGCATAGGGGTGTTGCGTCCCGGTAATGCATCAGCTTGTGAAACCAGATGCTTTTTGTCGAATAAACTCACGGTGGGGCCTCCCGGGGTGCGATGTTTCGGTTAAGGTTGTCACGGCGCGTTTAATTGAACACAATAAATGCGCTGAATGAGTCTAGATTTAATCATAAGAAATATTTGGGTGTTACACCCATTTTCAACCCGAGATTCGGGTTTTTGGGCAACAGGCCGTATTTTGCCGCGGAGCGGCACTTCATTTGCTTCCAGGGTGGAAACAGGGATATTCAGGAGAAAACGTGACAAAAATCCGCCAGTTATGTTTAGTCAGTCTGTTGCTGACAAGCGGAATTGCCAGCGCGGCGAATGTCCGTTTGCAGGTTGAGGGGTTATCCGGGGCGCTACAAAAAAACGTGCGTGCGCAGCTATCGACCATCCAGAGTGATGAGGTGACGCCGGACCGGCGTTTCCGCGCGCGCGTCGATGATGCCATCCGTGAAGGACTAAAAGCGCTAGGGTATTACGAACCCACCATTGATTTCGATCTCCGCCCGCCCCCAAAGAAGGGGCGCCAGGTGCTTATTGCCCGCGTTTCGCCGGGCGAGCCGGTGCTGATTGGCGGCACCAACGTCATCCTGCGCGGCGGGGCGCGTACCGACCGGGATTACCTGGACCTGCTCAGCACGCGGCCGAAAATCGGCACCGTGCTCAACCACGGTGACTACGACCACTTCAAAAAAGAGCTGACCAGCGTTTCCCTGCGTAAGGGCTACTTTGACAGCCAGTTCAATAAAAGCCAGCTGGGCATTGCGCTGGCGCGACGTCAGGCCTTCTGGGATATCGACTACGACAGCGGAGAACGCTACCGCTTTGGCGACGTGACGTTCGAAGGTTCGCAAATTCGTGAAGAGTACCTGCAAAACCTCGTGCCCTTTAAAAAAGGGGATTACTACCAGTCGAGCGACCTGGGAGAGCTGAACCGACGGCTCTCAGCCACCGGCTGGTTTAACTCCGTGGTTGTCGCCCCTGAATTTGATAAGTCTCGCAAAACCAAGGTGTTGCCGCTGCACGGCGTTGTTTCGCCGCGCACCGAGAACACCATAGAAACCGGTGTGGGCTATTCGACGGACGTTGGCCCGCGCGTGAAGGCCACCTGGAAAAAGCCGTGGATGAACTCCTACGGCCATAGCCTGACCACCAGCGCCAGCATTTCCGCCCCGGAACAGCAGCTCGATTTCAGCTATAAAATGCCGCTGCTGAAAAATCCGCTTGAGCAATATTACCTGGTTCAGGGGGGCTTTAAGCGCACCGACCTCAACGATACCGAGTCCGATTCCACCACGCTTGCCGTGTCGCGTTACTGGGATCTCTCCAGCGGCTGGCAGCGCGCCATCAACCTGCGCTGGAGCCTGGATCACTTTACCCAGGCCAACGTCACCAACACCACCATGCTGCTCTATCCTGGGGTGATGATCAGCCGCACCCGCTCGCGCGGCGGCCTGATGCCGACCTGGGGCGATTCCCAGCGTTATTCTATCGATTACTCCAACACCATGTGGGGTTCCGACGTGGATTTCTCGGTGATTCAGGCGCAGAACGTCTGGATCCGCACGCTGTATGACAAACACCGCTTTGTGGTGCGCGGCAACCTCGGCTGGATTGAAACCGGCGACTTCGACAAGGTCCCGCCGGACCTGCGCTTCTTCGCCGGGGGCGATCGCAGCATCCGCGGCTATAAATACAAATCCATCGCGCCTAAGGACGATGACGGCAAGCTGATCGGTGCCTCTAAGCTGGCTACCGGCTCGCTGGAGTACCAGTACAACGTCAGCGGAAAATGGTGGGGCGCCATGTTCGTCGACGGCGGCGAAGCGGTGAGCGATATCCGCCGCAGCGATTTTAAAACCGGCGCGGGCGTCGGCGTACGCTGGCAGTCACCCGTCGGGCCCATCAAGCTCGATTTCGCCGTGCCGGTGGGCGACAAAGAAGAACACGGATTACAGTTTTACATCGGTCTGGGGCCTGAATTATGAGTTTATGGAAGAAGATAAGCCTCGGGGTGCTGATTTTTATCGTGCTGCTGCTCGGTACGGTGGCGTTTCTGGTAGGAACGACGACCGGGCTGCATCTGCTGTTTAACGCCGCGAACCGCTGGGTGCCGGGGCTGGAGATTGGCCAGGTGACGGGCGGCTGGCGCGACCTGCGCCTGAAGAACATCCGCTATGAGCAGCCGGGCGTGGCGGTGAACGCCGGGGAGTTTCATCTGGCGGTGAAGCTGGGCTGTCTGCGTGACAGCAAGCTCTGCGTCAACGACTTGTCGCTAAAAGACGTCAACGTGGCGATAGATTCGAAGAAAATGCCGAAGTCTGCGCCGGTAGAGGAAGAGGACAGCGGTCCGCTGAATCTCTCCACGCCGTACCCTATCGCGCTTTATCGGGTGGCGCTTGATAACGTCAATATCAAAATCGACGACACCACCGTGTCCGTGATGGATTTCAGCTCCGGCCTGCGCTGGCAGGAGAAAAACCTCACCCTGACGCCAACCTCCCTGCAGGGCTTGCTGATCGCGCTGCCGAAAGTGGCCGACGTGGCGCAGGAAGAGATCGTCGAGCCGAAGATCCAGAACCCGCAGCCGGAAGAGAAGCCGCTGGGCGAAACGCTGAAAGACCTCTTCTCGAAGCCTGTCCTGCCGGAAATGACCGATGTGCATCTGCCGCTGAACCTCAATATTGAAGAGTTCAAAGGCGAGCAGCTGCGCCTGACAGGCGATACCGACCTGACGGTCTATAACATGCTGCTGAAAGTCAGCAGCATTGACGGCAACATGAAGCTCGACGCGCTGGATATCGACACCAATCAGGGCTCGGTGAACGCGTCAGGCAACGCCCTGCTGCGCGACAACTGGCCGGTGGATATCACGCTGAATAGCGCCCTGAACATTGACCCGCTCAAAGGCGAGAAGGTGAAGGTCAAAGTAGGCGGGGCGCTGCGCGAGAAGCTGGATGTTGGGGTCAATCTCTCCGGCCCGGTGGACATGGTCCTGCGTGCGCAAACCCAGCTGGCGGAAGCCGGGCTGCCGCTCAATCTTGAGGTGGTCAGCAAGCAGCTTTACTGGCCATTCACCGGCGAAAAACAGTACCAGGCCGATGACCTGAAGCTGAAGCTGAGCGGTAAGATGACCGACTATACGCTCTCGTTCCGCACCGCAGTGAAGGGGCAGGGCGTGCCGCCCGCGAACATCACCCTGGATGCGAAGGGCAATGAACAGCAGGTTAACCTCGACAAGCTGACCGTCGCGGCGCTGGAAGGCAAAACCGAGTTGACCGCGCTGCTCGACTGGCAGCAGGCGATCAGCTGGCGCGGCGAGCTGAAGCTGACGGGCATTAACACCGCCAAAGAGGTCCCGGACTGGCCGTCGAAGCTGGATGGCCTGATCAAAACGCGCGGCAGCCTGTACGGCGGCACGTGGCAGATGGACGTGCCGGAGATCAAGCTCACCGGGAACGTGAAGCAGAACAAGGTAAACGTTGAAGGCTCGGTGAAAGGCAACAGCTACCTGCAGTGGATTATCCCGGGTCTGCACGTGGCGCTGGGCCGCAACACGGCGGATATCAAAGGTGAGCTGGGGGTGAAAGATCTCAATCTGGACGCCACCATCGACGCGCCGAATCTGGATAACGCCCTGCCGGGCCTGGGCGGTACGGCGAAGGGGCTCCTGAAGGTGCGCGGCACGGTAGACGCGCCGCAGCTGCTGGCGGACATTACCGCCAATAACCTGCGCTGGCAGGCGCTGAGCGTTGCCCGCGTTCGAGTGGAAGGGGATGTGAAATCCACTGACCAGATCGGCGGTAACCTGAACCTGCGCGTAGAGCGCATCTCTCAGCCGGACGTCAACATCAGCCTGGTCACCCTGGACGCGAAAGGGAACGAGAAGCAGCACGACCTGCAGCTGCGCGTGCAGGGCGAGCCGGTCTCCGGCCAGCTTCACCTGACCGGCAGTTTCGACCGCAAAGAGGAGCGCTGGAAAGGGACGCTGGATAACACCCGCTTCAACACGCCGGTCGGGCCGCTGGCGCTGTCGCGCGCCATCGCGCTGGACTACCGCAACGCCGAGCAGAAGATCAGCATTGGGCCGCACTGCTGGACCAACCCGAATGCGGAACTGTGCGTGCCGCAGACCATCGACGCGGGTGCGGAAGGACGCGCGCAGATCAACCTCAACCGCTTCGATCTGGCGATGCTGAAACCGTTTATGCCGGATACTACCCAGGCCAGCGGCGTCTTCAGCGGAAAAGCCGATGTCGCCTGGGACACCACCAAAGAGGGGCTGCCGCAGGGTAGCGTCACGCTGTCCGGGCGTAACGTGAAGGTGACGCAGGAGGTAAATGACGCGCCGCTGCCGGTGGCCTTCGACACCCTGAACCTGAGCGCAGACCTGCATAACAACCGTGCGGAGCTGGGCTGGCTGATTCGTCTCACCAACAACGGTCAGTTTGACGGCAAGGTTCAAATTACCGACCCACAGGGACGGCGAAATCTGGGCGGCAACGTCACTATCCGCAACTTCAACCTGGCGATGGTGAACCCGATTTTCGCACGCGGGGAAAAAGCCGAGGGCATGGTGAACGCCAACCTGCGCCTGGCGGGCAATGCGCAAAGCCCTCAGCTGTTCGGCCAGCTGCGCCTCAGCGGCGTGGATATTGACGGCAACTTTATGCCGTTTGACATGCAGCCGAGCCAGATCGCGATGAACTTCAACGGCATGAGCTCGACGCTGAGCGGATCGGTACTGACGCAGCAGGGGCAAATCAATCTGAGCGGCGACGCGGACTGGAGCCAGCTCGACAACTGGCGCGCCCGTATTGCCGCGAAGGGCAGTAAGGTGCGCATCACCGTACCGCCGATGGTGCGGCTGGACGTCTCGCCTGATGTGGTCTTTGAAGCCACGCCAAGCCTCTTCACGCTTGACGGTCGCGTCGACGTGCCGTGGGCGCGCATCGTGGTTCACGACGTGCCGGAAAGTGCGGTCGGCGTCTCAAGTGATGAAGTTATGCTCAATGAAAATCTGAAACCGGTCGAACAGAAGAGCGCGGGCATACCGATTAATAGTAACCTTATCGTGCACGTGGGGAATAACGTGCGGTTGGATGCGTTTGGGCTGAAGGCGAGGCTTACGGGCGACCTGAAGGTGGCGCAGGATAAACAAGGGCTTGGCCTGAACGGGCAGATCAATATCCCTGAAGGGCGATTCCACGCCTATGGTCAGGATCTGATTGTCCGTAAAGGCGAGCTGCTGTTCTCCGGTCCACCGGATCAACCGCTGCTGAACATCGAAGCGATTCGTAACCCGGAAGCGACGGAAAACGACGTCATTGCCGGGGTACGCGTCACCGGTTCCGCCGACGAACCGAAGGCGGAGATCTTCTCTGACCCGGCGATGTCCCAGCAGGAAGCCCTCTCTTACCTGCTGCGTGGTCAAGGTCTCGACAGCGGTCAGAGCGACAGCGCGGCGATGACTTCGATGTTAGTGGGGCTGGGGGTTGCACAAAGTGGGCAGGTTGTGGGTAAAATCGGCGAGACGTTCGGCGTAAGCAATCTGGCGCTGGACACCCAGGGCGTGGGTGACTCCTCGCAGGTGGTGGTCAGCGGCTATGTACTGCCGGGTCTGCAGGTAAAATATGGTGTGGGGATCTTTGACTCACTGGCAACACTCACGTTACGCTATCGCCTGATGCCTAAGCTATATCTGGAAGCAGTGTCCGGCGTAGACCAGGCACTTGATCTGCTCTATCAGTTTGAGTTTTAGCAATGCGAATATTTGTCTACGGCAGTTTACGAACCAGGCAAGGCAACAGTCACTGGATGACCAATGCCCAGCTACTGGGGAATTACAATATCGAGAACTACCAGTTGTACAGCCTGGGCCACTATCCAGGCGCGGTTCCGGGCGAAGGAACAGTACAGGGTGAAGTTTATCGTATTGATAACGCGACGCTTGCCGAACTTGATGCCTTGCGCACCAGGGGCGGTGAATACGCACGCCAGTTGATCCAGACGCCGTACGGAAGCGCGTGGATGTATGTCTACCAGCGTCCAGTCGACGGGTTAACGCGGATCGTAAGCGGTAACTGGTTAGACAGAGACCAGTACTGAAAAACGACAACGCCACCGTAAGGTGGCGTTGTTTTTTGTGTCTGGCAGTAATAATTACTTCTTAGCAGCGCGTTCGAAAGAGGCGATGATTTCCGCTTTCGCTGCTTCTGCGTTGTCCCAGCCGTCAACTTTAACCCACTTGCCTTTTTCGAGGTCTTTGTAGTGCTCGAAGAAGTGAGTGATCTGCGCTTTCAGCAGCTCTGGCAGGTCGTTCACATCTTTGATGTGATCGTACTCTTTGCTCAGCTTGGTGTGCGGTACCGCAACCAGCTTCGCATCTTCACCGGATTCGTCGGTCATTTTCAGCACGCCAACTGGACGGCAGCGAATCACTGCGCCTGGCTGCAGTGGGTATGGCGTTGGGACCAGCACGTCAACCGGGTCACCGTCCAGAGACAGGGTGTGGTTGATGTAACCGTAGTTGCACGGATAGAACATCGCGGTAGACATGAAGCGGTCTACGAACAGGGCGCCGCTCTCTTTGTCCACTTCGTATTTGATCGGATCTGCGTTAGCCGGGATTTCGATAACTACGTAGATGTCTTCTGGCAGTTCTTTACCCGCTGGGACGTTGAGTAAGCTCATGTCGGTGTCCTTTAAAATGGATGGTAAACAAGTGGCAGGTATTATAGCCAACTCGCGCTGAATGTCTCCGCCTGTTTTCGCCTTCTCTCCACGTTCTTCCCACTTTTCAGACCGATTCCATGACAGAAAAATCCATAAACTCAGCCGCATTTTTCATGGAGAAATGAAAGCGATTACAAACTTGTGATTAACGTTTTATTCACTTTTCTGAAGTGTGATGTAACGCAATTCGTTACATATTTCATGGGCTATAGTCATTCCGCAGAACATCTTTTAACCAACAATAACTCACCCTACGAGGACGTTCATATGTGGAAGCGCTTACTCCTTGTCACAGCAGTTTCGGCAGCCATGTCGTCTATGGCGATGGCCGCTCCCTTAACCGTAGGTTTTTCGCAGGTCGGCTCTGAATCTGGCTGGCGAGCGGCAGAAACCAACGTGGCGAAAAGCGAAGCTCAGAAACGCGGCATTACCCTGAAAATCGCCGATGGCCAGCAAAAACAAGAGAATCAGATCAAAGCCGTGCGCTCCTTTATCGCCCAGGGCGTGGATGCCATCTTTATTGCACCCGTCGTTGCGACCGGCTGGGAACCCGTCCTGAAGGAAGCGAAAGACGCTGAAATCCCGGTCTTCCTGCTCGATCGTTCCATCGACGTTAAAGACAAATCTCTCTATATGACCACCGTGACGGCCAACAACGTGCTGGAAGGGCAGCTAATTGGCGACTGGCTGATAAAACAGGTCGACGGCAAGCCGTGTAACGTTGTTGAACTGCAGGGCACCGTCGGGGCGAGCGTGGCCATCGACCGTAAAAAAGGCTTTGCTGAAGCCATCGCCAAAGCGCCAAACATCAAGATTATCCGCTCTCAGTCCGGCGACTTTACCCGCAGTAAAGGTAAAGAGGTGATGGAGAGCTTCATTAAGGCCGAAAACAACGGCAAGAACATCTGCATGGTTTACGCCCACAACGATGACATGGCGATCGGTGCGATTCAGGCAATTAAAGAAGCGGGCCTGAAGCCGGGCAAAGATATCCTCACCGGCTCTATCGACGGCGTGCCTGATATCTACAAAGCGATGATCGACGGCGAAGCCAACGCCAGCGTGGAGCTGACGCCAAACATGGCCGGCCCGGCATTCGACGCGCTGGAGAAATTCAAGAAAGACGGCACGATGCCGGAGAAAGTGACGGTCACCAAATCCACGCTCTACCTGCCTGACACGGCGAAAGAAGAGTTAGAGAAGAAGAAAAATATGGGCTACTAAGCCTGTCTGAACATGCCGGGTGACGCTGCGCTTACCCGGCCTACGATACGCTCTTTTGTAGGCCGGATAAGCGTAGCGCCATCCGGCTTGATGCAGGGGGAAACCATGACCACTGAACAACACCAGGAAATCCTCCGCACAGAGGGCTTGAGTAAATTCTTCCCCGGCGTAAAGGCGCTGGATAACGTTGATTTCAGCCTGCGGCGCGGGGAGATCATGGCGCTGCTGGGGGAAAACGGCGCGGGAAAATCGACGCTGATTAAATCTCTGACCGGCGTTTATCACGCCGACCGCGGCACCATCTGGCTGGAAGGTAACGCCATTTCGCCAAAAAACACCGCCCATGCCCAGCAGTTGGGGATCGGGACGGTATACCAGGAAGTGAACCTGCTGCCGAATATGTCGGTGGCGGATAACCTGTTTATTGGCCGTGAGCCACGACGCTTTGGGCTGCTGCGCCGTAAAGAGATGGAGGCGCGGGCGACAAAGCTGATGGAATCCTACGGCTTCTCCCTCGACGTCCGCGAGCCGCTGAACCGCTTTTCCGTGGCGATGCAGCAGATCGTCGCCATTTGCCGCGCGATCGATCTCTCGGCAAAGGTGCTGATCCTCGACGAACCCACCGCCAGCCTCGATACCCAGGAGGTGGAAATGCTCTTTACCCTGATGCGCCAGCTGCGCGATCAGGGCGTCAGCCTGATCTTCGTTACCCACTTCCTCGATCAGGTGTATGAGGTGAGCGATCGCATTACGGTGCTGCGCAACGGCAGCTTTGTCGGCTGCCGCGAAACCCGCGAGCTGCCGCAGATCGAGCTGGTCAAAATGATGCTGGGCCGCGAGCTGGAGACCAACGCCCTTCAGCGCGCGGGCCGCACGCTGCTGAGCGAGAAGCCGGTCGCCGCGTTCAGCGATTACGGCAAAAAAGGGGTCATCTCGCCGTTTAACCTTGAGGTGCGGCCGGGCGAAATTGTCGGGCTGGCGGGCCTGCTGGGCTCGGGGCGTACCGAGACCGCCGAGGTGATCTTCGGGATCAAGCCCGCCGACAGCGGCAGCGCGCTGATCAAGGGCAAACCGCAAACCCTGCGATCGCCGCATCAGGCCTCCTGTCTGGGTGTGGGCTTCTGCCCGGAAGACAGGAAAACGGACGGCATTATTGCCGCCGCCTCGGTGCGGGAAAATATCATTCTGGCGCTTCAGGCGCAGCGCGGCTGGCTGCGGCCGATCCCACGCAAAGAGCTGAACGCCATTGCTGAGCGCTTTATCCGCCAGCTCGGCATCCGCACCCCGAGCGCGGAACAGCCCATCGAGTTCCTCTCCGGTGGTAACCAGCAGAAAGTGCTGCTCTCCCGCTGGTTGCTGACCAAACCCCAGTTCCTGATCCTCGACGAACCGACCCGCGGCATTGACGTAGGGGCGCACGCCGAAATTATCCGGCTTATCGAAACCCTGTGCGCAGACGGTCTGGCCCTGCTGGTCATTTCGTCCGAGCTGGAAGAGCTGGTGGGCTATGCCGATCGCGTCATCATCATGCGCGATCGTAAACAGGTGGCAGAGATCCCGCTGGATAAGCTGTCCGTTCCGGCGATCATGAATGCCATCGCGGCATAAGGAGTGAATCGTGATGTCCCGTTCGCTTTCGCAAACCGGTGAGTCAAAGCGCCGCTTCAGCTGGCCGACCGGCACGCCGCAAATCGCGGCGCTGCTGGTGGTTTTACTGGTGGATAGCCTGGTCGCGCCGCATTTTTTCCAGATTATCGTGCAGGATGGCCGCCTGTTTGGCAGCCCGATAGACATTTTAAACCGCGCCGCGCCCGTGGCGCTGCTGGCCATCGGGATGACGCTGGTCATCGCCACCGGCGGGATTGATCTCTCCGTCGGCGCGGTGATGGCTATCGCCGGGGCCACGGCAGCCTCCATGACCGTGGCCGGGCATAGCCTGCCGGTGGTCCTGCTTGCAGCCTTAGGCACTGGCGTGCTGGCCGGATTATGGAACGGCATTCTGGTGGCGGTGCTGAAAATCCAGCCCTTTGTCGCCACGCTCATTTTAATGGTGGCCGGGCGCGGCGTCGCGCAGCTGATTACCTCCGGACAGATTGTCACCTTTAACTCGCCGAGCCTGGCGTGGCTCGGCAGCGGCAACCTTCTGTTCTTCCCGACGCCGGTGATCGTTGCCCTGGTCACGCTCATTGTCTTCTGGCTTTTCACCCGCAAAACGGCGCTGGGCATGTTCATTGAGGCCGTCGGGATCAACATTCGCGCCGCGCGCAACGCCGGGGTTAACACGCGGCTGATGGTGATGCTGACCTACGTGCTGAGCGGTATTTGCGCTGCCATCGCCGGCGTGATCGTCGCGGCGGATATTCGCGGAGCCGATGCCAACAACGCCGGGCTCTGGCTGGAGCTGGATGCGATCCTGGCGGTGGTGATCGGCGGCGGGTCGCTGATGGGCGGGCGCTTTAACCTGCTGCTCTCGGCGATCGGCGCGCTGATCATTCAGGGCATGAACACCGGGATCCTGCTTTCGGGATTCCAGCCGGAACTCAACCAGGTGGTGAAAGCGGTGGTCGTGCTTTGCGTGCTGATCGTCCAGTCGCCGCGCTTTGTCAGCATCATTAAGGGGATCCGTGGCCATGATAAAACGTAATTTGCCGCTAATGATCACGCTGGGCGTGTTTGTGCTGGGCTATCTCTACTGCCTGACCCAGTTCCCGGGGTTTGCCTCGACGCGCGTGATCTGCAATATCCTGACCGATAACGCCTTTTTAGGCATCATCGCCGTCGGCATGACCTTTGTGATCCTCTCCGGCGGGATCGACCTCTCCGTCGGCTCGGTGATCGCGTTTACGGGCGTGTTCCTCGCGAAAGCGATCGGCTTCTGGGGCATCTCACCGCTGCTGGCGTTCCCGCTGGTGCTGGTGATGGGCTGCGCGTTTGGCGCCTTTATGGGGCTGCTGATCGACGCGTTAAAAATTCCGGCATTTATCATTACCCTCGCGGGGATGTTCTTCCTGCGCGGGGTGAGCTACCTGGTGTCGGAAGAGTCGATCCCGATTAACCATCCGGTGTACGACACGCTCTCCAGCCTTGCGTGGAAAATCCCCGGCGGCGGCCGCCTGAGCGCGATGGGGCTGCTGATGCTGGGCGTGGTAGTGATTGGCATCTTCCTCGCCCACCGCACCCGGTTTGGCAATCAGGTTTACGCTATTGGCGGCAATGCCACGTCGGCCAACCTGATGGGGATCTCGACCCGCAGCACCACCATCCGCATTTATATGCTCTCGACCGGCCTGGCGACGCTGGCGGGGATCGTCTTCTCGGTGTATACCCAGGCGGGCTATGCCCTTGCAGGCGTTGGCGTGGAGCTGGATGCGATTGCTTCTGTGGTCATCGGCGGCACGCTGCTCAGCGGCGGCGTGGGTACGGTGCTAGGGACGCTGTTCGGCGTGGCGATTCAGGGGCTGATCCAGACCTATATCAACTTTGACGGCACGCTCAGCTCCTGGTGGACGAAGATCGCCATCGGCATTCTGCTGTTTATTTTTATTGCCCTGCAGCGCGGCCTGACGGTGCTCTGGGAGAACCGTCAAAGCTCGCCTGTTACCCGCGTGAACACATCGGTAACAGAGCGATAACATGCTGAAAGTCTAAACATTTTCCGGTAGCGGCCGATACTCTTTTTTTATGCCCAGAAATATCTCGCTACCGGAAATAATATCATGCTGAAAACGCTATCGATTCGTACCGGCTTGCTCTCTTTACTGGCCGTTATGACCCTTCTGCTGCTGATTGTCAGCGGCATTGGCATTTATGCCCTCACACAGAGTTCTTCTTCGCTGCAGCGCATTAATCACCTTCAGGGTGAGCAGATGGTGCAGCTTAATTCAGGCTATACGCTGATCCTGCGCGCGCGCAATGAAGCGGGTCAGGCCGTCCGCATGATGGAAATCGGCATGCTGGACGATGCGGCCAGCGCGGTAAAAAACATTAATCAGGAAGTCGCTCTGGCCCAGAAAACGCTGAAGGGCGTGATCGACGGCGGCGTGGCTGACGAGCAGGGGCAGCAGCTGCTCGATAAAGTGGCAGCCAGCCTGGCGGCGTATAACCAGCAGGGGATCAACCCGATGCTGAAAACCCTCAACGACCAGAGCGCGGACGGGTATTACGATCTGCTGGAGAAGACGCTGATCCCGCTGGCGTCAGCGTTTGATAACGACATGCAGGCGTTTCAGAAATGGAGCGAAGCGCGAGGTCAGGCGGAAGTGAGCGCCGTGCAGGCGAGCAAAACCCGCGTCCTGATCCTGATTATCGTCGCCGCGCTGCTGACGGCGGGCATTATCGTGCTGGCCTGGCTGGCGCTGCGCCATATGCTGCTCAAGCCGCTCTCGGCGTCGATTGCTCAGCTGGAGAACGTGGCGGCGGGCGATTTAACCCATACGCTGGCCGCGCCCGCGAGCCAGGAGTTTAACCGCCTTAACGCGGTCATTGAGGAGATGCGTCAGTCGCTGATGAACTCGGTTCTGCGGGTACGCGATGCCAGCGCGCAGATTGACACCGGCAGCCGCGAGCTGACGCTGGGGAACCGGGATCTCGCCGAGCGAACGGAATCCACCGCCACGTCGCTGGAGCAGACGGCGGCGAGCATGGAACAGATCACCGCCACGGTGAAGCTCAACGCCGATAACGCCGAGCAGGCGCACCAGCTGGCGAAGTCGGTCTCCGACACGGCCGATCACGGCAGCGAAATGGTCTGCTACGTGATTGAAAAAATGCGCGATATCTCCGGCAGCTCGGCGCGCATCGCCGACATCCTGAGCGTGATCGACGGCATTGCCTTCCAGACCAATATTCTGGCGCTTAACGCCTCCGTAGAGGCGGCGCGCGCGGGCGAGCAGGGGCGCGGGTTTGCCGTCGTCGCGGGCGAGGTGCGAAACCTGGCCAGCCGCAGCGCCGACGCAGCGAAAGAGATTCGTTCCCTTATCAGTGATTCGCAAACCCACGTTAACGAGGGCAGCGAGCTGGCCCAGCAGGCGGGCGAAACGATGGATGAGATCGCAACAGAAGTGCTGCGCATGACCAAACTGATGCGTGAGATTGCGACCGCGTCTCAGGAGCAAAGCCGCGGCATTGAGCAGGTGAATATTGCGGTAAACCAGATGGACGAAACCGCGCAGCAGAATGCGGCGCTGGTGCAGCAATCCTCCGCCGCGACCCGCTCCCTTGAGGAGCAGTCGCGTCAGCTGATGGAAGCCATGTCATCATTCAAAGTGACGACTCAGAACGCGGCATAATATTACCCAGCCCCGGTACGTTCTGTGCCGGGGTTTTATTCCTTCCGGAATTAAGCGCCCCGATATTATCGTGAATTTCGCCCATTAATATTTCCAGCGAGTTGGTTAAGGCTAATGCTTTTTCAGTCGGCTCAAGATATAAGCCTTTGCGGAGAAATAACGGCTCATCAAAGAGTTGATTAAAACGCTTTAATGCCAGACTCACCGCAGGGCGTGACATCTCCAGACGCAAAGAGGCCTTTGCCATGCTGCCGCAGCGGACGATTTCAATAAATACAGGGATAAGATTTAAATCAATGCCGGTATTAGCACGGGAATAATTTTTCATTGCGTTTCTGCTCCACGAAATATCTGTCAAACTGTTATGGAAATAATGCAGGAGCAGTGGCGAATATTAAAGCGTGTTTTTTATAAACACTTATACGGTAAAATATATAAATGAACAGGGGAGCCGGATTGGCTCCCCTGAAGAGAGGGATTACGCGTCCGGGTACTCGCGGATAAAGCGTTCAACGTCTTCAACCATGTGGTTGTTGCCGACGAAGAACGAACGGCGCTGGTGAAGGCTATCCGGCACGATCTCCAGAATACGCTCTTTACCGTCGCTCGCCTTACCGCCCGCCTGTTCGGCCAGGAACGCCATCGGGTTGCATTCGTACAGCAGACGCAGCTTCCCGTCCGGGTGGCTGGCGGTGCTTGGGTAGAGGTAGATGCCGCCTTTCAGCAGGTTACGGTGGAAATCCGCGACCAGAGAGCCAATATAGCGGGACGTGTACGGGCGCTGCGTCGCTTTATCTTCTTCCTGGCAGAATTTGATGTACTTCTTCACGCCGTTCGGGAAGCGGATGTAGTTACCTTCGTTAATGGAGTAGGTATTGCCCTTCTCCGGGAAGCGCATGCGTTCCTGGCTCAGGCAGAAAACGCCCAGGGAAGGATCGTACGTAAAGGCATGTACGCCGCAACCGGTGGTGTAGACCAGCATGGTGGAGGAGCCATAGACGACGTAACCGGCAGCAACCTGATTAATGCCCGGCTGCAGGAAATCTTCTTCGGTCACCGGCGTGCCAACAGGCGTGACGCGGCGGTAGATGGAGAAAATGGTACCGACAGAAACGTTAACGTCGATGTTGGAGGAGCCGTCGAGCGGATCCATCAGAACAACGTATTTCGCGTGTTCACACCCTTCGAAAACAACAATTTCATCTTCTTCTTCGGAGGCGATACCCGCAACGATGTCGCGCGCGCGCAGTGCAGCTTTCAGTTTTTCATTTGCGAACAGATCGAGCTTCTGTTGAACCTCGCCCTGAACGTTCTCGGCACCGCTGGCACCCAGGATATCGACCAGACCGGCCTTGTTGATATCACGGTGGATGATCTTAGCGCCCAGCTTTATTGCCGACAGCAAAGCAGTGAGTTCACCGGTAGCATGAGAGAACTCGTGCTGCTTTTCGACAATAAATTCACCTAACGTTTTCATAACACTTTCCCTGCATCTTTGTGAGTAGAGCGATTGTATGTTCACTAAAACGACTAAAGCCCAACAATCTTAACAAATATTCAAATAGTAGCGCAGAGGTGAATCGCGCCAGCAACATACGGATTTACCTGAAATGCGTTTCACAGCCGCTAACATGTGAGTAAAATGTGCGCCACATTGAAGAAGGATAGTGACGTATGCGCATTCATATATTGGGGATTTGTGGCACTTTCATGGGCGGACTGGCAATGCTGGCGCGCTCGCTGGGCCATGAGGTGACAGGTTCGGACGCCAATGTGTATCCGCCAATGAGCACACTTCTGGAGAAACAGGGCATCTCTCTTATTCAGGGCTACGATGCCAGCCAGCTGGATCCCGAGCCGGACCTGGTGATTATTGGCAACGCCATGACCCGCGGCAATCCGTGCGTTGAGGCGGTACTGGAACGCAATATTCCGTTCATGTCCGGCCCGCAGTGGCTGCATGACTTCGTCCTGCGCGACCGCTGGGTGGTTGCCGTTGCCCCGGTACCCACGGCAAAACGACCACCGCGGGCATGGCGACCTGGATCCTCGAAGCCTGCGGCTATAAGCCGGGCTTCGTCATCGGCGGCGTACCGGGCAACTTTGACGTTTCTGCGCGCCTGGGGGACAGCCCGTTCTTTGTGATCGAAGCCGACGAGTATGACTGCGCGTTCTTCGACAAGCGCTCTAAGTTTGTGCACTACTGCCCGCGCACGCTGATCCTCAATAACCTTGAGTTTGACCACGCGGATATTTTTGACGACCTGAAAGCCATACAGAAACAGTTCCACCACCTGGTGCGCATCGTGCCGGGCCAGGGCCGCATCATCCTGCCGGAAAACGACATCAACCTGAAGCAGACCCTGGCAATGGGCTGCTGGAGCGAGCAGGAGCTGGTGGGCGAGCAGGGCCACTGGCAGGCGAAGAAACTCAACGCCGATGCCTCCGAGTGGGAAGTGCTGCTCGACGGCGAAAAAGTGGGCGAAGTGAAGTGGGGCCTGGTGGGCGAACACAACATGCACAACGGCCTGATGGCGATTGCGGCAGCGCGTCACGTGGGCGTTCTGCCTGCGGATGCAGCGAATGCGCTGGGCTCGTTTATCAATGCCCGCCGCCGTCTGGAGCTGCGCGGTGAAGCCCACGGCGTCACCGTGTATGACGATTTCGCGCACCACCCAACGGCCATTCTGGCCACGCTTGCCGCCCTGCGTGGCAAAGTCGGCGGTACCGCGCGCATTCTGGCGGTGCTGGAACCGCGCTCGAACACCATGAAGATGGGCATCTGCAAAGACGATCTCGCGCCGTCGTTAGGACGTGCCGATGAGGTCTTCCTGCTGCAGCCGCAGCATATTCCGTGGCAGGTCGCGGAAGTGGCCGATGCCTGCATCCAGCCTGCGCACTGGAGTGCGGATGTGGATACGCTGGCGGATATGGTGGTGAAAGCCGCTCAGCCCGGCGACCATATTCTGGTGATGAGCAACGGCGGTTTCGGTGGGCTCCATCAGAAGCTGCTGGACGGGCTGGCGAAGAAAGCGGAAGCGGCCGCCGAGGCGTAAAAAAAAGCCCGGTGGCGCTAGCGCTTACCGGGCCTACGTTCTTTTCCCCCTCGCCCCTCCGGGGTGAGGGGAACGGATTACTCTTCGTTCTCAGACAGCTCGCGCAGATACTGGAAAATCAGGCGCGCAGACTTCGGCGGCTTATTCCCTTCTTTCTCTTTCTTCGCGTTGCGGATCAAGGAACGCAGCTGCTGGCGGTCGGCATCCGGCCACAGGTTCAGCACTTCCGGTACGGCGTCATCACCCTGTTCAATCAGACGATCGCGGATCTGCTCCAGCTTGTGGAACAGCGCAACCTGCTGGTTGTGGCGGTTTTTCAGCTTGTCCAGCGCCTGGCGGATCGGATCAACATCGCGCTGACGCAGCATTTTCCCGATAAGCTGAAGCTGGCGACGACGGCCTTCTTTTTTGATTTTCTGTGCCAGTTCAATGGCATCGCGCAGATCCTGGTCGAGCGGGATCTTATCCAGCGCGTTTTTACCCAGTTCTACCATTTCCGCGCCAAGCTGTTTTAACTCTTCGGCGTCACGTTTAATTTCACTTTTACTGACCCAGATGATCTCATCATCTTCGTCTTCGATGTCATCACCGGGAACGTCGTCGAGCCAGTCTTCGGGCTGCTTAGTCATGTCAGGCTCCTTAAAAAAAGAGGCTAATGTTACCAGTTAAGACGCGCACTGAAAAACGGTTCTCTGTTAGACTTCAGTTAACTCTCTCTTACAGTATGGCATTTGCGATGAAAGTAACCTCACAAGTTGAAGCGCAGCGTAAGATTCTGGAAGAAGCCGTCTCCACCGCGCTGATGCTTGCTTCAGAAAAATCAGATGGCGCCGAAGTGGCGGTCAGCAAAACCACCGGCATTAGCGTGAGCACCCGCTATGGCGAAGTGGAGAATGTTGAATTCAACAGCGACGGCGCGCTGGGTATCACGGTATATCACCAGAATCGCAAAGGCAGTGCGTCATCCACCGATCTCAGTCCGGATGCCATCGCCCGTACGGTGCAGGCCGCGCTGGATATCGCTCGTTACACCTCACCGGATCCTTACGCCGGTGTGGCGGATAAAGATCTGCTGGCGTTTGACGCGCCGGATCTCGACCTGTTCCATCCGGCGGAAGTGACGCCGGACGAAGCGATTGAGCTGGCCGCGCGCGCCGAGCAGGCGTCCCTGCAGGCCGACAAGCGCATCACCAATACCGAAGGCGGCAGCTTTAACAGCCACTACGGCATCAAAGTCTTCGGCAACAGTCACGGCATGCTGCAGGGCTATTGCTCTACCCGCCACTCGCTCTCCAGCTGCGTCATCGCCGAAGAGAACGGTGACATGGAGCGCGACTACGCCTACACCATTGGCCGCGCGCTGGGGGATTTGCAGTCTCCGGAGTGGGTAGGCAAAGAGTGTGCCGAACGCACGCTGTCTCGCCTGTCGCCGCGTAAACTCTCCACCATGAAAGCGCCGGTGATTTTTGCCAACGAAGTGGCGACAGGTCTGTTTGGCCATCTGGTGGGCGCTATCGCGGGCGGCTCCGTTTACCGTAAATCGACCTTCCTGCTCGACTCGCTGGGCAAGCAGATCCTGCCGGAATGGCTCACCATCGAAGAGCATCCGCACCTGCTGAAAGGCCTGGCCTCCACGCCGTTCGACAGCGAAGGCGTGCGCACCGAGCGTCGTGACATCGTGAAAGACGGCATTCTGACCCAGTGGCTTCTGACCAACTACTCCGCGCGCAAGCTGGGGCTGAAAAGCACCGGGCACGCGGGCGGCATTCACAACTGGCGCATTGCCGGGCAGGGCCTCAACTTTGAGCAGATGCTGAAAGAGATGGGCACCGGGCTGGTGGTGACCGAGCTGATGGGTCAGGGCGTCAGCGGCATCACCGGCGATTACTCTCGCGGCGCGGCGGGCTTCTGGGTTGAAAACGGCGAAATCCAGTATCCGGTGAGCGAAATTACCATCGCTGGCAATCTGAAGGACATGTGGCGCAATATCGTTACGGTCGGTAACGATATTGAAACACGCAGCAATATACAGTGTGGTTCTGTATTACTCCCGGAAATGAAAATCGCCGGACAATAGAGATAGCGTTTTGTTGATAATAAAAAAGGAAGTGAGCAATGCGTAAACATCTGTTAGCGATCGTCGCGGCTTCAACGCTGGTTCTTGGCTCTTCTGCGTTTGCTGCCGATCTTGAAGACGACATGGGCATCCTCGGGCAAAACCTGAAGGTGGTGCAGAAAACCGACAATGCGGCGGAAATGAAAGACGCGCTGACCAAAATGCGTGAAGCGGCGCTGGACGCACAAAAAGCGACGCCTCCTAAACTGGAAAGCAAAGCGGCAGACAGTGCAGAAATGAAAGACTACCGCCACGGCTTTGACGTGCTGGTCGGCCAGATCGACGGCGCGCTGAAGCTCGCTAACGAAGGCAAAGTGAAGGAAGCCCAGGCGGCGGCCGAGCAGTTTGTGACGACCCGTAATACGTATCACAAGAAATACCGTTAACCGATCGCGCATCTGACAAATAATCAGCGGGGGCCAGTGGCCCCCGTTTTTTTGCGCGGTAATAAGTAAACCCTATCGCCATCACATTTTTGCGTCACCACGCCTGAACGTTTTCGTTTCCCCGGCGCGCGTTTTGCCGCTGGAATACGTGATATTAATCACGCAAATGCCGTGATTAATCCAGATTCACCGTATTTATGTGGCACAGATCACTGCTGCGGCTCCCCTTTCCACTTCGAAGTGGAAAACAACTCGCTACAAACAATTCCCCCCCAACGTTAGTTTTATTCCAGAGCCATTAACGGGGTAAGACCAGTGATTAACGGAGCGGTAATGAACGACGTTGGGGAACAGGCAGAGCAAACAGAACAGCTCGCGAACACCATGCTGCAGCAGGTTTATGCCCTGCTGGCCCGGAACAACATCATCCCCAATGCGGTACAGGAGCAGATGCTTACTTCCCACGTGCGCGCCATGGCGCACCGGTCCGTGACCGGCGAGCCGCTGCCGGAGGTTGAAGCAGAGCTGTTTGACGAAATTTCACCGGATTCAATGCGGCTTGCCCGTGAAGTGGTGGCGCAGTTTGGCAACCTTCCAGATGAAGAGGCCTGGCTGCTCTCCGTTCACTTTGAAGTCGCGAAAGACAACCTTTAAGGAGCAACACATGGAACAGATTACAGTCGTGATTGGCGATCGCCTGGGTAAAGGTCAGAAAGTGGCGGCCGGTGTGGAAAAAGCAGGTGGACGCGCGGTTGTCGTACCGGGCATGGCGGCAGACATGAAGCTCGGCGACGTAATGAAAGCGGAAAACGCGACTTTCGGCATCTCCTTCTGCGGCAGCGGCGGCGCGGGTGCCATCACCGCCCAGACCAAATATGGCTACAAGGCCAAATACGGCATGCGTTCCGTGGATGAAGGCGTCACCGCCATTAACGAAGGCTGCAACGTGCTGGGCTTTGGCTTTATGGATAAAGAAGAGCTGGGCGAGCGTCTGGTGCAGGCGTGGCAGAAAAAATACGGCGCATAAGCATGAAAGAACAGTTCACAACCACGGTGAGAGTGAAGGGGAAGGGCGACGCCAAAGCGCGCGCCTTTGCCGACGCGCTCAACCACGTTCAGGCCGCGGTGATGAAAGCCTCACCGCATATCTTACTGCGTATTGAGCCACAGGATGTGCAGGTCGTTCAGGCGCAAGAAGCGGTGCGAAAAGAAGCGTTTCTGTTCTTCTTTCTGCGCCGGGAAAGACGCACCTACAGCGTGGAGCTGGATGTGACCGTCAACGTGACCGCCATCAATCTCGACCAGGTGGATTTCGTCACGCAACGCTGATTATTCATAAAAGGGCAGACTGATGTTCTTAATTATATTAATAAAATCGCTCATCATCGGCGGCCTGGTAGGCGTCGGTGTCGGGGCCGGGGCTGCACGCATGTTTCATGCGCCTACCACTCAGGGTATGGGCGCGTTTCGTACGTTGGGGGAACTGAACTCCTGCGAAGGGGATCCGGCGTCCCACTTCTCCTTTGGGTTAGGCTTCTTCTTTAACGCCTGGGCCTCTTCCGTGGCCGCAGGGGCTTTCACACAGGACGTTGACCACCGCATCATCCCAAACTGGGGTGCTGCCGCGCTGATGATCAAAAACCGTAACGTCGGCGAAACGCTGCACGATCCGCGCAAAATGGCGATTGCCTGCGGCGTGATTGGCATGATCGTCGTGACCTTCCTTAACCTGACTGCCTCCTCCGTGCCCGCTGCGCTTCAGGTCACCGCCGTGAAGGTGCTGGTGCCTGCCGCGAACCTGCTGGTCAACACCGTGATGCCGGTGATCTTCTGGCTGGCGGCCATCGACGCGGGTAAAAAATCGGGCTTCTGGGCCACCATCTTTGGCGGCGCGGCGCAGCTGATTATGGGCAACGCCGTACCGGGCCTGGTGCTGGGGATCCTGATCGGTAAAGGCGTGGAAGAGAGCGGCTGGAACCACGTCACCAAAGTGATGATGGCGGCGATCGTGCTGCTGTTCGTGCTGAGCGGCTTCTTCCGCGGCTTCGACATGAAGATGATCGAATCCTTCCATCTGACCGTGCCGAACTGGCTCGACATGATCCACAACTCGCTCAGCGGTAAATAACAGGAGCCTCGACATGGAACAGAATAAAGGTTTTTGGTATGCCGACTGGTCGTTCCCGATCTTCGTTGGCCTGCTCTCCTCCGGCGTGTTTGCCGGGACGCACATGTACTACCTCTACGGCATCGGCGCGTTTAACGAAGTGGCCTTCGTGGCGATGCTGAAAGCGGGAATTGACACCGGCGTTTACGGCGCAGTGGCAGCGTTTGGCGCGAGCTTCCTGTTCGCCCGTATTATCGAAGGGTCGCTGGTCGGTATTCTCGACATCGGCGGGGCGATCCAGACCGGCGTGGGCCTCGGGGTTCCGGCGCTGCTGCTGGGCGCGGGGATCATGTTCCCGGTGACCAACTTCATTGCCGCGCTGATCACCGGCCTGGTGATTGGCCTTGCGATTGGCTACGTCATCATCCTGGCGCGTAAGTTCACCATCAACCAGAGCAACTCCACCTACGGCGCAGACGTGATGATGGGCGCGGGCAACGCTTCCGGCCGCTTCCTCGGACCGTTGATTATCCTCAGCGCCATGACCGCCTCCATTCCGATTGGTGTGGGTTCTCTGCTGGGCGCGCTGCTGTTCTACATCTGGCAGAAGCCCATTACCGGTGGCGCTATCCTCGGCGCAATGATTCTGGGCTGGCTGTTCCCGGTTGCCCTTTAATACCCGCGGGCGCTCCGGCGCCCGACTTTTCAGGAGATCCTCATGTTTGATTTACTCCTGCGCCGTGCGCGCCTCGCCGACGATACCCTGACCGATATCGCCATTCAGGACGGGAAGATCGCCGCGACGGGCGACATAGACGCTCCCGCCCGCAAAACGGTGGAGCTAAACGGTGACGTGTTCGTCAGCGCAGGCTGGATTGACTCCCACGTACACTGCTACCCGAACTCCCCGATTTACCACGACGAGCCGGACAGCGTGGGCGTTGCCACCGGCGTGACCACCGTGGTGGATGCGGGCAGCACCGGGGCCGACGACGTGGACGATTTCTACGCGATTACCCGCAAGGCCTCCACCGAGGTCTTTGCCCTGCTGAACATCTCCCGCGTGGGGCTGATTGCCCAGAACGAGCTGGCCAACATGGCCAATATTGACGCCGACGCGGTGAAAGAGGCGGTGAAACGCCATCCTGATTTTATCGTCGGCCTGAAGGCGCGCATGAGCAGCAGCGTGGTCGGTGAAAACGGCATCACGCCGCTGGCGCGCGCCAAAGCCATTCAGAAAGAGAACGGCGACCTGCCGCTGATGGTGCACATTGGCAACAACCCGCCGAACCTCGATGAAATTGCCGAGCTGCTGAGCTCTGGCGACATCATCACCCACTGCTACAACGGCAAGCCTAACCGCATTCTGACGCCCTCCGGCGAGCTGCGCGCCTCCATTACGTCTGCGCTGAAGCGCGGCGTGCGTCTGGACGTCGGCCACGGCACGGCGAGCTTCAGCTTTGAGGTGGCAAAACGCGCCATCGCGATGGGCATTCTGCCGCACACCATCAGCTCGGACATCTACTGCCGCAACCGCATCAACGGCCCGGTGGGCTCGCTGGCAAGCGTGATGTCGAAATTCCTCGCCATCGGCATGTCATTGCCGCAGGTGATTGACTGCGTCACGGCGAACGCCGCCGACGGCCTGCGCCTGACGCGCAAAGGCCGCATTCAGCCGGGTCTCGATGCCGACCTGACGCTGTTCACCCTTAAACGTCAGCCGACGGTGCTGACGGATGCCGAAAACGACAGCCTGCAGGCTGAACACATACTGGTGCCGCTTGCCGCGATCCGCGCGGGCAAGGGCTACATGACCGAACAAGGGAGCACGGAAAATGCCTTCGATTTATGAGAAGTACCGCTTAAAGCAGGTTATTAACACCTCTGGCCGCATGACGGCGCTGGGCGTCTCCACGCCGCGCCCGGAGGTGGTACAGGCGGCGATGGACGGCATGAATCACTATTTCGAGATGAAGGATCTGGTCAATAAAACCGGGGAGTACATCGCGAAGCTGCTGGACGTGGAAGGGGCGACGGTGGTCTCCTGCGCGTCGGCGGGCATTGCCCAGTCCGTGGCCGCGGTGCTGGTGAAAGACAGCGACTGGCTGCTGGAAAACCTGCACGTGACCCCGATTGAGAACAACGAGATCGTCCTGCCGAAAGGCCACAACGTGAATTTTGGCGCGCCGGTGGGCACCATGGTGGCGCTGGGCGGCGGCAGGCTGGTGGAAGCGGGCTACGCCAACGAATGTTCCGCCGATCAGCTGGCGGCGGCGATTACCCCGCGCACGGCGGCGATCATGTACATCAAATCTCACCACTGCGTGCAGAAAAGCATGCTCAGCGTCGAGCAGGCGGCGGTTGTCGCACGTAAACACGACTTGCCGCTCATCGTCGATGCCGCGGCGGAAGAAGATCTGCACGCGTACTACCGCGCCGGCGCGGACCTGGTGATCTACAGCGGCGCGAAGGCGATCGAAGGCCCCACCAGCGGGCTGGTGATCGGCAAGACCCAGTACGTTGAGTGGGTGAAGCGCCAGACGGCGGGGATTGGCCGCGCCATGAAGGTGGGTAAAGAGGGCATTCTTGGCCTGACCTGCGCCATCGAACA
Organism: Enterobacter cloacae complex sp. IR53041; assembly: GCF_049238285.1. Classification (NCBI taxonomy): domain Bacteria; kingdom Pseudomonadati; phylum Pseudomonadota; class Gammaproteobacteria; order Enterobacterales; family Enterobacteriaceae; genus Enterobacter; species Enterobacter cloacae complex sp. IR53041. The sequence goes on along the minus strand of NZ_JBMKHB010000009.1, from coordinate 55,715 downwards.
CTATCTGACGGCCACCAAAGAGAGCGGTGCCGAGATGGTGGCGAAAATGACGCCGTTTATCGAGGCGCTCAACACCCTGAACGGTGTGACCGCGCGCGTGGTCTGGGACAGCGCCGGACGCGACATCGCCCGCACCGAGATTAAGTTTGACGAAGCCACCACCGGCCTCGGCACGGGGGACCTGGTGGCGAAGCTCAAGCAGGGCGAGTACGCCATTTACTTCCGTGGCTACAAGGCCAACGAAGGGATTATCGAGGCGGACGTTCGCAGCGTAAACGCTGACCAGCTGAACATTGTTTACCGCCGCATTAGTGAAGTATTAGGACAGGAGAAAAACGCATGAAACTGACCCCCAACTTTTACCGTGACCGCGTCTGTCTGAACGTGCTGGCTGGCTCAAAGGCCAACGCCAGCGCCATCTACGAGGCGGCGGAAGGCCACGTGCTGGTGGGCGTGCTCTCCAAAAATTACCCGGACGTGGCGAGCGCCGTTGCCGATATGCGCGAATACGCGAAGCTGATTGATAACGCGCTCTCCGTTGGCCTGGGCGCGGGCGATCCGAACCAGTCGGCGATGGTGAGTGAAATCTCCCGCCAGGTGCAGCCGCAGCACGTTAACCAGGTCTTTACCGGCGTGGCCACCAGCCGCGCGCTGCTGGGGCAGAACGACTCCGTGGTCAACGGTCTGGTCTCTCCGACCGGTACCGTCGGGATGGTGAAAATCTCCACCGGCCCGCTGAGCAGCGCAGCTATGGACGGCATTGTGCCGGTGGAAACGGCGATTGCTCTGCTGAAAGATTTCGGCGGCAGCTCTATCAAATACTTCCCGATGGGCGGCCTGAAGTGCCGTGACGAGTACAAAGCGGTGGCGGAAGCCTGCGCCCGTCACGACTTCTGGCTGGAGCCGACCGGAGGTATCGATCTGGAAAACTATGAGGAGATCCTGCAGATCGCCCTCGACGCGGGCGTGAGCAAAATCATCCCGCATATCTACAGCTCGATTATCGACAAAGCCAGCGGTGATACGCGTCCGGAAGATGTGCGTACCCTGCTGGCGATGACGAAGAAGCTGGTGAAGTAGAACTCACACCTATACAGGAGCCACCATGCACACCCGTACCTTGCTTGTCGCTTCACTCTCAATGTTCGCCACCGCCGCTGTCGCCCAGACGCAATACGCCTGGGTGGGTACCTATAATCCAAACGGTGAAGGGCTGTACCGTTTTACTGTTAACCCGCAAACCGGCGCACTGAACGATAAAACGTTGGTAAGCAAACTGCCGAATGCGGCGCAGTTGACCCTTTCACAGGACGGCAAAACGCTGTATCTGGCAAGCGAAGTGGAGCAGGGCGTGGTGCAGGCGCTGCGCGTCGGCGATAACGGTGAGCTGAGCGAGCTCAGTCAGGTGGCCTCCGGCGGCGCGGGGCCGGTTTACCTGTCGCTGACGCCGAACGGTCGCCATCTTCTGGTGGCGAACTACGTCAGCGGCTCCATTGCCGTTTTACCCGTTAACGCAGACGGCAGCCTGGGTGACGCCACGGACACACATCAGGATCAAGGCGAACCGGGCGCGGCGAAGCCGGAAGCTGCCGTTGAGGGCAGTTTCGCGATCAGCGATCATAACGGCCCCCATGCGCATATGATCGCCGCCGATCCGAGCGGGAAATACGTGTTTTCCACCGATCTGGGGCTGGATCGCATCTATCAGTACCGTTTTGACGATCGGACAGGAAAGCTGACGCCGAACGATCCGCCGTTTATCAGCGCCTCCTCGAAAGGCGCCGGGCCGCGCCACTTTGTCTTTACGCCGAAGGGCGATGCCCTGTGGCTGATTAACGAAGAGGCGTCTACGCTCACCCGGTATACCGTGAATACCAACGGCACCCTGAAAGAGGATAAAACGGTCTCTGCCCTGCCGGAAGGTTACAAAGGCACTAGCTTTGCTGCCGGGCTCGCATTAAGCGCCGACGGTAAGCAGCTGTATGTGGCTAACCGTTTGCATAACAGCATCGGGCACTTTACCGTAACGGCAGAGGGCACGCTGACGCATCAGGACGATGTGTGGACGCGCGGTGACTACCCGCGCACCCTGACGCTCGATAAACAGGGGCGCTGGCTGTACGTCATGAACCAGCGCAGCGACAACATTACCCGCTTCCGCGTGGCGCAGGACGGGAAATTGAGCTTTGAGCCAGACTATACCCCGGTCGGCAGCCCATCCCAGATGGTCATTTCACCTTAAGCCGTAAGAGGACAACGACGTGCGATTTCCGAACCAACGTTTGGCGCAACTTTTCGACCTGTTGCAAAACGAGACGCTGCCGCAGGACGAGCTGGCGCAGCGGCTGTCGGTCTCCACGCGAACCGTCCGTGCGGACATCACCGCCCTGAACGCGCTGCTGGCCAGCCACGGCGCGCAGTTCATCCTGAGCCGGGGCAACGGCTACCAGCTCAAAATTGAGGATGCCGAGCGCTATCAGCAGCTTCAGGCATCCCACCCGCGCGCGCTGCGTATCCCGCGGACCGGGCCGGAGCGCGTGCATTATCTGGTGGTGCGTTTTCTGACCTCGGCGTTTTCGCTTAAGCTGGAGGATCTGGCGGACGAATGGTTCGTCAGCCGCGCCACGCTGCAAAGCGATATGGCGGAGGTGCGCGAGTGGTTTCATCGCTACAACCTGACGCTGGAAACCCGTCCGCGCCACGGGATGAAGCTGTTTGGCAGCGAGATGTCGACCCGCGCCTGCCTGACCGATCTGCTCTGGGAGCTGGCGCAGCAGGACAGCCTGAACCCGCTGGTGACCGACGTGGCGCTGAATGCGGGCGTGGCGGAGCAGATGGTGCCGGTGCTGCACGACGCCTTGACCCGTCACCACATTCGCCTGACCGATGAAGGCGAGCTGTTCCTGCGCCTGTACTGCGCGGTGTCGGTACGTCGCATCAGCGAAGGTTACCCGCTGCCGGAATTCCATGCCGAAGACGTGGAAGAGAACGTGCGCGAGGCGGCGAAGGATATCGCGGTGACCATCCAGCAGCTGGCGGGCAAGGCGCTTTCGCCGTCGGAGGAGAGCTGGCTGTGCGTGCACATTGCGGCGCGGCAGATTCAGGAGATCGCGCCCAGCGCCATTAACGCTGACGACGACGAGGCGCTGGTCAACTACATCCTGCGCTATATCAACACTCACTATAACTACAACCTGCTCAGCGACGCGCAGCTGCATGCGGACCTGCTCACGCACATCAAAACCATGATCACCCGCGTGCGGTATCAAATCATGATCCCCAATCCGCTGCTGGATAACATCAAGCAGCACTACCCGATGGCGTGGGACATGACGCTGGCCGCGGTGTCGAGCTGGGGCAAATACACGCCGTATGTGATCAGCGAAAACGAGATTGGCTTCCTGGTGCTGCATATTGGCGTCGGGCTTGAGCGCCACTACAACATCGGCTACCAGCGTCAGCCGCGCGTGCTGCTGGTATGCGACGCCGGTAACGCCATGGTGCGCATGATTGAGGCGGTACTGCAGCGTAAATACCCGCAGATTGAGGTGACGCGCACGCTCACCCTGCGCGAGTACGAGCTGGCGGAAACCATTAGCGAAGACTTTGTGATCGCGACCGCCCGCGTCAACGAAAAGTCGAAACCGGTGGTGATGATCGCCCCGTTCCCGACCGACTACCAGTTAGAACAGATTGGCAAGCTGGTGCTGGTGGACCGCACCCGCCCGTGGATGCTGGATAAATACTTCGACGCGGCCCATTTCCGCATTATCGACAAGCCGATCGATCAGCAGACGCTCTTCCGCGAGCTGTGTGAACAGCTTGAAGCAGAGGGCTTTGTCGGCGCGGAGTTTCTGGATTCGGTTGTTGAACGTGAAGCTATTGTCAGCACCATGCTCGGCGACGGCATCGCGCTGCCGCACTCCCTCGGCCTGCTGGCGCAGAAAACGGTGGTCTACACCGTGCTCGCCCCGCACGGCGTGCAGTGGGGCGACGAAACCGCGCACGTTATCTTCCTGCTCGCCATCAGCAAAAGCGAGTACGAAGAGGCGATGGCGATTTACGATATTTTCGTCACTTTCCTGCGCGAGCGGGCGATGTCACGGCTCTGTAGCTGCGAGGATTTCGCCGGGTTTAAGGCGGTGGCGATGGAGAGTTTGAGTCGTTTTTGAGAGGCATTATCCAGAATTCGATGTAATGCGAGTGTAATGCTAAACTGCATTACACATTCGATTTTTCTGGAGGCATAATGGCCACGCTAAACGTCCGTCTGGATGACAAACTTAAAAACGAGGCTTATGCCGTGCTGGAAAAACTCAATATTACCCCAACGGAAGCGGTGCGATTGCTGTTTCAGTACGTTGCTGAAACGGGGCGCATGCCGGTGAAAACGGTCACCATTAGCGACAGCGAAGATGCGCTGATACAGACAGTCCGGGAGCGACTGGCTAATCCGCAAAAGGGAATAAAGGTTAGTCTGGATGACTTATGAACTGGAATTTGACCCGAGGGCGTTAAAGGAGTGGAGCAAGCTGGGGGATACGGTCAAAAACCAGTTTAAGAAGAAACTTGCCGGGGTATTGGCAAATCCCCGGGTCGAATCGGCCCGCCTGCATAATCTGCCTGATTGCTACAAAATCAAACTCAAGGCGTCTGGCTATCGCCTGGTTTATCAGGTTCAGGACAGCGTTATAACGGTATTTGTTATCGCCGTTGGGAAAAGAGAGAAATCAGCCGCTTATCACGACGCAAATAAACGGCTTTAGCGTTCATCGCAAATGATGCACAACCTGGTTGCTGCTGCCGCGCCAGATGAGCGCCGGGTCTTTTAAATCCTGCATGAACTTGCCGTCGACCAGCACGTTAATCAGATCCACGACTTCCATTTGCTGCGCATTCAGTTCATCCAGCTTGTAGCCCGTCCAGACCCAGATATCTTTTCCCGGACACTCTGCGCGAATGCGCTTCACCAGCTTCAACATATCCGGCACGTTTTGCGGGTGCAGCGGATCGCCGCCGGAGAGCGAGATCCCCTGGCGTTTGATGCGCGTGTCGTTCAGGTCGTTGATGATTTTATCTTCCATCTCCGCGGTGAACGGCATGCCGGAATTGAGTCGCCAGGTGCTTTTGTTGTAGCAGCCGGGGCATTCGTGGACGCAGCCTGAAACAAACAGCGTGCAGCGGGTGCCGGGGCCGTTGACGATGTCGACAGGGTAGTACTGGTGATAGTTCATAGCGAATAACCACGCCGGGTGGCGCTGCGCTTACCCGGCCTACAAAAGAGAGCGGTCCGTAGGCCCGGTAAGCGCAGCGCCACCGGGCATTAACGTGGCAGCGGATTAACCGATCTGCCCATTTCCCAGATGCTTCACGCGGCGCTTCACTTCTTCCTGTTTGCCGGCGTTAAACGGACGGGCGTCCGGGCTGCCGAGATAGCCGCATACGCGACGGGTCACGGAGACGCGGGCCGCATCGTGGTTGCCGCATTTCGGGCAGGTAAAGCCTTTACTCGTACATTCAAACTCACCGGTGAAGCCGCACTCGTAACACTCATCAATTGGCGTGTTGGTCCCGTAATACGGCACGTGCTGATAGCTATAGTCCCACACGTCCTCCAGCGCCTTCAGGTTGTGCTGAATGTTCGGGTACTCGCCGTAGCAGATGAAGCCGCCGCTGGCGATCGGCGGATAGGCCGCTTCGAAGTCGATCTTGTCGTACGGGTTCACCTTTTTCTCGACGTCGAGGTGGAAGCTGTTGGTGTAGTACCCTTTATCGGTCACACCTTCCACAATCCCGAACTCGGCGGTGTCCAGGCGGCAGAAGCGGTCGCACAGGTTCTCGCTTGGGGTGCTGTACAGGCTGAAACCGTAGCCGGTTTCCTCTTTCCACTGGTCTACCGCGTCGCGCAGGCGCTGAACGATGGCGATGCCTTTCTCACGCAGAGCTTCGCTGTCGTACATGTGCGTGTCGCCAAACAGGGCGTTGATGGTCTCGTGAATGCCGATGTAGCCCAGCGAAATCGACGCGCGGCCGTTTTTGAAGATCTCGGATACGTCATCGTCCGCCTTCAGGCGCACGCCGCAGGCCCCTTCCATATAGAGGATCGGCGCCACGCGGGCTTTGACCCCTTCGAGGCGCGCAATGCGGGTCATCAGCGCCTTACGCGCCAGCTGCAGGCGCTCATCCAGCAGTTTCCAGAATTCAGCTTCATTACCTTTTGCCTCCAGCGCGATGCGCGGCAGGTTGAGGCTGATCACGCCCAGGTTGTTACGCCCGTCGTGGATCTGCTCGCCGTTTTCATCCTCGTACACGCCGAGGAAGCTGCGGCAGCCCATTGGCGTTTTAAACGAACCGGTGACTTTGACGACCTGATCGTAGTTCAGGATGTCCGGGTACATGCGCTTGCTCGCGCACTCCAACGCCAGCTGTTTGATGTCGTAGTTCGGGTCGCCAAACTTGTGGTTCAGGCCGTCGCGAATCGCGAACACCAGTTTCGGGAACACGGCGGTTTTGCGGTTTTTGCCGAGGCCGGAAATACGGTTGCGCAGGATCGACTGCTGGATCAGGCGTGATTCCCAGCTGGTGCCCAGCCCAAAACCGAAGGTTACAAACGGCGTCTGGCCGTTGGCGGTGTGCAGCGTGTTCACCTCATATTCCAGCGACTGGAAGGCGTCGTAGCACTCTTTCTCGGTACGGGAATGCGCATAGCCGTCCGCGTCCGGAATCTGCCACTCTTCGGCGGTTTTACGGTGCTTGTTGAAGCTCGCCGTCACGAACGGGGCCAGCACTTCGTCAATGCGGTTAATGGTGGTGCCGCCGTAAATATGGCTGGCGACCTGAGCGATGATCTGCGCCGTGACCGCGGTAGCCGTGGAGATCGACTTAGGCGGTTCAATCTCCGCGTTACCCATTTTAAAGCCGTGGGTCAGCATGCCTTTCAGATCGATCAGCATGCAGTTGAACATCGGGAAGAACGGCGAATAGTCGAGATCGTGGTAGTGGATCTCGCCGCGCTCGTGCGCCGAGACCACGTCGCGCGGCAGCAGATGCTGACGGGCATAGTGTTTGGCGACGATACCGGCCAGCAGGTCGCGCTGGGTGGGGATCACTTTACTGTCTTTATTGGCGTTTTCATTGAGCAGCGCAGAGTTGGTCTGCTCCACCAGGCCACGGATCTCCTGGTTCAGGCGGCCGCGCTTCTCGCGCTGCACGTCTCGATCGTGGCGGTACTCAATGTAGGCGCGCGCCAGCTGCTTGTAAGGTCCTGCCATGAGCTGGTTCTCAACCGCGGTCTGGATCTCGTTGATATCGACCTGGCTGCGTTCATTCATCTGGCTGCTAACGACTTCTGCGACGGTGGCGCAGTAATCTGCGTCATCGACTCCCGCTGCTTTAGCTGCACGCAGAATGGCTTCCTGGATGCGCTCTGATTTAAACGGCACTTTACAGCCATCACGTTTCATCACATGCGGTGTCATGATCACTCCATTTTTAAAAACAGGTTATCCACAGAGGTGGAGAAGTATTCACCGGACGCATTTCCCGCCAGGCCAAAGACTTCCCGCGTTCCCAGCTCGTGTTATCCACAATTCCGGCCAGCGTAAGCGCCGTCTTGTTGTTGGAATAGTAGACGATAAATACAAGATGTTGGGTCGGCGTGCATTTTAAGTGCTACATATAGTGATTTGCATCAAACATGTTTGCGATTTATTTGATGCAGAACAAAGTAAAAAGACGAGAGTACAAACGACGGGCGCTTCAGCGATTGTAAAGGCGGGCGAGAAAAATCTGATTGATTATTCAATAAAAACAAGCGCTCAGCACGGTGTGTGCTAAGCGCTGTTCATTTAACTCCCCCCGCAGACCCAGCTCAGTCCCGCCTGCAAAAAGGCTGCGGTTGCGATACTGCCCAGCACCACCGGGATGAGAAAGGAGCGTTCAGGAGCATCGTCCTGTTTTTGTGGTTCTTCAGCACTCAGCGCGGACATCGCCTCTTCCCGGGTGCGCGCCGCCAGCAGTCGCTCACGCACCCGATCTTCCGTCAATAAACAGGTCAGCGTCGTCAGCAGCTGCATATGGGTACTCCCTGCTTCCGCGGGCGGAATGGCGAGCAGGAAAACCATTCTCACCTCTTCGTCACCATCCAGCCCGGGCCAGCGTATCGGGTCGTCAAAGAGCGCCAGACAAAATGCCGCCTGCTGCACCGCCACGGTTTTACCGTGCGGGACGGCGAGCGCCTCACCCAGCGCGGTAGGACCTTCACTTTCGCGTTGTAACACGCTCTGGATGAACGTTTCTTCATCACTGATGATTTTTTGCCTGGCGAGCGGTTCGGCGAGCCAGCGTATTAGCGCTTCAGGCGAACGGTGCGGCGGGTTGATAAAAACCAGATCGGGATGCGTCAATGCAAGCAGGTTCATATTAAGCCTCCATTAAAAAATCGCAGGTCGCGAAAGGGGGAATAGCCGTTACCGGCTGCACCGGCTCTTCCAGATAGTTGATCTGACGAAACCCCTCCAGGCTTGCCGGGACGGGAACGGGCTCCGTGCCGGCGTTAAACACGCGAACTACCGTACCCTGCGACTGCTGCGCATGGGGCAAGGCAGAGAGGATGAGCGGCTCCGGCAGGTTCAATAATGAGAATTCTGCCGGAAGCCTGCGGTCGGGCAGACGCAACGAAAAGCGCTCAAGACGGTGATCGAGCGTGTGCAGCGTTTGCCGTTGATAGGTGAAGGGCTGTCCCGCTGTCTGATTTTCCAGCTGGCGAAGCGTGAGATGATCGGCGCTATCGGCCAGCGCGACGGTGAAGGAGAAGCGCAACGGTTTCAGCAACTGGGCATCGGGGGTCTCGACCACCGTATTATTGATGCCGGATGCCCGGCCCGGTCGCCAGTCGAGATCGCTGCGTCCCAGCACGCCCGTTGATTTAAACAGCGTCAGGGCAACCGTAGCCGGTGCGTCGCCGATTATCTGAAACTCCTTCATGCCGCGGCTATTCACCACCAGCGCTTTGCCCGCTTCCGCAACTGCAATGATTCCCTCGCTGGTTTCGATATCCACGGACATTTCGCGATAGTGTTCCTGCCACTCTTCAGCGTGACACCCCGTTTCGCGCTCGATGATCGCGAAGGGCTGCGAGGCGATTGCGTGGCGGGTGTGAATATCACTGTTAATCAGCAAACGTAGCCGGTGATCGCAGTGGCTGTTTTCCAGCGAGCTGTCCACATACAGGTTCGGATCGTGATCGCGTAATTCACACGCCAGACGAAGGGATAACGGCGTTCGGGCATTTTCTTGACGGTCTGCGAGATCCGGCGGAAGAAGCAGGGTGGCTTCCACAATCAGCTTTTCGACAAGCGGCGTTTTCAGGCAGTCGACGAGCGTGAACTGGTCGCACCGCGTCGGCGTGTCGCCCGCAAGCGGTGAGAAATCGTAGCTGTCGCCCGCATCCGCGCAGTCTTCGAGAGTAAAGAAAGAGGGAATGCATCTGCCGCTGCGTTTGTCGTGCAGGGTGAGCGTTCCGGCGTCCAGCGTTAATCGATAATGCGCATTCTCTATCTCGCTGCCCTTTGTCTGTTCCTGCTGCTGGAAAGGCACCGGGTCATCCTTAACGTTAACGCTGAGATAGCCGACCGGCGGCAGAACCGGTGTCTTCACAGCAACGTGCCAGCGATAATAGGGAGGAAGGGGCGTTTCACATTCGCCTTCAGCGCTAAGGGAGATCGCCGTTCCGCCGGGCAGAATGTCTCTTTTCAGGACGTCGAAAGGGATGGGCTGCCCCTGATATGTCAGGGCGATATTATCAGCACGGCTATACAGGGTGGTTATCACTACGCGCTGCGTTGGGGTGCCCAGCGGGTTGAAAATCAGCAGGTCATTTTCCTGAGCGCAGGCGGCGGCCAGGGTTTTTACCACCAGGTTCCACAGGCTGTGGCACAGCTGTTCGGTTTGCTCCAGCCGATGCAGTATGTCGCGATTAGTGGTATCGCTATTACAGCCGCCGATAGAGTCGTGGGCATGGCTTCGCAACAGCTTCTTCCAGAGCGTATCGACCACCGAGAGGTTGACCGGAATCCCCTGATGGCGCGCCATGGCGATTGTCGGCTCCAGCCGCCGCAGGATGAACTGCTCGACTTCATCATTTTTCTTTTTGATGTCGTAGCGCACGGATCCGATCGTTTTATGGATGCGGGTGTAGCGCGGCGATTTCAGCTCCCCTTCCCAGCCTTCAAACTGTTCACGCTGCGCGCGCAGAATGTCGACGTAGCGCTCCAGCGAACTGATAACGTATCGATCCCCATCGGGAGAGTGTGCGCTGGCGACCTGCAGAATTTTCGGCAGCGCCGGGTCGATGCAGACCTGATCGCCGCCGCAGGGCAGGAGCAGGTCGTTTATACCGGCCCGTGAACGCAGGAGATTGACCATCGGGAAGATTTTACCCTGCAGATGGCTCGCGTCTGAACGCATGTTTTTAGCTGCGCCATAACCGAATGCCATCGCGCAGGCGATAACGGTCGCCCCAGACGGCGCGCGCCAGAGGAACTGGCTGCTTTTCGCTTGTCTGTCGTGATCGATACCGCGCCAGAAGACGATATTGTCGATATTGCAGCCCTGCAAAATGGTGGCCATCTGAGCATTGTGGCCAAAGGTGTCCGGAAGGTACCCGACCTGCATAGCATGCCCCAGCGCGCGGGCGGCGAAAATGCCGTACTTGAGATTGCGAATAATTGATTCGCCATGCACGTTGTAGGTGTCCGTCTGGGTATACCATGGCCCCACAAAGATTCTTTTCTCTTTGACGAGGGTTTCCAGCCTGGCGCGATAATCGGGATTGATGGCGAGAAAGTCCTCCACTACCGCCATCTGTCCGTCAAGGTGATAGCAGCTGTAAGCGGGGTCCCGCTCCAGCGTGTCGATGACATCCGCAAAGTTATAGGATGCCAGCACCATGCTGTCCTGACGGGTGAAATACCACTCCTGATCCCAGTGCGTATGGGCAATGACGTGGATCTGATTCATGACGTTCCCCTTACCTGGCGTTCTTTGGGCTGACATAGAGCACGCCCAGGGCGCAAATCAGTGCGCCAATAAAGACGCTCGCCAGGTAGCCCACCACATTGGTTGCCAGCGGCCAGCCCCAGATGGCTGGCAGGGGCAGCGTCTGCTTCACGCCAAGGGTAATGGCGACCAGCGCGCCGGCAACGGCACCGGTCATGAACACCGGGATCAGACGTGGGTTTTTCAGGATGAACGGGATCGCGCCTTCGGAGATCCCAATCACGCCCAGCAGCAACGAGGTACTCCCGACGGTTTTCTCTTCCCGGCTGAAGACATCCGGTAGTCCAAAGCGGCCGTTGAGAAACGCCGCAAAGCCGACGCCAATAGAGGGGATCACAATGGAGAGTTCGCGGGCGGTGAGATCAAACGTTTCGCTCATGCCATTCAGGCCGAGCGCGACCGATCCTGCCGCCTTGTTGACCGGACCGCCCAGGTCGAACGCGGTGCCCGCGGCGATCATCGCGGAATAGAATCCGCGCCCGGTGTCACCTGCCGAGGTAAAAAAGACCACCATCAGCTGGTTAAGCGAGCCAAAAATCGGGTTGATCAGGTATTCCATGACCATCACCAGCGTAATGCCGGTGATCAGCGGGACGATCAGCATGGTCTTAATAGTGGTGAGCTGCTGGCGGACGTGAATGGAATCATTCAGCCAGCGCACCAGATAGCCTACAAAGAAGCCGATGCCAATCGCGCCAAAGAAGCCGGACGGCATAAAGCCTTCGATATCGAAGAAGCGCTTGTAGACCTCGTCTGACATGATGCCGCCGATAAGCCCGGGGATCAGCGCCGGTTTACCCGCAACGGAAAATGCCAGATACATGGCGAAAACAGGATACATGAACTTAATGGTCATAAAGCCCACTTTATCCAGCACGCTGAACGGCGAGTGGTCGATGTTAATAAACTGGCCGGTGATTTTGGCCGTTGCCATCATCAGCCCGCCCATGACCACCACTGGCAGCATATAGCTGATGGCCGCCATGATATGGCCGATAAAAGTCTGGTAAGCCGAACGCGGAAGATCGTCTTCGTCTTCGACGGTAGTGGCGGTGACGTTTTTTTCCATGGCCAGCGCCTGACGCAGATAGCGATCGGTATGCTTAATCAGCTCTTGCGTGCGGGTCTGAAGGTGGGGAACGTTTTCAAAGCGCTCGGCATCCTGAATGGGAACGTCGGTTGCCAGTATAATGGCCGTGGCGGAGGCGATATCCTGTTTCGTTAAGCGGTTTTTAACGCCATCGCTGCCCTGCGTTTCGACCTTTACCTCGATATTGTGCTCTTTAGCCCATGTAGTAATTTTATTCGCCGCCATAAAGGTGTGCGCAATGCCTGTCGGGCAGGCCGTCACCGCGACAACTTTTTGTTTCGTCATTGTCATAATTCCCTGGATGTGAAAACAGGGAAAGTATAAAGAGAACCTAAACCGGTTTTTAATGTTTGCTAATACTAATTACGTATCGTGATACGCGTAAATGCAATGTGTGAAGCGTCTTCCAGAGACTATTTTTTTCGTTGTGTTAATATCATGCCGGGATTAAACAGGGCGTAATTTATGAATTCATTCCAGGGAAGTGAACGTTTGATATTTGAATACATTCAGCATCACGCATGTAATATTTCTAATATATCGGCAAAAGAGATTGCCCGTGATACCTTTACGACGACAACTTCCGTTAATCGTGTGTGTAAAAAAATGGGCTATAAAAGTTATACCGAGCTTCGGTATCGTTTTTTGCGCGATCATTTTACACCCGCACCCGTAGAGCCTGACGTAGGGCCGCAGGCGGACGATATTGTGGCGGAGGTGTCCAGGTTGCTTACCCATTCCAGCCATATCTATCTGTACGCACGGGGAGCCTCGCTCACCAGCCTCAATTACCTGTCGCGATTTTTATCGCTGGCGAGCCTGCCGCACCTTATTTTGAATGATATGCACCAGCTGACACGGGTATCGAAGGGGACGCTGGTGCTGATCAGTAAATCCGGGGAGACGCAGTCGCTGATTGAAATGGCGCGTAACGCGTTGCGCAAAGGGTTAAAGATTATTGCGATTACCCGCGAGGGATCGACACTGGCGGCGATCTCATCGCTATGCTGGCCGTTACCGATCGACATTAACGCGGTATCGCTGTATCAGCGGGAAGGGCAGCTTGAACTGTTAAGCGCCGTGGACCGTATCGGCTGCAGGCTGCTGCAGCACGATACGGTGTAGTCAGACCGTCAGAGTTGCTTCACTATCCCCAGACGTACGGCATAATCATTTTCATGACTGCCATCGGCAGTGATGTAGGTTTTATCCAGTGAAACCAGCTCGACGTAAGGCGTCCAGCCATCGTCGAGCTTGTAGTTGAACGCAACGGTATGCTCCCAGTAGGTGTCATCCCCGGTTCCCTGATCGACATCATCCTGCCAGCGGAAGCGCGGGTTGTAGGACATACCGAATTTGCCAATGTTATACGCGAACCAAATGTCGAACTGGTGTGACTGGCGGCGGGTGTAGCCGTTGCCGTCTAATTCTTTGTCGCTGTGTGCGTCATTGACGGTGTTATATCGGTAACGGGCGGAGAGGTTCAGACCGTTATCGAACGCTTTCCAGCCCTGAATGAAGGGGCGGTAATGGGTATTGCTGGCGGTGAAAACCGTCACCATGCCAGGCGCAACGGCGAAGCCATTACCCAGATCGAAGCGCCAGCGCGTTTCAATCTCCTGTGCTGCTTCCGTTAACCCTTTGTCATCGGGATTATATCGGTCGGTATCACCAAAAAAGGTATCGTTGTGGTTTTGTGCGGCTTCAACGGAGAAGTAAAAACCGTTATTTGCCTGATGCATGACCTTAATACGTGAATCATTTACGTCTGAGCGCGTATTATGACCAAATCGAAGGTCGACGGATGTATTTCCGCACCATCCCTGCGTGCTTAATAATAATGCGCTAATACACGTTGCTTTAATAATTGTCTTTTTCATCATATCCTGCCGAGGTTATTTAATTGGCAGGGCTATTTTTATTTTGGGCACAGCGTGATGTAAAAGTTATCGTCGTACATTTAGCGTATCGCTAAACCTAAAAAAGGAGATACAGCATGCTGTATCTCCTGGTATTTATTCCTGCACCCACCAGATGGCTTCAAACGGGCGCAATAGCCGCGCATTGGGGCGGGAGGGAACGTCATCATAGTTGCCGAGAGCGACCCGCCAGGCGCCCTGTACCGGGTCCGGCTGCCACTGCTGGCGTTCCCGGCTCAGGTTCGCCACCACCATCAGCGTCTGCCCCTGCCACTGGCGGCGATAGCACCACAGGGAAGGGTGTTCCGGCAGGAGATCCTCATAATCCCCCCACGTCAGCACCGGCAGGGTTTTGCGCAGGCGAATCAGCGACTGGTAGGTGTAGAACACCGAATCCGCATCGTCCAGCGCCGCGCGGGCGTTCACGGTTTCGTAGTTATCGCAGACGCCAATCCACGGCTCGCCCTCGGTAAAGCCCGCGTTGTGCGACGCGTCCCACTGCATTGGGGTTCGCCCGTTGTCGCGGGATTTACTCGCCAGAATCGCCAGTAATTCATCCGGCTCGCGGCCGCTGGCGCGCAGTTCGGCGAACATGTTCAGGCTTTCCACGTCGCGGTAATCGGTGATGCGGCTGAAGTGCGGGTTGGTCATGCCAAGCTCTTCACCTTGATAGATATACGGCGTGCCCTGCATCCCGTGCAGCACCATGCCGAGCATCTTCGCCGCCGGTACGCGGTGTTCGCCTTCATCACCAAAGCGCGACACGATGCGCGGCTGGTCGTGGTTACACCAGAACAGCGCATTCCAGGCTTTGTTGTGCATCCCCTGCTGCCAGTGGCGGAAGAGGGTTTTTAGCGCCACGAAGTCCGGCTTCGCCAGCGTCCACTTTTCGCCGCCGGGGTAATCCACCTTCAGATGATGGAAGTTAAAGGTCATCGACAGCTCGCGCCCGTCGAGAGACGCATACTGCTGGCAGTTCTCCAGCGAGGTCGAGGACATCTCGCCTACCGTCATCAGGTTGCGCGGGGTAAAGACGTCGCGGCTCATCTCCTGGAGATATTCATGAATGCGCGGCCCGTCGGTATAGAAGCGGCGACCGTCGCCGATGTTGTCGTCCGGGAAATCCTGATCTTTTGAAATCAGGTTAATGACGTCCAGACGCAGGCCGTCGACGCCGCGATCGGCCCAGAACTCGCACACCTTTTTCAGCTCGGCGCGCACCGCCGGGTTTTCCCAGTTGAGGTCCGCCTGCTCCGGGGCGAACAGGTGCAGGTAATACTGCTCGCTCTCGGCGTGCCAGCGCCAGGCGTTGCCGCCAAACTTGGAGCACCAGTTGTTGGGGAGCTGCTCAGGCGTGCCGTCGCGCCAGATGTAGAACTGGCGGTACGGGCTCGCTTTGTTCAGCGACTCGCGGAACCAGGCGTGCTGCGTGGAGGTGTGGTTAAACACCATATCCAGCACGATGCGAATGCCGCGCGCGTGCGCCTCGGCAACCAGTTCGTCAAAGTCATCCAGCGTGCCGTACGCCGGGTCGATGGCGGTGTAGTTCGCCACGTCGTAGCCGTTGTCCACCTGCGGGGAGATGTAAAACGGCGTCAGCCAGATGGCGTCGATGCCGAGGGTTTTCAGGTAGTCCAGACGCTGCGTCACGCCGCGTAAATCGCCGGTGCCGCTGCCGGTGGTGTCCTGGAAGCTCTTTGGGTAAATCTGGTAGATGACGCCGTTCTGCCACCAGTGAGGAAGGGTATTCATAATGCGTTCCTGCAAATGCGAAGGGGCGCAACTGCGCCCCGAAAGATGAAGTTAAACAATCTGCAGCGAGCCCTGACGGAACTTACGCTGGTAAACCACGGTGGTGAGCGCCATTGGGACGATAATGGCGATGGCCATTGCCAGGGCAAACACCTGCCAATAAGCGGGCTGGATGGAGAGGATGCCCGGCAGGCCGCCGACGCCAATCCCGTTCGCCATCACGCCGTTCAGTCCACACACCAGGCCTGCCAGACCGGAACCGATCATCGCGCAGAGCATCGGGAAGCGGTATTTCAGGTTGATACCGTACATTGCCGGTTCGGTGACGCCGAGGTAGGCGGAGATGGCCGCCGGAACGGAGATCTCGCGTTCGTTGTGCTTGCGGCTGACGATAATGATGCCGGTCACCGCGGACGCCTGAGCAATGTTCGACAGGGCGATAATCGGCCAGACCGGCGTGCCGCCGAGGCTCTGGATCATCTGCATATCAATCGCCAGCGTGGTCTGGTGCACGCCGGTGATCACCAGCGGGGCGTACAGGAAGCCAAACAGCGCGGCGCCAATCGGGGCGAAGCTGCCGGTCATCAGGTGACGCACCGCGAAGGCCACGCCGTCGCCAATCATGCGGCCAAACGGACCGATAAAGGCATGCGCCAGGAAGACCGCCAGAATCAGCGAGCACACCGGCACCACCACCAGATAAAGGTAATCCGGCACGATGCGCTTCAGTCGGGTTTCGATAAAGCCCAGCGCCAGGCCCGCCAGCAGGGCCGGAATGACCTGCGCCTGATAGCCCACTTTGGCGATGGTAAACAGGCCAAAGTTCCACACCTCCGGCACCTGTTGACCAAGTAAGTAAGCGTTCATTAACTGCGGAGAGACCAGCGTGACGCCGAGTACAATACCGAGGATCGGCGTACCGCCCATCTTGCGCACCGCGGACCAGCAAATCCCGACCGGCAGATAGAAGAAGATCGCTTCGCCAATCAGCCACAGGAAGTCGTACACGGTTTTCAGCGCCGGGTACATCTGCGCCAGGGTCTTGCCGTCGCTCATCGGCACGTCGCCGATGACGTTACGGAAGCCTAAAATCAGGCCTCCGCTGATCAGCGCCGGCAGCAGCGGGAAGAAGATCTCCGCGAAGTGGGAAATCAGCTGCTCGTGCCACTTCATATTCTGGCGCGCAGCCTTCTTGGCCTGCTCTTTATCCGCCGCGCTGTGCCCGGTGGTCGCCAGCAGAGCCTGATAGTAATCGCCCACTTCAGTACCAATCACCACCTGGAACTGACCGGCGTTGGTGAAGCAGCCTTTTACCATGGAAAGCTCTTCAATCGCCTTCGGGTTCGCTTTGGCCGGATCGTTCAGAACGAAGCGCAGGCGGGTAATGCAATGGCTAACGGTTGCGATGTTTTCGCGGCCGCCGACCAGGACGATCAGCTGATCAATATCTGCTTGTTTGACTTTACTCATCATGAAACCTCATGACAGATGGTGAGGGGGTGTAATGACCTGAGCGCAAGCCTACTCCTTCAGCGTGACGGCGAAAATGGGAACGTTCCCGAAATCGGGCGAAGATCACAATAAACCGATTGGTGGGGGTTATGAAAGGTGGGCAGGAATAACGATCTGACGCGGCTCTGCGCGCCCGTTGATCTGCTCGATCAGCTGCGCGGCGGCCTGTCTGCCGGACTCAGCGTAGCCCGGATCGACGGTGATGATCTCCGGGTGCAAAAACTTCATCAGCGGCGTGCTGCCGACGCTCGCCACCTGCAGACCGTCGATACGCTGCTCCTGCAGATATTTACTCGCGCCCAGCGCCAGCGTATCCGTGGCGCACACCAGCGCGGTGGTCTGCGGCGTCAGGACGCTGGCGACCTGCTCGTAGCCCTGCTTCATGCCCAGCCCCGGCAGGGAGGCCACGGCGGAGAGGTTGTGCTTTTTGCAAAACGCCAGATAGGCCTCATGGCGTCGCTTGCCGGTGGTAACGTCCGCGTGCGGTACGCCGAGGAAGCTGATGTGGCGATGGCCTTCGTCAAACAGGCGCTGCATCAGGGTGATAATCGCGCCCTCGTCGTCATAGCAGACGGAGGCAAAACCGTGGGCATCGCGCGCCAGCAGCACCAGCGACGGCTGCCAGGGTTTCAGCATCTCGTCTTTAATGCCGGTAAAGCCGAACAGCACCACGCCGTCAATGTTGCGCCGCTGGAGCATCCCCAGATGCTCTTCTACCAGCTGGGGCGAGAACTGGCTCTCCATCATGATCGGGTCATATCCCTGCTCATAGAAGGCGGGCAGCATGGTCTGCACGGCAAGGTTTTCAGACAGAGAATCCAGACGCGAGACAATGATGGCGACCACTTTGTCACTCTGCCCGCGCATGGCGCGCGCGGAGCGGGAAGGGGAAAAGCCGTGCTGATTCATGACCGCCTCAACGCGCTCGCGGGTGCGTTCGCTGACGCCGCTTTCGTTGTTCAGCACGCGTGAGACGGTCGATTTCCCCACGCCGCTTAAACGCGCGATGTCTTTAATCGTAAGGCGGTTCTGCATGCTGTATTCCCTGTAACAACGACAATGTAATGAATTGAGCCTAATGCTATAGCGCGATTTCGCTATGGGCTAAATCTGGTTTACGTTCGGTTTATTTGCAGGGGGGTATAATACCGCCCGAATCATCAAAAAGGGTACGCTTAAATCCTTATACTGCGCGGCGACACCCTACTTTTTACTTACCGGAGGCTTCATGGATCCCGATCCCACACCTCTCCTGAACGGGAGAAAGCGTTCTTTCCGGTAAGCCAGCCTGCTGCTGACTCACCGGTGATGTGAGGCAGCAGCGTCCCAAACGTTCCTGCTTGAAAAATTGAGTGCCTCTCAGGTACGGCTTTGCCACGCCTGAAGGAAATGCTGCGTCCGCCTTTGCGGATGCGGAGGAATGACGATGTTTAAAAATATCACCCGGCAGCTGCAGGCCCTGCTGAGCCGCCACCTGCCACACCGTCTTGTTCAGCGCGACCCGCTGCCAAACGCCAAAAACATGGCGGGGGCGGCGATCCCCGCGTCCCTGACCGAACGCTGCCTGAACGTGGCGGCGATGGATGAAAACGAAGTCTGGCGCGCCTTTGGCGGACACCCGGAAGGGCTGAACGCGGCAGAAGTGGAAAAAATCCGCGCCGTGCATGGCGATAACCTCATTCCGGCGCAAAAGCCGTCTCCGTGGTGGGTGCATCTGTGGCTCTGCTACCGCAACCCGTTCAACCTGCTGCTGACCGTGCTCGGCCTCATCTCCTACGCGACGGAAGATCTGTTTGCCGCAGGGGTGATTGCCCTGATGGTGGGCATCTCCACGCTGCTGAACTTTATTCAGGAGGCCCGCTCCACCAAAGCGGCGGACGCCCTGAAGGCGATGGTCAGCAACACCGCGACCGTCTCGCGCGTGATCAACGATCTCGGCGAAAACGCCTGGGTGGAATTGCCTATCGACCAGCTGGTGCCGGGCGATCTGGTGAAGCTGGCCGCGGGGGACATGATCCCGGCGGATTTACGCATCATCCAGGCGCGCGATCTCTTTGTGGCGCAGGCTTCCCTGACCGGCGAATCCCTGCCCGTTGAAAAGGTGGCGCGCAGCCGCGACCCGCAGCAGATGAACCCGCTCGAGTGCGACACCCTGTGCTTTATGGGGACCACGGTCGTCAGCGGCACCGCGCAGGCGATTGTCACCGCCACCGGGGGCAACACCTGGTTTGGTCAGCTTGCCGGGCGCGTCAGCGAGCAGGAGAGCGAGCCGAATGCCTTCCAGAAAGGGATTGGCCGCGTCAGCATGCTGCTGATCCGCTTTATGATGGTGATGACGCCAATCGTGCTGCTGATCAACGGCTACACCAAAGGCGACTGGTGGGAAGCGGCGCTGTTTGCGCTCTCCGTGGCGGTCGGCTTAACGCCGGAAATGCTGCCGATGATTGTCACCTCTACGCTGGCGCGCGGGGCGGTGAAGCTCTCTAAACAGAAGGTGATCGTCAAACACCTCGACGCCATCCAGAACTTTGGCGCGATGGACATTCTCTGCACCGATAAAACCGGCACCCTGACGCAGGATAAAATCGTGCTGGAGAACCACACCGACATTTCCGGCAAAACCAGCGAGCGCGTGCTGCACAGCGCGTGGCTGAACAGCCACTACCAGACCGGGCTGAAAAACCTGCTCGACGTCGCCGTGCTGGAAGGCGTGGACGAGGAGGCCGCCCGTACGCTCTCCGGCCGCTGGCAGAAGGTGGATGAGATCCCGTTCGACTTCGAGCGCCGCCGTATGTCGGTGGTGGTGAGCGAGCAGCCGAACGTGCATCAGCTGATCTGCAAAGGGGCGCTGCAGGAGATCCTCAACGTGTCGACGCAGGTGCGCTATAACGGCGACATCGTGCCGCTGGACGACACCATGCTGCGCCGCATCAAGCGCGTCACCGACAACCTCAACCGTCAGGGGCTGCGCGTGGTGGCGGTGGCGAGCAAGTTCCTGCCCGCGCGTGAGGGGGACTATCAGCGTATCGACGAATCCGATCTGATCCTCGAGGGCTACATCGCCTTCCTCGATCCGCCGAAAGAGACCACCGCCCCGGCGCTGAAGGCGCTGAAGGCGAGCGGTATTACCGTGAAAATCCTCACCGGCGACAGCGAGCTGGTGGCGGCCAAAGTGTGCCACGAGGTGGGGCTGGACGCGGGCGACGTGGTGGTGGGGAGCGATATTGAACATCTCTCTGATGACGAACTGGCGAAGCTTGCCCAGCGCACCACGCTGTTTGCCCGCCTGACGCCGATGCACAAAGAGCGCATCGTCACCCTGCTTAAGCGAGAAGGGCACGTGGTGGGCTTCATGGGCGACGGCATCAACGATGCGCCCGCCCTGCGTGCGGCGGATATCGGTATCTCCGTAGACGGGGCGGTGGATATTGCCCGCGAAGCGGCGGATATCATTCTGCTGGAAAAGAGCCTGATGGTGCTGGAGGAGGGCGTGATTGAAGGGCGCCGTACCTTTGCCAATATGCTCAAGTACATCAAGATGACCGCCAGCTCCAACTTCGGTAACGTCTTCAGCGTGCTGGTGGCGAGCGCGTTTCTGCCGTTCCTGCCGATGCTGCCGCTGCACCTGCTGATCCAGAACCTGATGTACGACGTGTCTCAGGTGGCGATCCCGTTTGATAACGTGGACGACGAGCAGATCCAGAAGCCGCAGCACTGGAACCCGGCAGATCTTGGGCGCTTTATGCTGTTCTTTGGCCCGATCAGCTCCATCTTCGACATCCTGACCTTCTGCCTGATGTGGTTTGTGTTCCATGCCAACACCCCGGAACACCAGACGCTGTTCCAGTCCGGCTGGTTCGTGGTCGGGCTGCTGTCGCAGACGCTGATTGTGCACATGATCCGCACCCGCCGCATTCCGTTCATCCAGAGCCGTGCCGCGTGGCCGCTGATTATGATGACGGGGATTGTGATGGCGCTCGGCATCGCGCTGCCGTTCTCACCGCTGGCGAGCTACCTGCAGCTGCAGGCGCTGCCGCTGAGCTACTTCCCGTGGCTGATGGCGATCCTCGCCGGTTATATGGTGCTGACCCAGATGGTGAAAGGGTTCTATGCGCGTCGGTATGGGTGGCAGTAACGGCAAGCCCGGTGGCGCTGCGCTTACCGGGCCTACGATCCGAACGTAGGCCGGGTAAGGCGAAGCCGCCACCCGACAATAGCTTTCCTCCCAAATTCAACAACCTGTGATCTCCGTCGGCGCATTCGCTTGACGACAAAATGAGCGCATGTTAACAGAAGGTTTTGCCTTTATTTGGCCCGTCAGATAAGGAACATTCATGTTACGGTACAGTCTCTTAACCGCCGGGCTGATGCTCGGCGCCTCTGCCTTTGCCGCCCCGGCAGGGGATCTCCCCTTAATGCCCTGGCCTGCGAAGGTCGAACGCCCGACGACCCAGGGCGCACTGGTGCTTAGCAACAACGTTTCTGTAAGCGTCAGCGGGGACGATCTCGGTGACGCCGTCAACCGACTGCGCCAGCGCATCGCCCTGCAAACCGGCTGGACGCTGCAGCCTCAGGCTGAAAAGCCAGACAAACCAACTATCCGCATCGCCATCGCTAAAAAGGTGAAGCCGCAGCCGCTGCCGGACAGCGATGAAAGCTATAAGCTCACGGTGGACGCCAACGGCGTCGATATCTCCGCCAACACCCGCTTCGGTGCCTTGCGCGCCATGGAAACCCTGCTCCAGCTGGTGCAGAACGGGGCGGAAAACACCTCGATCCCGTGGGTGACCATTGAAGATTCACCGCGCTTCCCGTGGCGCGGGCTGCTGCTCGATTCGGCACGCCACTTTCTCCCGCTGCCGGATATTAAACGCCAGATCGACGGCATGGCCGCGGCGAAGCTCAACGTGCTGCACTGGCATTTGACCGACGACCAGGGCTGGCGCTTCAGCTCGAAGCGTTATCCAAAATTAACCCAGCTTGCCAGCGACGGGCTGTTCTACACGCCTGAGCAGATGCGCGAGGTGGTGCGTTATGCCGCCGAGCGCGGCATTCGCGTGGTGCCGGAGATCGACATGCCGGGCCACGCCTCGGCGATTGCCGTGGCCTACCCGGAGCTAATGAGCGCGCCGGGACCGTACGCCATGGAACGCCACTGGGGCGTGCTGAAGCCGGTGCTGGATCCGACAAAAGACGCAACTTACGCTTTTGCCGACGCGATGGTCAGCGAACTGGCGGCGATCTTCCCCGATCCGTATCTGCACATCGGCGGCGACGAAGTGGACGACAGCCAGTGGAAAGCGAACCCGGCCATCCAGCAGTTTATGCGCGACAACAGGCTGGCGGACAGCCACGCGCTGCAGGCGTACTTCAACCGCAGGCTGGAAACGATCCTCGAGAAGCATCACCGCCAGATGGTCGGCTGGGATGAGATCTACCATCCTGACTTACCGAAAAGCATTCTGATCCAGTCCTGGCAGGGCCAGGACGCGCTGGGGCAGGTGGCGCAGAACGGCTACAGGGGCATTCTGTCGACCGGCTTTTATCTCGACCAGCCCCAGTCCACCGCCTATCACTACCGCAACGAGATTGTCCCGCAGGGGTTAAACAGCGTGGACGCGATAGCCGACACCGACAGCGCCCAGAGCTGGGCCTTCTCCATGCCGCGCCTGAAGGGCAAGCCGGTGGAGGGGAGCTTCACGCTGGTGAAAGGGGATGCCGGCTGGCGCGGGTTTATTGATTTTGCCGGGAAATCCCGCCGCGCGGTGCAGGATATTGAATGGCGGGATGACAATCAGGTGACCTTCACCGTCGATACCTGGATGGGCGAAACGCGCCCGGTTGTCACCGTTGATAACGACAAACTCTCCGGTTATTTCCTCGTCGGGAATACGCGCTACCCGATTAGCGGCACGCGTCTGGACGACGTGCCGAAAGGCGTTCCGCCCGTCGTGCCGGACGTGGCGAACCAGGCCAACCTGCTCGGCGGCGAAGCGGCGCTGTGGGCGGAAAACGTGGTGGCGCCGGTGCTGGATATTCGTCTGTGGCCGCGTACGTTTGCGGTGGCGGAGCGGCTCTGGTCCGCGCAGGACGTCAACGACGTCGACAACATGTACACCCGCCTGCAGGCGATGGACAGCTGGTCGACGGTGTCGGTCGGGCTGCAGCAGCATACCCAGCAGCAGGTGCAGTTCACGCGCCTCGCCGGTAATGCCGACACCCTGCCGCTGCAGGTCCTCGCGCAGGCGATTGAACCGGCTCAGTATTACACCCGCCAGCACCTGAAGTTCCAGGCCGGAAACTACCATCAGTTCGAGCCGCTCAACCGCTTTGCGGATGCGCTGAACGCCGAAAGCACCACCGTGCGCCAGATGCACAAATGGGCGGACCGTCTGGTGAGCGATGCGGAAGACACGGAAAGCGCCGACGCCCTGCGCCACGTCTTTAACCGCTGGCAGAGCAACACCAGCGACGCGCTGGCCTTAAGCGAAAACAGCTATCAGCTGAAGGCGATGAAGCCGGTGATCCAGGAGGTGGATAAGCTGGCGTCGATTGGCCTGCGGCTCACCGACCTGGTGGCGCGTCAGGGCACGCTGGATGACAAAGAGATCGCCTCGATTCAGAGCGAGCTGGATAACGCGGCGAAGGTGCAGGACGAAGTGGTGATTGCGGCGGTGTATCCGCTGGAGACGCTGCTGCGCGCCACGCGGAATCAGTAGCAAGCAACAAAAAAGGCAGCCTGGGCTGCCTTTTTTCATCGCCAAAGCGAATTAGCGACGAACGGCAATCGCTTCGATTTCAATTTTCACGTCTTTTGGCAGACGCGCCACTTCCACGCAGGAGCGCGCCGGGAAGGTGGCGTTATGCTCGGTGAAGAACGCTTCGTAAGTGGCGTTAACGGTCGCGAAATCGTTCAGATCCTTCACGAACACGGTGGTTTTCACGATATCACCCACTTTCAGGCCGGCAGATTCCACGATAGCCTGCACGTTTTCCAGCGACTGACGCGCCTGCGCCGCGACATCTTCCGGCACCGCGCCGGTTTTTGGGTTTACGGGGATCTGACCTGAAGTGATGATCATGCTGCCCAGATCAACGCCCTGAACGTAAGGGCCGATAGCGGCTGGTGCATTTTCCGTCGCGAGTACTTTGCTCATGTTTTCTCCAGAATTACAGCGTTAAGAATGTTCCCGGCCATTATAACAGCCGGGATTTCATTACCAACCTCAATTAGTTGGCCAGCACCACATAATGAGAAAACTCTTTTTCGCAGTATTTGCATTTGAGTGCGATGTCATTCGCGCGCTTTTTCACTGCGAAACTGGAGGAAACCGGCTCAGCATGACTGATGCAGTTGCTGTTCGGGCAGACCAGCACGCTTTCGATACGTTCTGGCAGGCTCGGGCGGGATTTGCCGACCACTTCGTACTCGTCGATGCGGTTGACGGTGGCGTCCGGCGCGTACAGCGACAGCTGGTTAACCTGCTCGTCGGTCAGGAAGGTGTTCTCGATTTTGATCAGGTCTTTGCGGCCCATCTCGCCCGACGGCAGGTTCAGGCCGATGGTGATGCGCTGGTCAGTTTCGGTCAGTTTGAACAGCGTCAGCAGCTTAAAGCCCACCTGCGCAGGGATATGGTCAATCACGGTGCCACGCTTGATGGCTTCAACCTGGAGTTTGTTATCGTGTGTCATGGTCGTCTCCCCTTACAGAGCTAATTCGCGATTCAGAACCAGTGCCAGTAACGCCTGGCGAGCGAAGATGCCGTTCCCGGCCTGCTGGAAGTACCAGGCGTGCGGCGTTTTATCCACGTCTGTGGTGATCTCATCGATGCGCGGCAGCGGATGCAGGACCTTCATGTTGTCGCGCGCGCCTTCCAGGTCGCTGGCGCGCAGCACGAACTGCGCCTTCACGTTGGCGTATTCGGACGGGTCAAGACGCTCTTTCTGCACGCGGGTCATGTACAGAATATCCACGTGGCTCATCACCTCTTCGATGCTGGCATGCAGGCTCCACGCAATGCCTTTCTCGTCCAGCATGTCGAGAATGTACTGCGGCATCGCCAGCGCCTCCGGGGCGATGAAGTAGAAGCGGTTGCCGTTAAATTTCGCCAGCGCCTGGGTCAGGGAGTGGACGGTGCGGCCATACTTCAGGTCGCCAACCATGGCGATGTTCAGGTTCTCGAGCTTGCCCTGGGTCTCCTGAATGGTGAACAGATCCAGCAGCGTCTGCGTTGGGTGCTGGTTGGCACCGTCACCGGCGTTCAGCACCGGAATGCCGCCGGAAAACTCGGTTGCCAGGCGCGCCGCACCCTCCTGCGGGTGACGCATCACAATCGCGTCGACGTAGGTGCTGATCACTGAAATGGTATCCGCCAGGGTCTCACCTTTTTTACCCAGCGACGTGTTGCTGCTGTCAGAGAAGCCCACCACGCTCGCGCCCAGGCGGTGCATGGAGGTCTCAAAGGAGAGGCGGGTGCGGGTCGAGGCTTCAAAGAAGCAGCTCGCAATCACCTTGTGCTTCAGCAGCTCCGGTTGCGGATTGGCCTTCAGTTTTGCCGCGGTTTCCAGAACCAGTTCCAGCTCTTCGCGGCTTAGGTCGTTTATGGAAATGATGTGTTTTTGATAAAGCGGATTCATGTTTATCTCCTGACGCCGGGCAAAAAAAAGCCCCTCAAATGAGGGGCTCTGGGAATAGGTTTAGCAACGGGAAGAAAAACGGCAGGCCAGCGTCTGATTTCAGACGCGGTAAGACGTTATGTCGTACACGCTTGACCATGCTTCCTCCCGGCAAATTGTCGGGCATTATACGCAGCTCGCTTTTCTGATCAAGCGATTTAATGCACGCTTTACTCAATGCAAACGGTTCTTTGTGAATATTAATGCGTTCTGAGTAAATAATTAATTTGCTTATGCACCAGCGCGGTGCGCTTTACCACCCGGGGGGCGACCCAGACAATACTGCTGCCGGCCACCACGCCTAAAATTTCCGGAAGCTGGTGATAATCCAGAATACGCGCCACCGCGCGGCCATATCCGGCGACGGTATGGACAAGGATAAACTCGCTATTATGCTCAACGCTGACCACCATTTCCGAAACGGTACGCGCGGCGTCGGGGGCAGGGCGCAGCTGAGGATTCAACGAATAAATCTTTAGCCCTTTGGCATTTCGAATTTTTATGACTCCGAGCAACTTCAGCAATCGCGAAACGGTCGACTGGCTGATGCTGTCAAACCCTCTCTCCTGCAGGTCGCGGCGAATCTCTTCCTGCGAAAGGTAACTCTTTTCGGCGATCAAACGCTGGCACACCGTGAGCTGCAGCTGTTCTTTGGGAGAGTACTCTTCGTAATCCATCATGTTTCCCATATCAGTTCCCGAAATAACCGGTGACACCGCACCGATCCGTAGGCCGGATAAGCGCAGCGCCATCCGGCAAATTACAACAACGCCCCCAGACTTAACGCCACCATAATCACCACCGTCAGGATCGCCAGCAGCGGCGCCACCCATTTCAGGTAGCGCACGTAAGGTACCCGGGCGATAGCCAGCCCGCCCATGACCACCGCAGAGGTCGGCGTGACAAGGTTAACGATGCCGGAGGCCGACTGGTAAGCCGTAACCACCAGGTCGCGGTTGACGTTAGCGAAATCAGCAAGCGGCGCCATGATCGGCATCGTCAGAACGGCCAGGCCGGATGAAGAAGGCACAAGAAACGACAGCACGACTTCCAGCCAGTACATCACGTTGATAAACGCTACCGTGGACAACCCGCTGACCAGCCCTTCCGCGCTGTGCAAAATGGTGTGGGTAATCATGCCCTTATCCATGATGACTACGATACCGCGCGCGATGCCGATAATCAGCGCGACGCCCAGCAAATCTCGCGCGCCGTTGATAAACGTCGACGTCAGCTCCTCTTCGCTCATGCGGGCAATCAGGCCGACGATGATCGCGCTGGCGAGAAACACCGCTGAAATCTCCGCCATCCACCAGCCCAGCACCGCCACGCCGTAAATCATCACCGCGAAGGCCAGAGCGAAAATCACCAGGATGATTTTGCGCACCGGGGTGAATTCCAGGGACTGTTCGCCCTTGTTGCCGAGGAAATGGGCGAGGTTCTCCTCCTGCTTGTCTGCAACGATGGACTGCGAGGGATCCTTACGCACCTTGCGGGCGTAGCGCATCACCCACGCCACGCAGATGATCCAGCCGATGACCAGCAGCGCCACGCGCAGGGCGATGCCGTTGGTGAAGGGGATCCCGGCGGCGTTGGCGGCGATCACCGTGGCAAACGGGTTAATGGTGGAGCCGAGGGTGCCGATCCCCGCCCCGAGCAGCACGGTAGAGGCAGCGACAACCGGATCGAACCGCGCGGCCAGCATCACCGGCACCAGTAAGGTATAGAAGGGCAGTGACTCTTCGGCCATACCGTAAATCGTGCCGCCTGCGGCAAACAGCGCCATCAGGATCGGGATCATCCACTCCTCGCGTCCGCGCAGCCGGGTGGTCACACGCTCGATCCCGGCGTCAATCGCCCCGGTTTTGGTGACGATCCCGAGGAATCCCCCGATGATCAGAATAAACAGCGCCACGTCGATCGCCCCGGCCTGGCCGGATTCCGGATCGTACAGCCCGGCAATCGGCGCCATCAGCACCGAAACCAGCCCCTGCGGATGCGCCGCGACGTGCGCGTAGGTGCCTGCAACGGGGACGTCTTTGCCGAGCGCCTCGTTCATTGCCATATGGTACTGCCCGGCCGGGACAATCCACGTCAGCACGGCCACGACGGCAATCAGAAAAAAGAGAATGGTGTAAGCGGAGGGAAACTTGAACTTGCCCATGATGTTCTCCTGAAACCCGGCGCACCCCGCGGCGCGCCGGGCGGTGATTAGTCGCCGAGTGTCGCCACCATGACCGCTTTAATGGTGTGCATGCGGTTCTCTGCTTCGTCGAAGACGATGGAGTTCGGTGATTCAAAGACCTCTTCCGTCACCTCCAGCCCCTTCAGGCCGTACGCCATCTCGATTTCGCGGCCCACCTTAGTGTGCTCGTTGTGGAACGCGGGCAGGCAGTGCATGAATTTGACGTTCGGGTTGCCGGTGGCCTTCATCACCTGCGCGTTAATCTGATACGGCTTCATCAGGCTGACGCGCTCGGCCCAGGCTTCCTTCGGCTCGCCCATGGAGACCCACACGTCGGTGTAGAGGAAATCGGTCCCCTGCACGCCTTCTTCCACGTCGTCGGTGAGGGTGATGCGCGCGCCCGTCTCTTTCGCAATGGCGCGGCACTGCTCAACCAGCCCCGCTTCCGGCCAGAAGGATTTCGGCGCAACGAGGCGGATATCCATCCCCATCTTGGCCGCACCGACCATCAGGGAGTTGCCCATGTTGTTGCGCGCGTCGCCGAGATAGGCAAAGCTCAGCTCAGGCAGGGTTTTGCCCGGGGAGTGCTCCAGCATGGTCATCAGGTCGGCGAGAATTTGGGTCGGGTGGAACTCGTCGGTCAGGCCGTTCCATACCGGCACGCCCGCGTACTCGCCCAGCTCTTCGACGATGGCCTGGCCGTAGCCGCGGTATTCGATGCCGTCGTACATGCGGCCCAGCACGCGGGCGGTGTCTTTCATCGACTCTTTATGGCCAATCTGCGAGCCGCTTGGGCCGAGATAGGTGACCTGCGCGCCCTGGTCGAACGCGCCCACTTCGAAGGCGCAGCGGGTGCGGGTGGAGGTTTTTTCAAAGATCAGGGCGATGTTTTTCCCGACCAGGGTTTGCTTCTCGCGCCCGGCTTTTTTGGCGGCCTTGAGCTCGATGGCGAGGTCGATCAGGTACTGGATCTCCGCCGGGGTGTAGTCCAGCAGTTTCAGGAAGTTGCGGTTTTTCAGGTTGATGGTCATGGGTAAATCCTTTTTAAAATGAGTGTTCAGTTACGAATCAACGTGCCTTTCTCGCCCGCGAGGATCTCCGCGCCGTCGGCCAGCGCGCCGATCCCGGCTATCCCGTTGCAGGCTTCAACGAACTCGCGGCAGGCGGCCACCTTCGGCCCCATCGATCCGGCGTCGAACTGCATGCCCCTGAGCAGCTCCGGCGTTACCTGCGCCAGCGGACGCTGGGTTGGTTTGCCCCAGTCGAGGTACACCGCGTCGGCATCGGTCAAAATCAGCAGGGCGTCGGCCTCGATCTGCCTCGCCAGCAGGGCAGCGGAGAGGTCTTTGTCGATCACCGCCTCAATCCCGCGATAGCCGTTGGCGTTTTCCACCACCGGTACGCCGCCGCCGCCGTTGCAGATCACCAGGTGGTCGCGCTGGATCAGCGCCGTGATGGCGTCGCTCTCAACGATGCGCTTCGGCTGCGGAGAGGGCACCACGCGGCGGACGTAGCTGCCGTCGGCCTTAAACACCCAGCCTTTCTCCGCGGCCAGCGTTTTTGCCTGGGCTTCGCTGTACACCGGGCCGATGTATTTGGTCGGGTTGCTGAAGGCCGGGTCGGCGGCGTCCACTTCTACCTGGGTGAGCAGAACGCTCACCTCCCGCTGCGGCAGGCTGTTTTTCAGCGCCTGCTGGAGCATGTAGCCGATCATTCCCTGGCTTTCGGCGCCAAGAACGTCCAGCGGGTAGGGCGTGACTTTGTCGTAGGCGCTGTTCTGCAGCGCCAGCAGCCCGACCTGCGGGCCGTTGCCGTGCACCAGCACCACGCGCCACTGCGCCGTCAGCCCGGCGATGGTGCGGGCGGCCTGCTCGATGTTCTGGCGCTGGATCTCCGCTTCCAGCGGCTCGCCGCGCTTGAGCAGCGCGTTGCCGCCCAGGGCCACAACCAGAGTGGGTTTTCGTTCCATGATGGCTCCTTAAATTCCGTCGCGTTCCAGCGGGCAGCTCATGCAGCGCGCGCCGCCGCGGCCGCGTCCCAGCTCGTCGCCCGGGATGGGCAGCACGGTGATACC
The DNA here is from genome assembly GCF_049238285.1 of Enterobacter cloacae complex sp. IR53041. Lineage (NCBI taxonomy): Bacteria > Pseudomonadati > Pseudomonadota > Gammaproteobacteria > Enterobacterales > Enterobacteriaceae > Enterobacter > Enterobacter cloacae complex sp. IR53041. The sequence goes on along the minus strand of NZ_JBMKHB010000009.1, from coordinate 25,449 downwards.
CGCTTTGTCGTATTTCTCGTTGGTCCAGACGTTGCGCTCGTAGCCGATCACCACGCCGGGGCGGATGGTCAGGACGTTATTGGCGTCGTTCCACTGCTCGCGTTCGGCCTCAAAGGCGTCGCCGCCGGTGGTGATCAGACGTACCTGGTTAATGCCGAGCGCTTTCTCGATGGCGTGCAGCAGGTCGGTTTCCTGGGTGCGCAGCAGGCCGCCGCGTCCGTCCGGGGTGAGCGTCCAGCACTGGGCGTCCTTGCGCACCACTTCCGGGTAGACGGAGAAGGTATCCACGTCGATGTGGGTCATGACGGTGTCGAGGTGCATGCAGGAGCGGTGTTTGGGCAGCTCAACGGCAATCACGCGCTCGGCCTGGCGGTGTTTGAACAGGCTGTTGGCGAGGAACTCCACGCCCTGCGGGGTGGTGCGCTCGGACATGCCGATCAATACCGCGCCGCGGCCAATGACTAATACGTCGCCGCCTTCTAAAGTGGCGTGGTCGTAATTAATATTCTCGTCGCCGAAATACTTAATAAAATCGCCGTCGGCGAACGCCGGGTGCCAGCGATATATTGCCCGCAGGTTATTGGTTTCACGCTGACGCGCCGGTTTGGCCATCGGGTTAATAGAGACGCCGTTATAGATCCAGCAGGAGGTATCGCGGGTAAATAAATGGTTCGGCAGTGGCTTCATAATAAAATCATTCGCCGTGTGGGTATCCACCACCATATTTTTAATGGCTGCCGGAATTTCACCGTAGGTTAATCCGCCGCTTAATCTGCGCGCCAGTTCCCGGTGCGGCATATCCGCCAGCCAGCCGCGTACGTCGCCAGCAAAGGTTGGGCCGAGGCGGTAGTCAGAGATTTGCGTCTCCAGCAGCCAGGCTTTCGCCTCAGCGATATCAAGGGTTTGTGTCAGCAGGTCGGTCAGCAGCAGGACTTCCACCCCCTGCTCGCGCAGCGTGTTGGCGAAGATGTCATGCTCCTCACCCGCCCGCTCAACCGAGAGCACGTCATCAAATAGCAGCTCCTGACAGTTTGAGGGGGTTAACCGTTTCAGACTTAAATTTGGGCGGTGCAGCATAACGCTACGCAATTGACCAATTTCAGAACCGACGTAATGCTTTTCCATAATTATTCCTTTAACTGTTTTTCAGAATAAAAAGGGCATGCGCCATGTCATGTATTTAATTGCATGGCGGCTAAGCTCAATTGATTTCGTGGTTCATACTAGGCAGTTAAATAATCCGTATTGTGATGTTGCTCACGCGAAAATGGATATTATGCGGTTTGTTTTCATTAGCATGATTCGCATCAGATAATGATTAATTGGCTATTCTGGCGAGGTGAATAGCTAAGCACTATCCGTTGTCATTATTTGCAGTTGTTAGTGTTTTGTAGAATTTAATGCTTTGAAATATTTTGTTAAAACATTGATTTTAAATGTCTTTGTGGTTTTCGTGGAATGACTATGCAATATTGCTAATTAACTATTTTTGGCTTAAGTAAAATCAATAAATATTTATTGAATTTAATAGCAAATTATCAAAGTGCTAAAATGTGAAGCGGTAGCGAGTTTTGTTGTTAAGGCATGACGATCAGTAAGTTAGCGCAAGGCCGTGATAACGAAGAGCTGAAGATATGCATAATGACTGCATAAATGCCTGCGAGGGCTTAACAGCAAATTAACACCATTCCCGATAAACATGCGTTCGCGCAAAACCCGTCTAAAAAGCGCTGGTATGGCAGCCAGGATTCTCGTATAAAAGATAAAAATGAAACGTTGTTTTATATCGAGGGTTTTCTGATGATTATCGGCAACATCCACCATCTGCACTCCTGGCTACCTGACGAACTGCGACAGGCCATTGAGCACGTTAAATCTCACGTCACCGACGCCACGCCGCTCGGCAAGCACGACATCAACGACAGCAGCCTGTTTTATCTGGTCTCCGAAGATACAACCCAGCCGTTCGCCGAGCGTCGCGCCGAGTACCACGCGCGCTATCTGGATATTCAGATCGTGATGAAGGGACAGGAAGGGATGACCTTCAGCACCCTGCCGCCCGGCACGCCGGACACCGACTGGCTGGCGGACAAAGACATCGCGTTCCTGCCGGAAGGCGAGCAGGAGAAAACCGTGGTGCTGAGCGAAGGGGATTTTGTGGTGTTCTGGCCGGGTGAGGTGCATAAGCCGCTGTGCGCGGTGGGTGCGCCTGCTAAGGTCAGGAAAGTGGTGGTGAAGATGCTTGTAGAGTAACTCTTACCCCTCACCCTAACCCTCTCCCCACAGGGGAGAGGGGACTGCTCCGAGCCGTCTTTTCCCCCTCGCCCCATTGGGGAGAGGGCCGGGGTGAGGGGGGACAATATGTGATCCAGCTTAAACTTCCCGCACTCCCTCCTCATCTCTCATTTACCTGCGCTTTTCCTGCGTCATAGTATGATCGTTAATTTAACGAACGCTGTTCTATAATGTAGAACAAAATGATTCAGCAAGGAGATCTCATGCCGCAGTCCGCGTTGTTCACGGGAATTATTCCCCCTGTCTCCACCATTTTTACCGCCGACGGCCAGCTCGATAAGCCGGGCACCGCCGCGCTGATCGACGATCTCATCAAAGCAGGCGTTGACGGCCTGTTCTTCCTGGGCAGCGGCGGCGAGTTCTCCCAGCTCGGCGCCGAAGAGCGTAAAACCATTGCCCAATTTGCTATCGATCATGTCGATCGTCGCGTACCGGTCCTGATCGGCACCGGCGGCACCAACGCCCGGGAAACCATTGCGCTCAGCCAGCACGCGCAGCAGGCGGGGGCGGACGGCATCGTGGTGATCAACCCTTACTACTGGAAAGTGTCGGAAGCGAACCTGATCCGCTATTTCGAGCAGGTGGCGGACAGCGTCACGCTGCCGGTGATGCTCTATAACTTCCCGGCGCTGACCGGTCAGGATCTGACCCCGGCGCTGGTGAAAACCCTCGCCGACTCGCGCAGCAACATCGTCGGCATCAAAGACACCATCGACTCCGTCGCTCATCTGCGCAGCATGATCCACACCGTCAAAGGTGCCCATCCGCACTTCACCGTGCTGTGTGGCTACGACGATCATCTGTTTAATACCTTGCTGCTCGGCGGCGACGGGGCGATTTCGGCGAGCGGCAACTTTGCCCCGCAGGTGTCGGTGAATCTTCTGAAAGCCTGGCGGGATAAAGACGTGGCGAAGGCGGCTGAGTATCATCAGACCCTGCTGCAAATTCCGCAGATGTATCAGCTGGATACGCCGTTTGTGAACGTGATTAAAGAGGCGATTGTGCTCTGCGGCCGCCCGATTTCCACGCACGTGCTGCCGCCCGCCTCTGCGCTGGACGAGCCGCGCAAGGCGCAGCTGAAAACCCTGCTGCAACAGCTCAAGCTCTGCTGAGCCGGACGATAACCATGACCATCGAGAAGATTTTCACCCCGCAGGACGAGGCGTTTTATGCGGTGATCACCCACGCGGCGGGGCCGCAGGGCGCGCTGCCGCTGACCCCGCAGATGCTGATGGAATCCCCCAGCGGCAACCTGTTCGGCATGACGCAGAACGCCGGAATGGGCTGGGATGCCAACAAGCTGACCGGCAAAGAGGTGCTGATTATCGGCACACAGGGCGGCATCCGCGCCGGGGACGGACGCCCGGTTGCGCTGGGCTACCACACCGGGCACTGGGAGATCGGCATGCAGATGCAGGCGGCGGCGAAAGAGATCACCCGCAACGGCGGGATCCCGTTTGCGGCCTTCGTCAGCGATCCGTGCGACGGGCGCTCTCAGGGCACGCACGGCATGTTCGACTCCCTGCCGTACCGTAACGACGCGGCGATCGTGTTTCGCCGCCTGATCCGTTCCCTCCCGACGCGCCGGGCGGTGATCGGCGTGGCAACCTGCGATAAAGGACTGCCCGCCACCATGATTGCCCTGGCCGCGATGCACGACCTGCCGACCATTCTGGTGCCGGGCGGGGCGACGCTGCCGCCAACCGTGGGGGAAGACGCGGGCAAAGTGCAGACCATCGGCGCGCGCTTTGCCAACCACGAACTCTCCCTGCAGGAGGCCGCCGAGCTGGGCTGTCGCGCCTGCGCCTCGCCGGGCGGCGGGTGTCAGTTCCTCGGCACGGCGGGCACCTCGCAGGTGGTCGCGGAAGCGCTGGGGCTGGCGCTGCCGCACTCCGCGCTGGCGCCGTCCGGGCAGGCGGTGTGGCTGGAGATCGCCCGCCAGTCGGCGCGGGCGGTGAGCGAGCTGGATAACCTTGGCATCACCACGCGCGATATCCTCACCGACAAAGCCATCGAAAACGCCATGGTGATCCACGCGGCGTTCGGCGGCTCGACGAATTTACTGCTGCACATCCCGGCCATCGCCCACGCGGCGGGCTGCACGATCCCGGACGTAGAGCACTGGACGCGCGTCAACCGCAGGGTGCCGCGCCTGGTCAGCGTGCTGCCCAACGGCCCGGACTATCACCCGACCGTGCGCGCGTTCCTCGCGGGCGGCGTGCCGGAGGTGATGCTTCACCTGCGCGATCTTGGCCTTCTGCATCTGGACGCCATGACCGTCACCGGCCAGACGGTGGGCGAAAACCTCGACTGGTGGCAGGCGTCCGAGCGCCGTGAGCGCTTCCGCCAGTGCCTGCGCGAGCAGGACGGCGTGGATCCGGATGACGTGATCCTGCCGCCTGAGAAGGCAAAAGCGAAAGGGCTGACCTCAACGGTTTGCTTCCCGACGGGCAACATCGCGCCGGAAGGCTCGGTGATCAAGGCCACGGCGATCGACCCGTCGGTCGTCGGTGAAGATGGCGTTTACCGCCACACCGGCCGGGCGCGGGTGTTTGTCTCGGAAGCGCAGGCGATCAAGGCCATCAAGCGGGAAGAGATTAAGCAGGGCGATATCATGGTGGTGATCGGCGGCGGGCCGTCCGGCACCGGCATGGAAGAGACCTACCAGCTCACCTCCGCGTTGAAGCATATCTCGTGGGGCAAGACGGTGTCGTTAATCACCGATGCGCGCTTCTCGGGCGTGTCGACGGGCGCCTGCTTCGGCCACGTGTCGCCGGAGGCGCTGGCGGGCGGGCCGATTGGTAAGCTGCGCGATAACGACATCATCGAGATAGCCGTCGACCGACTGACATTAACGGGCAGCGTCAACTTTATCGGCACCGTGGATAACCCGCTGACGCCGGAGCAGGGCGCACGCGAGCTGGCAATGCGGCAGACGCACCCGGACCTGCACGCCCACGACTTTTTGCCGGACGACACCCGCCTGTGGGCAGCATTACAGTCGGTCAGCGGCGGCACCTGGAAAGGCTGTATTTATGACACCGATAAAATTATCGAGGTAATTAACGCCGGTAAAAAAGCGCTCGGCATTTAATTATTTTTCACGCGGTTGTCGTCTACGGAATATATTCCGTGGGCGGCTTTTTCTTGTCTTTATTTTATCAATTTAAACAATAAGTTGTGATATATCGTTGGCGTCACAAAAGCAAAATAACGTAATTCAGAAATAAGATATGACCATTGCTGGTTAATTGAACAGCTCATTACACTCCATTAACACGATGTTGTAATTCAGCACACTACATAAGGGTGTAATTCTGATGACGCAATTAACCATGAAAGACAAAATTGGCTACGGGCTGGGTGACACCGCCTGCGGCTTCGTCTGGCAGGCCACGATGTTCCTGCTGGCCTATTTCTACACCGACGTCTTCGGCCTGTCGGCGGGGATTATGGGGACGCTGTTTTTGGTCTCCCGCGTGCTCGACGCCGTCACCGACCCGCTGATGGGGCTGCTGGTCGACCGCACCCGCACGCGTCACGGCCAGTTCCGCCCGTTCCTGCTGTGGGGCGCCATCCCGTTTGGCATCGTCTGCGTGCTGACCTTCTACACGCCGGACTTCTCCGCGCAGGGCAAAATCATCTACGCCTGCGTGACCTACATTCTCCTGACCCTGGTCTACACCTTCGTTAACGTGCCCTACTGCGCCATGCCCGGCGTCATCACCGCCGACCCGAAAGAGCGTCACGCCCTGCAGTCCTGGCGCTTCTTCCTGGCTGCGGCGGGATCGCTCGCCATCAGCGGCATTGCCCTGCCGCTGGTGAGCATCATCGGTAAAGGGGACGAGCAGGTGGGCTATTTCGGCGCCATGTGCGTGCTGGGCCTGACCGGCGTGGTGCTGCTCTACGTCTGCTTCTTTACCACCAAAGAGCGCTACACCTTTGAGGTGCAGCCGGGCTCGTCGGTGGCGAAAGATCTCAAGCTGCTGCTCGGCAACGGCCAGTGGCGGATCATGTGCGCGTTCAAGATGATGGCGACCTGTTCCAACGTGGTGCGCGGCGGGGCGACGCTCTACTTCGTCAAATACGTGATGGATCACCCGGAGATGGCGACCCAGTTTTTACTCTACGGCAGCCTCGCCACCATGTTTGGCTCGCTCTGCTCGTCTCGTCTGCTGGGCCGCTTCGATCGCGTCACCGCCTTCAAGTGGATCATCGTCGCCTACTCGCTGATCAGCCTGCTGATTTTCGTCACCCCGGCGGAGCATATTGCCCTGATTTTCGCCCTCAACATCCTGTTCCTGTTCGTCTTTAACACCACCACGCCGCTGCAGTGGCTGATGGCCTCTGACGTGGTGGACTACGAGGAGAGCCGCAGCGGGCGCCGCCTCGACGGGCTGGTGTTCTCCACCTACCTGTTCAGCCTGAAGATTGGCCTGGCGATTGGCGGGGCGGTGGTGGGCTGGATCCTGGCGTACGTGAACTACTCCGCCAGCAGCAGCGTGCAGCCGGTCGAGGTGCTGACCACCATCAAAATTCTGTTCTGCGTGGTGCCGGTGGTGCTCTACGCGGGCATGTTCATCATGTTGTCGTTCTACAAGCTCACCGACGCCCGCGTGGAGGCCATCAGCCAGCAGCTGATCAAGCACCGCGCGGCGCAGGGCGAGGCCGTTCCCGACGCCGCGACAGCCGCATCCCATTAACCGGAGGCAATATGGAAATCACCAACCCAATACTCACCGGCTTCAACCCGGACCCGTCCCTGTGCCGCCAGGGCGAGGACTACTACATCGCCACCTCGACCTTCGAGTGGTTCCCCGGCGTGCGCATCTACCACTCTCGCGACCTGAAAAACTGGTCGCTGGTCAGCACCCCGCTGGACCGCGTGTCGATGCTGGACATGAAGGGCAACCCGGACTCCGGCGGCATCTGGGCGCCGTGCCTGAGCTACGCCGACGGCAAATTCTGGCTGCTCTACACCGACGTGAAGATTGTCGACTCGCCGTGGAAAAATGGCCGCAACTTCCTCGTCACCGCGCCGTCCATTGAGGGGCCGTGGAGCGAGCCGATCCCGATGGGCAACGGCGGGTTCGATCCGTCCCTGTTCCACGACGACGATGGCCGCAAATATTACCTCTACCGCCCGTGGGGGCCGCGCCACCACAGCAACCCGCACAACACCATCGTGATGCAGGCGTTTGACCCGCAGACCGGCACCCTCTCGCCCGAGCGCAAAACCTTGTTTACCGGCACGCCGCTCTGCTACACCGAGGGGGCGCACCTTTATCGGCACGCGGGATGGTACTACCTGATGGTGGCCGAAGGGGGCACCAGCTACGAGCACGCCGTCGTGGTGCTGCGTTCCAAAAATATCGACGGGCCGTACGAGCTGCACCCGGACGTGACGATGATGACCAGCTGGCACCTGCCGGAGAACCCGCTGCAGAAGAGCGGCCACGGCTCGCTGCTGCAGACCCACACCGGGGAGTGGTACATGGCCTATCTCACCAGCCGCCCGCTGCGTCTGCCCGGCGTGCCGCTGCTGGCCTCCGGCGGGCGCGGCTACTGCCCGCTGGGACGCGAGACCGGCATCGCCCGCATTGAGTGGCGCGACGGCTGGCCGTACGTGGAAGGCGGCAAGCACGCGCAGCTGACCGTGAAAGGCCCGCAGATGGCCGAGCAGCCCGCTGCCGTTCAGCACGGCTGGAGGGACGATTTCGACGGCAACACGCTTGATCCAGAGCTGCAGACCCTGCGCATTCCGTTCGACGACACCCTCGGCTCGCTCACCGCGCGGCCGGGATACTTACGGCTCTACGGGAACGACTCGCTCAACTCCACCTTTACCCAGTCGACCGTGGCGCGCCGCTGGCAGCACTTTGCCTTCCGGGCGGAGACGCGGATGCAGTTCTCGCCGGTCCACTTCCAGCAGAGCGCGGGGCTGACCTGCTACTACAACAGTAAAAACTGGAGCTACTGCTTTGTGGACTACGAGGAGGGGCAGGGGAGAACCATCAAGGTTATTCAGCTCGACCACAACGTGCCGTCATGGCCGCTGCACGAGCAGCCGATTCCGGTGCCGGAGAGTGCGGAGAGCATCTGGCTGCGCGTGGACGTGGATAAGCTGGTCTACCGCTACAGCTACTCGTTCGACGGCGAGACGTGGCACACCGTGCCGGTAACGTATGAGGCGTGGAAGCTGTCGGACGACTACATTGGCGGGCGCGGCTTCTTTACCGGCGCGTTTGTGGGGCTGCACTGCGAGGACATCAGCGGCGACGGCTGCCACGCGGACTTCGACTACTTCACCTACGAGCCGGCCTAACGGCTCAGGCCGGGTAGCCCAGCGCGCGTGAAAGCTGAAGCCCGGCCTGCTGAAGCTGCTCGCGGAAGTTAGCCAGCTCAGCGTCGTCCACGCGCGAGGTCAGGGTCGACAGGCTCAGGGCGGCAATCACGCGGGATTCATGGTTCCACACCGGCACCGCCACGCAGCGCACGCCCTGCTCGTTCTCTTCGCTATCCAGGGCGTAGCCCTGCTCGCGGGTCTGCGCCAGGGCGTTCATTAAGGCTTCGCGAGAGGAGAGAGTGGCGGGCGTAAAGGTGGTGTACTGATAACCCTCCAGCAGGGCGTTCAGCTCGGCCTCGCCCAGCCAGGCAATCAACACTTTGCCGATGGCGGTGGCGTGAACCGGCAGGCGGCGGCCAATGCGCGAATAGGCGATGGCGGCCAGCTTGCCTTCAATCTTCTCGATATAAACCCCTTCACGCCCGTCCAGGATCCCCAGATGGGTGGTCTGCCCGGTACGCTGGGACAGCTCCGTCAGCCAGCCTTTCGCCTTCTGCCGAATATCCATCGAGCCCACGACAAAATGACCGCGCTCGACCAGCTTCATGCCGAGGCGATATTTGCCGTTCTCCGGGTTCTGATCGATATAGCCGTGAAGCTGCAGGGTTTTCAGCAGCGAGTGGAGGGTACTCTTGCTCAGCCCCATCAGTTTGCTGATGTCGGTGATCTTAAGCTCGGTGGCCTGCTCGTTGAAAAGGTCGAGGATCTGCAACGCACGTTCAACAGACTGAATAATCGGCATAATGCTGGTATGTCCACGCTGGAATTAAGGCGAAAACGTACCTTTTTCGGGGTGAAAAATCAATGAAATGGAGCTGGCCTGATTCGCCCGGCGGCGCTGCGCTTGCACGGGCCTACGGGTTGTGTAGGCCGGGTAAGCGCAGCGCCACCCGGCAACAAAGGCGGCTACATTATTGTTAGCGGGGGAATCAATTATTATCCCGAGCGGCGACAGACTGGATTTTCCAGACTCCATCTTCTTTAACCATGCAATCAATAACTGTGTGCTGAGTCTTTTTGCCAAACGTGATATTCACATTTACACAGACCGGATCAGAATCATAAGAAGCAATGGCAACATTCTCAGCCCAGTCCTCGCCGATATACTGCGATTTCATAAAAAAATCAGCCTCGTAAAATTCAGCATCGGCATAACGGGGATCGTCTGCATGACGTAATTTTTTCATGGTACTGGCCGTAACGAACTTATCGATTTCATTTCCCTCCTGGATAGGATAATGATCGTTGTTCACCTGTTTGACGTACCAGCGATTGAATTCAAGAGCGCGCTGCATCGGTATCTGAAAATCTTCGGCCCCCAATGCGGCTGTACTGAATAACACAATTAAGATGAGCTTATTCATATTAATAATGCCTGTATAAGGTGACGGCTGGCTGGAGTTGGCGATACGTTGGCCCCGGGTACATTGTTCTCTGTTTAAAATCTGAATACCAGGTTCCAGCACCATCGTAAATGCAGACATGCCCGTACTGATTCGGGCCGGGCAAGGCATCAATCACCGCGATATCCCCCTCTATGGGGGTGCCATAGACTTTTGAGAACCCTGCTTTTTCAAGAGAACGCCAGAAATCCTTAGCGTTTGCCCCTTCGATTTTAAGCCCTCCGGCTCGAATGGCGGCGGCGATTGCGCGAGCGCAATAATGTCCAGTATGGGTTAGTGCGTGGCTACGGGCGTATGACACAGCTTCATGCTTATTCCATGACATAAATAATCCTTATTAACGAAATGCAGCAATAAGGAAATATTACGCCGATAATATACGGTATTTTGTAATTGATAATGACCTGATGTTAACCACTATCTACTTAATAAATAATGGTTAATAAAAACATAAATACTTATTATGGCAAATATCTCTCTGAGAAAGCGTCAGTAAAATGAATTTTTCTGCCAGACGATAACGCTGTTGTCGTTTTTAAGGTTTTCTCCCTCTCCCCGTGGGAGAGGGCACCAGACCGCAGAGGAGTCAATCACTCCCCAAGCGTCGCCACCATCACCGCCTTAATCGTATGCATTCGGTTTTCCGCCTGGTCGAACACGATGCTCGCCGCCGACTCAAACACCTCGTCCGTCACTTCCATTCCGCCGTGCAGATCGAACTCCTTCGCCATCTGCTTGCCGAGCGTGGTCTGATCGTCATGGAACGCCGGCAGACAGTGCAGGAACTTCACGTCCGGGTTGCCGGTCAGCGCCATCATCTGCGCGTTCACCTGATACCCGCGCAGCAGCGCAATCCGCTCCGCCCACTTCTCTTTGGCTTCGCCCATCGACACCCACACGTCGGTATAGATAAAGTCCGCGCCCTTCACGCCCGCCGCCACGTCTTCCGTCAGCGTGATTTTCCCGCCGTGCTTTTCCGCCAGCGCGCTGCACTCTGCCACTAGGCTCTCTTCCGGCCAGCAGGCTTTCGGGGCCACCAGGCGCAGATCCAGCCCGGTCAGCGCCGCCGCTTCCAGCATCGAGTTGCCCATGTTGTTGCGCGCGTCGCCCGCGTAGACCAGCGTCATCTCGTTGAACGCCTTGCCCGGCAGGTGCTCCTGCATGGTCAGCAGGTCCGCCAGCAGCTGCGTCGGGTGGAACTCATTGGTCAGCCCGTTCCACACCGGCACGCCCGCGTACTGCGCCAGCGTTTCGACCACTTCCTGACCGTGGCCGCGATACTGAATGCCGTCGTACATCCGGCCCAGCACGCGCGCGGTGTCCTTAATTGACTCTTTATGCCCAATCTGGCTGCCGCTCGGCCCTAAATACGTGACGCGAGCGCCCTGGTCAAATGCGGCAACTTCGAAAGAGCAACGGGTACGGGTCGAGTCTTTTTCGAAGATGAGCGCGATGTTTTTACCGGTAAGTTTCTGTACTTCCTTGCCATTTTTCTTATCGGCTTTGAGCTGTGCGGCAAGGGTCAGCAGAGAAGTGAACTGTGCAGGGGTAAAGTCGAGCAATTTCAGAAAGTGTTTCTTGTACAGATCAGACATTTTATCCTCACATGGCGAATGCCACTTATTGAATTAAAATTCACTTTATATGTGTAATTATTCATTTGCAACCCCGTTTCACAAATCTTTCCAACAAAGGTGGAGGCAAACCCGTCCGTGTGTGAAAATAGAAGTATCTGCCGCACTTTAAAGAGGATTGAGCCATGGCAAACCCGGAATTACTGGAAGAGCAACGCGAAGAGACGCGTCTGATTATTGAAGAGCTGCTGGAAGACGGTAGCGATCCGGACGCGCTGTACACCATCGAGCACCATTTCTCTGCGGATGATTTCGACGCGCTGGAAAAAATGGCCGTGGAAGCCTTCAAGCTGGGTTACGAAGTGACCGAGCCGGAAGAGCTGGAAGTGGAAGAGGGCGACACCGTCATCTGCTGCGACATCCTGAGCGAAGGCGCGCTGAAGGCGGAGCTGATCGACGCGCAGGTAGAACAGCTGATGAACCTGGCCGAGAAGTTTGACGTGGAATACGACGGCTGGGGAACCTACTTCGAAGATCCGAACGGTGAAGACGGCGAAGAAGGCGACGACGAAGATTACGTCGACGAAGACGACGACGGCGTGCGTCACTAAGCATTTCAGGCGGTGGCGCGCGCCACCGCTTTTTCAAGGCAGAACCATGGATTACCCGCAGATACTCGCCCCCGTACTTAACTTCCTCCAGTGCCCGACCCCGCAAGCATGGATTGATAAAGCCCGCGACCCGGCGAACCTGCCGCTGCTGCTCACCGACCACATGGTGTGCGAGCTCAAGGCCGCCCAGACCGCGCTGCTGCTGGTGCGTAAATACGTCGCCGACGAAAGCGGTGCCGACGCGCTGCTCGACTGGCTCAAGCCCTACGAACAGTTCACTTTCCGCGACGGCCCGGAGCCGGACTTCATCGCCCTGCACAGGCAGATTGGCAAAAGCGTGATGCCCAAAACCGACGACCCGTGGGGCCAGGCGCTCATCGACAGCATGGTGCTGCTGATTAAAGAGGAGCTGCACCATTTCTGGCAGGTGCGCGAGGCGATGCTGGCCCGCGACATTCCGTACGTCAAAATTACCGCCAGCCGCTACGCCAAAGGGATGCTGAAGGAAGTGCGCACCCACGAACCGCTGACGCTGATCGACAAGCTCATCTGCGGCGCCTACATCGAAGCCCGCTCCTGCGAACGCTTCGCCGCGCTGGCCCCGTTCCTCGACGACGACCTGCAGAAGTTCTATCTCTCGCTGCTGCGCTCGGAAGCGCGCCACTATCAGGACTACCTGACGCTGGCCCAGCAGGTGAGCGACGACGATATCTCACCGCGCATAAAGCTTTTTGGCGAAATTGAAGCCACACTTATCTCGACACCGGACAACGAGTTTCGCTTCCACAGCGGCGTGCCGGTGTAAACCGGCATAACTCAAGGATAAGGATGCGAGATGAATAAAACGTGGACCCGTATTGTGATTGTCGTCATTGCGGCTGCCGCCGTGGCGTTCTGGGTGTTTTGCGACAGGCAGCGCGCCCCGGAACGGCAGATGGACAACGCCCTCAACGCGATGCCCGCCTGGCAGGTGATTAAGGAGCAGGAGCCCGCGCTGCATCAGCGCATCCTCGACCAGATGGCCGCACTGCAAAAAGCGGGCGAGCCGGAGCAGCAGATTATCGACACCATCCAGCCGCAGATCCTGCATCTGCAGATGTCGCGCCTGCAAAACGCGCCGGACGCCAACGTGGTGAACTACATGACCATCAACATGGAGCAGACCGCCGCCATCCAGAAGGTGAGCGACGACGCCTGCTTCCGCTTCCTCTACCCGATGGTGAAGGGCGGCATCAACCCGATGCGCATGCTGGATAAAGACCTGATGGCGCGGCGCATGCAGGCCGACGCCGACATGATGCGCGCGGCCTACGGCAAAAACCGCCACACCGTGACACCGGCAGAACGCGAGGCGGCTGTCGAGGATGTGCGGCCGATTATGAAGGCACTTGCCGACAAGTACGGCGAGGACATCCAGTTGCTGCAGATGCCGGAGAAAGCGGCGGGCAAAGAGAAGCTCTCCTGCGATATGGTGCAGGAGATGTGGGCCAAGGTGCTGGCGCTGCCGGAGCAGAAGGCGGCGAGGGTGATTCGGCTGGCGGTGTCTGAGCTGGACTGACGAAGGGCGCTGGTTTTTTGGGCACTTAGCGCGGGTTTCGCGCGTCGTCGCTTGCATGGCGACGCGCGACAGGTATAATCCACAACGTTTCCGCATCCCCTTCAGTGCCGAAGTGGCGAAATCGGTAGACGCAGTTGATTCAAAATCAACCGTAGAAATACGTGCCGGTTCGAGTCCGGCCTTCGGCACCATTAGCACTTCCAAGACCATCCGAGAAAGTCCATCAAACCCTTTAAAATCAATACTTTCAGCGATTTTTATGTCCTGAGTTGTCCGAGGTAGTCCGTTGAAATCCGGATGTCATTGGGGGCATAATTGGGGGCATCTTAACTTCGATAAGAAATGTGCCCCCAGATGAAGCTCAACGCCAGACAGGTCGAGACCGCAAAGCCAAAAGACAAAACCTACAAAATGGCCGACGGCGGCGGTTTGTATCTTGAGGTTTCGGCTAAGGGTTCTAAATACTGGCGCATGAAATACAGACGCCCCTCTGACAAAAAAGAGGATCGCCTTGCCTTTGGTGTTTGGCCTACTGTGACGCTTGCTCAGGCAAGAGCAAAGCGTGACGAGGCTAAAAAGCTGTTAGTGCAGGGCATTGACCCAAAAGCCGAACAGAAAGAAGCTCAGGCTGAGGATTCGGGGGCATACACTTTCGAAACAATTGCTCGTGAATGGCATGCCAGTAACAAGCGCTGGAGTGAAGACCATCGCTCACGCGTTCTACGCTATCTTGAGCTTTATATCTTCCCTCATATCGGTTCGTCCGACATTCGGCAGCTTAAAACCAGCCACCTGTTAGCCCCGATTAAAAAAGTTGATGCCATTGGCAAACATGATGTCGCTCAGCGCCTGCAACAGCGCGTCACGGCCATTATGCGTTATGCCGTACAGAACGATTACATCGACACAAATCCAGCCAGCGATATGGCCGGTGCGCTATCGACAACCAAAGCGCGACATTACCCGGCTTTACCTTCCAGCCGGTTCCCTGAGTTTCTTGCACGTCTTGCTGGATATCGTGGCCGTGTAATGACACGGATAGCGGTCGAGCTTTCCTTGCTAACTTTTGTGCGTTCCAGTGAGTTGCGTTTTGCGCGTTGGGATGAATTCGACTTCGATAAATCTCTTTGGCGTATACCTGCAAAACGAGAAGAAATTAAAGGCGTGCGTTATTCGTACCGAGGCATGAAGATGAAAGAGGAACATATCGTTCCGCTTAGTCGGCAGGCGATGATTTTATTAAACCAATTAAAGCAGATTAGTGGTGATAAAGAGCTGCTTTTTCCGGGTGATCATGACTCAACTAAAGTTATGAGTGAAAACACGGTAAACAGCGCATTGCGTGCGATGGGCTATGATACGAAAACCGAGGTGTGTGGGCATGGGTTTAGGACGATGGCGCGTGGTGCGTTGGGGGAGTCGGGGTTATGGAGTGATGACGCGATAGAGAGGCAACTGAGCCACTCAGAGCGTAATAATGTACGTGCAGCTTATATTCATACATCTGAGCATTTGGATGAACGCAGGTTAATGGTGCAGTGGTGGGCTGATTACCTTGATGAGAATAGAATTAAATTAGTATCTCCTTATGATTTTGCTAAATGATATCATATTATTTTTATTTTTTTTATTGACCAAGGGGCGTGACGCCCCTTTTTTTATTCTGCTAAATAACGGCATTTAATGTCTTTAAATAATCTTTTACCCGATTTAACTCCAGTTCCAGCAAATTATGCGTAAGAGTGTCGTCATTTGATAATTTGTAATTCTCAACTGCTTTGTTTAGTTTGTTTCTATATTTTCTTAGTTCTTTTTTGTATGAATCATGAATATTCATATATATGTATCTTGTTAGCTTTCTTATGTGGTGCTCTCCATCAGCTATAAGTTTTTTATCTGCTGACTTATTATCTGTGTCATCGTTTTTACTAATGTCTACACTTTCTCCAGTTTTTTCATGAATGGTCGTTTTTAACTCTGATTTTATTTCTGCTTCTTGTTGTTCAGTTATTTCTATTTCCTCAATGGCATTAAATGCTTCATTGATAACTTCATTGATATCATTTTTTTTACTAATGATTTGTCTCATTTCCTCATAAGTAATAAAACGATTGTGTGCAACTTTATTTCTCAGATCATACAAAGATTCCCAATCGTCAATAAGTTTTTCTTCTTTTTTGTTTCGCTCTTTAGAATCGGTACTTTCTGAATAAACTTCAGGGGAGAAATATCGTTGCCAGTTACTCTTAGGGACAAAGTCCATTAGCTTTTCAACGTCAATGGTTTTTTTTGTGCTATTTAAAATTCGATGAACGTCGGCTGTTTTGATTGTACTATACTTATCGAATAAAAACTTGGAAAGCTGAATGAAATCCGTTTCTGAAAGGAATGTGTTCAGTGATTGAGTTTCAGATTTAACGTCTTTATTTTTGATTGAATCTATGACTTCTTGTGGAATGTTTGACTTAATCCACTCCAAGCCTACTTTCGTAGACATAAAAATGGTTATTAATTTTCTCATTTTATTTTCTATTTCATGTATGTGCTTGTAGCCTTCAATAGAAAATTCAGTTGCTAAGTCATCTCTAAGCGTATTAAGTTGTGAGTGTTGTAATTCTCTAATTGTAGCAATGACTTCTTTATTTAGGTCTCTAATTGCTAGTTTTTCTCTCTCATTTGAAACCTCAGTCAGGTTGCAAATATCAATAACATAGCTACGGTAAGCTTCATTTTTTGACTTTATTTTCTTTACGTTTAGGGAAAACTCAGTGTTATGAAATGTGATGGTGTTGCTGGACCCCTTTTTTTCTATCCTTAAGTTTTGGTTAAGTTGAAGACCTCTTATTAAATCCTCTTCATTTTGCATTAGCTTTCTTTCTTCTGAGAAAATCAACAGATATTCAGAAGTGTAGTTTTTCCCTTCCATTAGTTCTCCTTAAATATGTTTATTGAATGGGGGATGTGGCTGTGTTGTTACAATACAGGCTCTAGTACCCGATCACCAAGTAATATCTATGGGCTCAGGGCATCACCGTGCAAAATGAGCGATGTTGAGGTTATGGGTGAACTGCTGAAAAGCGACACCTTGGGACGTTAAAATGGGTGCTTTCCTCCGGTGTACGTCTTTTTCTCCCCCTTACCTGGCCTTCTTGGAAGCTCTCAACTCGTTCTAATATCCCTGTACTACGCACTGACACTACCGCAAACCCGCACAGCAGAGAGACGCGTGCAGGCCGTTAAATTAAATAAGCACTTTACCGCTGGCGCGCAATGCTCTCCCCGCCACGCCTGCCCGCTTAAGGGGGCGCTTTTAATGCAGGTGCAAGACCAGCTTCAGGGTGCGCCAGTGCTGGTGCTGGCGGGGGATCCAGTGTCGCTAAAACGCATGCAAAACCATGCACCTTATGCATGCATGGCTTTTTTAGGGGAAAAAGGCGGGATTTTCGGGAATTTTTTAAAGGACTACTGCGCGGCCAGCTCTGCGCGTCGGCGGGTGTAATTCAGGTTCTGTGCGGGTGTGAATTTTTCACGACAATCATCGCGCGAGGCCGCGTCAGGTCTGAATCCGATGGCCGTTAAAATGTCATAATCCTGCACCGAATAATTAATTTTTTCACCGGCGGTCAGCCAGACCAGCAGCGCCTCACGCAGATAGTCGAGTGAGTGCTGCATGGCGCAGCGCTGAATGGCGGAATGTTGCCCGGAATAATTCATCAGCTCCGGGGCAAGGGCGGCGGCCAGCTCCGCGCCGTGCGCCTGCATAAAATCATTCAGACGGTTACGGATGCTGATGCGCTGCACCTCCTCATGCGAGCGGATATAACGCCCGGCAGCCTGATTTATTTCCCACTTTTTCACATCGATAATTTCGCGCAGGGTTTGCAGACTCCGGCCGCTGTGGTCGTTACCGGCAAGCTGTTCGCGGTATGCCTGTTCGGCCTGCTTCAGTTCATCCCGGCGTTGCAGCCAGGCGGATTTATTTGCCTGACAGGCCTCAAAGGCTTTCTGTAGAGTCAGTGTGGTCACGTATGTCTCTCCTGATGTCTGGCCGTGCTCACGCACCGGCACGGTTAACGGTGGCCGCCGGTGCGGGTACAGGGGTAACCGGCTCAGTAACCGGTGAACGGATAATCCCGTCAACGGATTCAAGCGTACGGAAGGTCGCCGAGCACTCGACGTTCACGCACTGGTGATAGCGCTGTTTGACGTTCTCAGACAGATAGCGACTGGTGCGGGCGTGCGCACTGGTTTTACAGAACGGGCAGTGAAACATGCTTATTCCTCCGCTTTTGTCTCGCCATTACCAGCCAGTTTTCTGGCGAGCATCATTCTCTTCGCCGGGCTGCGTAACAGCTCCATATCCACACCGTTAATCTGCGGCCGGTGCATGCCCGTCACAGACAATACCGGCTCCTGCTTCATATCGAAGTGATACAGGCTGCCCTGACGGCTCAGCGCATCGCGCAACTCGCCGACGACAACCGACTGGGGGGCACTGTCACCCTGCATTTCGAGCGCGCGAATGCGCAGCAGGAAAGCACGTATGAGCGCGACGGGGAGCGTGTTGACCACCTGAGTCCATTCCGCACCGGCATAAGCGGTAAAGGCATCGTCATGCGCTGACAGGTATTTACTGGCGGTGGAGCAGGCATTCAGCATGGCGCGTGTCCGGTCGGTTTCCAGCTCCGCAATCAGGCCGGTGAACTCGTCGGCCAGCTCGCGACTGGCGATACGCTTGCTGTGCTCTGCTTTCATTTCAGGGGTGAGATTGCCGCGCAGGGTGCGGAAGCGACTGCGCCAGTCCTGCTCCGCCTCTGCACTCTCACTGAGGGCGGTCTGCCGCTCCTGCTTACAGCGTTCAATGGACGTATCAATCTCTTTCAGTTCCTGCATGCTGGCCGCGTGCGTGTCTCTGGCCGCAGTGAATGCGCTCAGCTTGTCTGTGATGCGCTGGCTGCTCTCTGCTGACTGTTGAGCGGCTACATTCTGCAGGGCAGTAATGACTGTTTCGGGTTTCATGTTCAGGCTCTCCGTGTGTTCAACCTGAAATGATTCTGCCCTTCATCACACAACATCTCGATTCATTGCAGTTGTGGCAGTTCTGGCACAAACGGCACTCAAAACCCGGCTGGCCAGAGAAAGGTCTCAGCAAAACCTTACTCATCGCTTGTTTTTTTACTGATAACTGTTCACCACTGTTCACCATAAATAAAAATATAAGTAATACAGTAGGTTAAAGGGTGAACAGTTGCAGGTCTGACTGTTCACCGTCTGTTCACCACTGTTCACCTGCCGTTCTGGCTTATCTCAGGGCTTTTATATTTTATTCCGGTCAATGCAGCAGGTATTAATCAGTAAAAGTAATCATGGGTTTTCCATCAATTGCCACTGATTGCCAGCAGTTGCCATGGGTTTGCCACATTCGATAAATCAACGGTCTGGATGCAAAATCGTCTGTAAAAGACTTGTTGCCCTGAGGGAAAATATTCACAAAATAGAGAGCTACCCGAGGCCGGACGGACACGACCGGCACAGTATGGACTTTATGAGGTAGCCCGATGCACACCGCTTTTTCTTCCCCGTCTTCTGCCCCTGCCGCCCCGATGATGCCGGTCTCTGATGCCGTTCAGGAACGCTTTATCCGCCTGCCCGAAGTGATGCATCTGTGCGGTCTGTCCCGGTCGACCATTTATGACCTCATCAGCCGGGAGGCTTTCCCGAAGCAAATCTCCCTCGGCGGTAAAAACGTGGCGTGGGCGCAGTCTGAAATCACCGCATGGATGGCAGATCGTATTGCCGAACGCAACCGGGGCTGTGACGCATGATGATGACCGTTCAGCAAACAGTCCCTTTTTCTGGCTTGCTTCCTGTCGCCATTTCCAGGTATAGTTTTCCCGCTGTCGCAAAATCGGCAGCCGGGATTGGCGTCCCGTTTACAACATTGGCGACACCAGACGCGCCTTGCGTCTTTTTTTGTGTCTATGCCTCAGTGCATCCATTTTTGATCCAAAGATGTGTCTGTCTATGGATCCTTCGTGTAATGGTGGCTCAGGCGGGGGCTTCTTACGAAGCGCCGGTTTCCAATGTTGCCGGTTACGCCAACCCCGTCTGGGCTACCACCAGTGAAATTGGCGTTTCCGGTGGTAGCAGTCACATGCAAACATTGGAGGTTGCCATTATGGCTACGATCCTCACCCCGTCTCATCCGCAGTTTGTCTTTGTGTTTGCCGCCGTTCGTCGCGCAGACCGTAAAACCCGTATCTTTATGCTCCGCACCGTTGCCGGTGATGAACACGCCGCACGCCTGTCCCTCGTTCGTGATTACATTCTGTCGTTCGCTGGCCGCCTGCCGGTTACGGAGGTGCGACCATGAAACAGACCATTATCACCCCTCATGATATTGAGTGCCTTGAGCATATGCGTAATGTCGGCCAGCTCGTTGACGAGCTGATGAAGGTGCAGGACTCAACCTCCGTTTGTCGCGACCCGGCGCAGCAGTTGCAGCTCACCTCCGTGATTTACCTCATAACCGCCCAGCTCGACGGCGTGGTCGAGCGCTGCAAAAAGCGCTGGCTGACCGGGGAGGATAACGTATGAAAAAGCCTCTTTCACCCGTATTACGCGCCGCGCTCTATCGCCGCGCCGTGGCCTGTGCATGGCTGACAGTATGCGAGCGTCAGCACCGCTACGAACACCTCACCCTTGATGCGCTGGAAAGCGCCATCGCCGACGAGCTGGAGGGCTTCTATCTGCGCCAGCACGGTGAGGAAAAAGGCCGCCAGATTGCCTGTGCGCTGCTGGAAGATTTAATGGAAGCCGGACCGCTCAAGGCCGCGCCCTCACTGTCCTTTCTCGGGCTGGCCGTGATGGATGAACTCTGTGCCCGTCATATCACATCGCCTGTTATGCGCTGAGGGAGAAAATAACCATGAAAATGAACGTAACGGAAACCTTAAAACAGGCGTGCGGCCACTGGCCGCGCATTCTCCCGGCGCTGGGTGTGAAGGTCATTAAAAACCGCCATCAGGCCTGCCCGGTGTGCGGCGGCTCTGACCGCTTCCGCTTTGACGATAAAGAGGGGCGCGGCACATGGTTCTGTAACCAGTGCGGTGCGGGTGACGGGCTTAAGCTGGTTGAGAAGGTTTTCGGTGTAAAACCGTCAGAGGCAGCCCAAAAGGTGAATGCCGTGACCGGCAACCTGCAGCCGGTTGCCCCGGAAGTGATTGCGGCCGCAGAGGCTGAAACCGAAGCCGACCGTAAAGCGGCCGCCGCGCTGGCCGTCAGACTGATGGAGAAAACCCGCACGGCCAGCGGCAACGCTTATCTGACCCGTAAGGGTTTTCCCGGACATGAATGTCTCATGCTGACGGCCACACATAAAACCGGCGGCGTGACGTTCCGCGCCGGTGATGTGGTTGTCCCGCTGTATGACGATACCGGCGTGCTGGTTAACCTTCAGCTTATCAGATCTGACGGACTCAAACGCACCCTGAAAGGCGGTCAGGTCAAAGGGGCATGCCACACCATCGAAGGGAAAAAACAGGCCGGAAAACGTCTGTGGATTGCGGAGGGCTATGCAACCGCGCTCACCGTGCATCACCTGACCGGGGAAACCATCATGGTGGCGCTGTCCTCCGTGAACCTCCTTTCTCTGGCGAGCCTTGCCCGTCAGAAACACCCGGCCTGTCAGATTGTGCTCGCCGCCGACCGCGACCTTAACGGCGACGGCCAGAACAAAGCCGCAGCGGCCGCAGAAACCTGTGAGGGTGTTGTTGCCCTGCCGCCGGTGTTTGGTGACTGGAATGATGCGTTTATGCAGAATGGCGGGGAGGCCACGCGAAAAGCGATTTATGATGCCATCCGGCCACCGGTACAAAGTCCGTTCGACACCATGAGCGAGGCGGAATTTACCGCCATGAGCGCCAGCGACAAGGCTCTGCGGGTGCATGAGCATTACGGCGAAGCGCTGGCGGTGGATGCGAACGGCCAGCTCCTGTCCCGTTATGAAGCAGGGATATGGAAAGTCGTTCAGCCGTCCAGCTTCGAACGCGACGTAGCCGGGCTTTTTCAGCGCCTGCGCGCCCCGTTCTCGTCGGGGAGAATCACCTCAGTGGTGGAGACGCTGAAGCTGATTATTCCTCAGCAGGCCGCACCGGCACGCCGTCTGATTGGTTTTCGCAACGGGGTACTCGATACCCGGAGCGGCCTGTTCAGCCCGCACAGCAAATCACACTGGCTGCGCACGCTGTGCGACGTGGATTTTACTCCGCCGGTCGAGGGGGAAACGCTGGAAACTCATGCCCCGAATTTCTGGCGCTGGCTCGACCGGGCGGCCGGTAAAAATCCACAAAAGCGCGACGTGATACTCGCCGCGCTGTTTATGGTGCTGGCGAACCGCTACGACTGGCAGCTCTTTCTCGAAGTCACCGGTCCCGGCGGGAGCGGGAAAAGTATTCTGGCCGAAATCGCGACCCTGCTCGCCGGAGAGGATAACGCCACGTCGGCTGATATCGATACGCTGGAAGACCCGCGCAAGCGTGCATCCCTGATTGGCTTCTCGCTTATCCGTCTGCCTGACCAGGAAAAATGGAGCGGTGACGGTGCAGGGCTGAAGGCCATCACCGGCGGCGATGCAGTTTCAGTTGACCCGAAATACCAGAATCCGTACTCAACGCATATCCCGGCGGTGATTCTGGCCGTGAACAATAACCCCATGCGCTTCACTGACCGCAGTGGCGGTGTGTCACGTCGCCGGGTGATTATTCATTTCCCGGAGCAGATTGCCCCGGAGGAACGCGACCCGCAACTCAGGGATAAAATTGCGCGAGAGCTGGCCGTCATCGTGCGCCAGCTTATGCAGAAATTCAGCGACCCGAAGACCGCGCGCGCACTGCTCCAGTCGCAGCAGAACTCCGACGAGGCGCTCAGTATCAAGCGCGATGCTGACCCGACGTTTGATTTTTGCGGCTATCTGGAAATGCTGCCGCAAACTAACGGGATGTTTATGGGCAATGCCAGCATCGTCCCGCGCAATTACCGTAAATATCTCTATCACGCGTATCTGGCCTATATGGAGGCTAACGGATACAGGAACGTGCTCAGCCTGAAAATGTTCGGGCTGGGGCTGCCCATGATGCTGAAAGAGTACGGCCTGAATTATGAGAAGCGGCACACGAAGCAGGGGATACAGACCAACCTGTCACTGAAAGAGGAAAGCTACGGCGACTGGCTGCCGAAATGCGACGAACCCGCAGCGACTTAACCAACTCCAGACCGGCAACAGCCGGTCTTTTTCTTTCCGGCAATTATCATAAGGTGAACACTCCACTGTTCACCCTTCACCGTATATTCACCCTATATCGCTTTGAAATTATTGATAAAAAAGAAAAGGTGAACAGTGTGAACAGTAAAACCCAAAAAAACTTTTTATCCCCCCTCATAACCATCGTATTGCGGTGATGGTTGCCGGAAACAGGCCAGAAATGCGCTGAGGTGAAGAGTTGACTGTTCACTCTTCACCAACTGATCACCATCTATAATTATGATATTAAAAAGAAAAATAAGGAGGTGAACAGAGTGAACAGTTAAATGCAAAAAAACTTTTTTTGCATATGATATTGCTATGCAACTTCATGAGAAAATTTAAGCAATGGATAAGACCAGAGATTTCATTTTAGAAGGACTCTCCCGCTTTGACTTGGCTGATTTGCCTGGTCGACCTTATGACTGCGCTTTTGACCTCTTGGCTGCAACGCCATCGAGAAAAAGGCTGATTATGATGGGCTTTAATGGCTCGTTAGCTGATTCGTGTATGACTAACCGCCAGTCTATTCTGCAAGATTATGAACATCCTTTTATTTCAGGTATCCAAGAAGGGATACAAGGAAAATGGGGGATCACTCATCTTGCTAAAAGACTCCAGCAAATACCTTCTTGTCTCGGTTATAGCTGGGTGGATGTTATTTATACCAACGCATTAATGATGTGTTCTCAGAATGCTGCAACCCTGAGAAAAGAGGCAGCTTGTCACGACACTACAATGAATGAAATCGAAGCAAACTCAATGGCATTTTTTGAGCATGTAACAGCCCATTTGAGCGAACCAGATTTGATCGTTGCATATAGCAACAGTCTCCAGTCACTCTCAGCCGCGAGTTTGTTGCTAAAGCACTTTGGCGATGCAACTACTCTCAAATTTTCTCAGCCGAAAGGCTACCACACTACTTTCGCGTTTATGGCCAATCTTAACAGTAGAAATATCCCGGTTATCTGCGTGCGACACATGTCACGATTCAAACCTGAAGAGAGTTATATCAGGGCGGCTTTTAACTTAATGGATTGTTAAGTTTTGTTCTGGTAAGGATCCGTATGACGGAACCTAACCGGTTAAGAATAACTATCCATAAAAGGTACATGCTTCAACTCGTTATCCATACAATGGCAACAAAATGTCTGGGGGCACAAAAAGGGGCATATTTTTTAGTTTGTAATATTAAATCCTTTTATATCAATTAATTATGGTGTGTTTTGAGTCCGGCCTTCGCACCAAAAGATGCAAATCAAAGTCGCTTAAGGGCGGCTTTTTTTGTGTCTGAAATTCAGTATTTACCCATCATCCCCGCTTTATTAACTCTCTCAAGGTCAACCGGCTTCAACGTACATCTACCAACAGATGTTGGTACAGATGATGGTTTTTCCGGTTCGATAATGCTTGTACCAACAGGGAGGGGATAAGCATGGTGTTAACAGATATCAAGGTCAGAACAGCTAGGCCAACGGATAAGCAATACAAACTGACCGATGGCAGCGGTATGCACCTGCTTGTCCATCCAAATGGTTCTAAGTACTGGCGTTTGCAGTACCGTTATGACGGCAAGCAAAAGATGTTGGCACTTGGGGTTTACCCTGAAATCACACTGGTGGATGCCAGAGCACGTCTTGACGAAGCGCGTAAGCTACTAGCGAATGGCGTCGATCCGGGAGACTAAGAGAAAAATGATAAGGTTGAACAGAGTAAAGCACGAGCCTTTAAAGAGGTAGCGATCGAGTGGCATGGCACCAATAAAAAGTGGACTGAAGATCACGCCCATCGTGTGCTAAAAAGCCTGGAAGATAATCTCTTTGCAGCGCTTGGTGAACGTAATATCACTGAGTTAAAAACGCGCGATTTATTAGCGCCCATTAAAGCAGTGGAGATGTCTGGACGTCTTGAGGTTGCTGCTCGTCTTCAACAGCGCACTACGGCCATCATGCGTTATGCAGTGCAAAGTGGGTTAATTGATTATAACCCGGCACAAGAGATAGCTGGGGCGGTTGCTTCCGGTAATCGACAACATCGTCCGGCGCTGGAATTAAAGCGCCTCCCTGAGTTGCTTGAGAAAATAGACAGCTATACCGGCAGGCCGCTAACCCGCTGGGCGACAGAACTCACTCTGCTTATCTTCATTCGGTCCAGTGAACTGCGTTTTGCTCGCTGGTCAGAAATCGATTTTGAAACGTCATTGTGGACCATCCCGCCCGAGCGAGAGCCTATTCCTGATGTGAAACATTCTCAGCGAGGTTCAAAGATGGGTAATGGTGCCAACTTACTGATTTAGTGTATGATGGTGTTTTTGAGGTGCGCCAGTGGCTTCTGTTTCTATCAGCTGTCCCTCCTGTTCAG